>NZ_LSJI01000059.1 GCF_001557235.1 Phenylobacterium sp. CCH9-H3 | reverse complement strand
CATAGACGTGGCAGGTGGCGCAGGCGCAGGCGCCGCCGCAGTCGGCGTCGATGCCCGGGATGTTGTTCTTTACCGCGCCTTCCATGACGGTCAGGCCCGGCTTCACGTCGATCACGTGCTCAGTGCCGTCATGTTCGATGTAGGTGATCTTGGCCATGGACGCCCCTCACTGATCGCCGGCCCGTTCCCGCTGCGGGAAGGGCTTCTTGTTGAAAATCGAGCGCATTGCGCTGTATTGGATCGACCGGGTCATGAAGGCGCGCTCTCGGCGGCGACCTCTTTCATGGAAACGGACGGGTCCGCAAGCTTCGCCTTGTTCACGGGCTTGCGGTTCAGGATGAGCATCTTGCCCATCATGAATTCGGGCGGCGAGTTGATCGCCTCCACCGACTGGACCTGGTCCCCCTTCAGGTGGAAGACGGCGAACTTGCCGCTCGCCGGGTCGCCGCGGACCAGCACCTCGTCCACGTCGAAGGCGTAGCCGGCGATCTGGAGCTTCAGGTCGAACTGGTCCGACCACTGCCACGGGCACTCCCCCGGCGGGCGCGGCCGGCCCATGATGGCGCTGGCGGCCTGCTTGGCCTGCTCCAGGGCGTTGGGCACGCTCTCCATCCGGAACATGCGGTCGTAGATCGGCATCGGCCGGTGGGCCACGTCGCCGATGGCGAAGATGCTGTCGTCGCTGACGCTGCGCGCGTCCAGGTCCACCACCACGCCCCGGGCGCAGTCCAGGCCCGCGTCCTTGGCCAGCTCGTCGTTGGGGTGCGCGCCCACGCCCACCACCACCGCGTCGCAGGCGATCACCCGCCCGTCGGCCAGCTTCACGCCGGTGACGTGGCCGTCCCGGCCCTCGAAGGCGGTGACGCTGCAGCCCAGCTCGAACTTGACGCCGTGCTTTTCGTGATAGCCGGTGAAGAACGTCGACAGCTCGGGGCAGGCCACTCGCGCCAGGATGCGCGCCTCGCGCTCCAGCACCACCACCTCGGCGCCCAGGGCCCGGCCCGAGGCGGCGACCTCCAGGCCGATGTAGCCGCCGCCCACCACCGCCAGCTTCTTGCCCGGCCCCACCTGCGCCTTCAGCGCCTCGGCGTCGGCCGCGGTGCGCAGGAAGAGGATGCCGGCCAGGTCCGCGCCCTCGATGGGCAGGGCGATGGCCCGCGCGCCGGTCGCCAGGATCAGGATGTCGTAGTCCAGGGTCGAACCGTCCGACAGCGCCACGGTCTTGGCGCCCCGGTTCAGGCTGACCGCCGTGACGCCCGGACGGAAGTCGATGTTGTTCTCGGCGTAGAACTCCAGCGGCTTCAGGGCCAGGGAGTCGGCGTCGGCCTCGCCCTTCAGCCAGGCCTTGCTGAGCGGGGGCCGCTGGTAGGGCGCGATCCGCTCCGAGCCGACCAGGGTGATCGGCCCCTCGTGGCCGTACTGGCGCAGCAACGCCGCCGCCGTGCCACCTGCGTGGCCCGCGCCGACGATCACAACGTTGGCCGAAGCGTTGCTCATGGGTCTCCGATGCACAAAAGTGACGCCTGCGTCAACTTCAATGGCGGCCGGTCGCGGTTGTTCGCCCGGCGGTCCCCTCTTTGCCGTGTGACCCTACGGAGGGCAAATCCTTACCTCTCGCGGCCCTCCACGACCGGCAGGTAAGGCTTGCCGAACAGCGTTTGGATCGGCGCCATGGGGCCCAAGGGTCGTCAGCACCCGGGAGGAAAGCCATGGACGACGGATCGCCCCAGTTCCGTGAAGCCGCCGCCGCCGAGGTGTGGGCCACGCCGATCGAGGCGCTGAACCCGGCCCAGGCCGACCTGTTCGCCAATGACGCCATGTGGCCGATCTTCGACCGCCTGCGGGCGGAATCGCCCATCCACTGGACGCCGCGCGGCGAGGAGTACGACGGCTTCTGGTCGGTCAGCCGCTACCAGGACATCATGGCTGTGGACACCAACCACGAGGCCTTCTCCTCCGCCGACGGCATCGTCCTGCAGACGCTGGAGGCCAAGGCCGAGGCCGACAAGCGGCCGCGCGGCAACAGCTTCATCGCCATGGACCCGCCGGGCCACGACGTGCAGCGCAAGACGGTCAGCCCGGCCGTGGCGCCCGCCAACCTCCAGGCCATGAGCCCGATCATCCGCGCCGAGGCGGGCAAGATCCTCGACAGCCTGCCGATCGGCGAGGAGTTCGATTGGGTCGACCTCGTCTCCAAGGAGCTGACGGCCATGACCCTGGCCACGCTCTTCGACTACCCGCAGGAAAAGCGCCGCGAGCTGACCTTCTGGTCGGACATGTTCACCAACGCCCCCGGCTTCGGCCCGGCCAAGAGCTGGCAGCACAAGCGCGAACAGGCCGACGCCTGCTTCGACGCCTTCGACGCCCTCTGGGCCGAGCGGGTGAACGCCCCGCCCAAGTTCGACCTGGTCTCCATGATGGCCCACGCCGAGGCGACCCGGAACCTCAGCGCCACCGACTACCACTCCAACGTCGTCCTGCTGATCATCGGCGGCAACGACACCACCCGGAACACCATCTCGGGCTCGATCTACGCCCTCAACAAGAACCCGGACCAGTACGACCGCCTGCGCGCCAATCCGGCCCTGATCCCCAACATGGTCTCCGAGACCATCCGCTGGCAGACGCCGCTGGCCCACATGGCCCGCACCGCCACTCGCGACGTCGAGATGGGCGGCAAGACCATCAGGGCCGGCGACCGGGTGGTCATGTGGTACGTCTCGGGCAACCGCGACGAGACCCAGATCGCCAACCCCAACCGCTACGACATCGACCGCGAGCGCCCTCGCAACCACCTGTCCTTCGGCTTCGGCATCCACCGCTGCGTCGGCAACCGCCTCGCCGAACTTCAGCTCACCATCATCTGGGAAGAGATCCTCAAACGCTTCCCCGAAGTCCGCCTGGTCCGCGAGCCCCTCCGCACCCACTCCGTCTTCGTAAAGGGCTACGAGACCCTGCCCGTGGTGATCCCCAGTCGGAACTAACGGCCACCAGAACCGCCCCCCAGCTCCGTCATCCCGGGCGAAGCGCTCGCCAGAGCGCGCAGACCCGGGACCCAGCCGCACCGCCACCGACGCCCGCCTAAGGGCGCTGCAGCCGCGACAGCGGTCCCTCCGGCGCCCCGAACCAGGGGCCGGATAGATCGCGCCAATCAGGATTTCCGGCCGCGATCACCTGCAGCGGCATGGATGCGCCAGTTGCAGTCGTTGGGATGTCTCCAGGAACCGGACATTCGCCAGCACGCGGCCTGAGTCCGCTTGCCGGATCGATGCTGAGGCCATGATCCCCTTATGAGAAACGTTCGGTGACGAGGAAAGTCTGACGTCAGTCTGGTGCAAGGCCTCGACGGTGCAGGTTCTGGCCGGAGCCCAGCTGCAGGTTCGAGGGTGGGTCAACGGCGTCGGTCGCCGTTGCGGCGCCGACTAGCTCCCGAAGATCCAGCCTGCCGCGAGAGTGCTCATCTGCACGCCCACCAGGGTCATTTGACCGCCCCCGGTCATGCTGATGACCGTGTCCGCGCCGACCTGAGCCACCGTGTACTGTGTCCCCGGATCCAATTGGACCCGATCGCCCTGCGCCAGATTGAAGTCGACCACCCGGTCGATCCCTGCGTCGCCGAAGGTGTGGAAGATGTCCGCACCCGCGCCACCCGAGACTGTGTCGTCGCCGCGGTCCCCAGAGACGTAGTCGTCACCCGCACCACCCGCGATAGTGTCATTGTCCTGACCGCCGCGGACGATGTCGTTCCCGTCCCCGCCCTCGCAAGTGTCGGCGCCGATGTTGCCGTAGACCAGGTTCTGCCCCGCGCCGCCGGCGAGGCTGTCGTTGTCCTTGCCGCCCACCACCCAGTCGTCGCCGCCGCCGGAGACGCAGGTATCGTTGCCCATGTTGCCGTTGATGTCGTCGAACCCGCGACCGCCGACGATGTAATCGTCGCCCTCGTCGCCGCGCAGATAGTTCGTCCCGCCCGCCCCGAAAATCACGTCCGCGCCGCCGCCGCCATTGATCGTGTCGTTGTCCGCGTCCCCGAGCAGCCCCTCGGCCGACGCGCCGCCGATTTGGCTCGTCCCGGCGTCCACCGAGAGGTCGATCCGCAACTGTTCGGCGCCATCGAACAGGCCGCGCCAGGTGATGAAGTCCACACGCCCGTCGCCGTTCACGTCGGCCGGGGTGATCTGGTCGAAGGCGTTGCCCGGCAGGATGTTGGGAAGCTGGATGAAGTACCCGCGCCCATCGGCCAGGTAGATCGGCGTCGACGAGCCGTTCGACAGCACCATGTCGGTCAGACCATCACCATTCACGTCCGTCAGATGGATGCGACGGCTCCAGGCGCCGCCCTGGATCGAGGCGGGGAGGCGACTGGCGGTCTCGTCGGTGAAACCATTCTGCCCGTTGTTGATCAGCAGCTGGATCTGCCGGGTCGGGTCGCCCGCGCCGAAGACCGAATAGCTCAGCACGAGGTCGGGCCGGCCGTCGCCGTTGACGTCCAGCGACTGGATGTCGACCGCATCGGCGTTCGCCGCGCCGGCCGGCATCGCCACGCTTGAGAGCGTGAAGGCGCCTTGGCCGTTGTTCAGCAGCAGTTGGGCTGGACTGTTAAGGCTGGAGCCCAGGAAGAGGTCCTTGTCGCCGTCGCCATCCACGTCGAGAAAGGCCTCGCTCCAGTGGTTCGGCTTGGCGCCTGTCGTCAGCACCGAGGGCAGCCCGACGTCGCTGCGCGTGAAAGCACCGGAGCCGTTGTTGATCAGGAAGTACGGTGTGGTGAGCGCCTGCCCACCGCCGCCGTTGCCGACAAAAATATCGAGATCGCCATCCCCGTCGACGTCAGCGGCCTCAGCCGAGTGAGTGTAGTCCGGAACCTGCGGCAGCTGCACCGTCGCGTTGGTCAGTCCCGTCGCGCCGGTCGACAGCATCAGGCTGTTCTGCGCGCCGGGGAACGGATTGGCGTCATAGCCGTGGTCGGCGAGGAAGATGTCGGCCCGCCCATCGCGATTGAAGTCGGCGACGATCGTCTCTCTGGCGTGGACAGTCGTCGGTGCGCCTGTACCAAAAATCTGGGTCGTAGCGTCGGTGAAGCCACCCGAGCCGTTGCCCGCCAGAAGGCGGATGGACGTGCCCCGGGTTTCCAGCGGGAACAGGAAATAGCTCAGCACCACATCCAGTTTGCCGTCGCCGGTGAAGTCGCCGACGCCGACCTCGTGGACATACGCCCCCTCAAAACCCGCTCGCAGCGGGAGGGTCAGGCTCTGTGACGCGAAATAGGCTGGCATCTGGTCCCCCAAGGCTCGACACGACGTGCGGGGGCGAACCTAGGAAGCGTCGGCGATGCGAGCCTCCCCAAAATGGGGGAGAGGACCAATTTGATTTTTTCGATGCTTAACAGTAGCTTACCCGTCTGGCAGCGGGATGCCCGGGGGCGCAGGCAGGCCAGCTGTGACTATCGCCTGCAGGTCCGCACCTGACCGTGCTGAGGGAAGCGACGAAGCAGGGACTGTCACCTCCAGAGTGCGACGCCGTCCGCCTCCCGCTCTCCAGCCTTCCCTCACACTAGCTGCAGAGAAGCGCGAAGGCCGCTCTGCGCCAGTTGCCGACATTGGGACCGCGCCTCAAAAAAAGACGTTCCGGCGGTCCCGGTGGAGCCGCTGCCGGTCAACGGGTGGCGCCGGGCGCATCTTCAAGGAAGGTCTCAAAAAATGTTCACCGTGCCGATCCGTTTGGATCCGGCGCGTCGTCTCCTGGACAGCGAGGTCATTTCGGCGCTCGCCAAGGAGACCTAAAAATGAGCCCCATCGCCCTTGATCCGAGCGCGACGACCCTAGTCAACGTGATGACCTGCGATCCCGCCAAGCAGGCGGCGCTGCTCGATCTGCTGCGCCAAAACACCGACGAGGTCATCGCGACGCTGGACGGCTGGCGCTCGACCAGCTTCGTGGCGGCTCACGACGGCGCGCGCGTCACGATCATCTCGCAGTGGCGGGACGCCGCCGCGGTCACCGCCATGCAGAGCGACCCACGCATGCAGGCCTATTTCCCCCGTATCGTGGCGCTCGCCAGCTTCGACTCGGTCATGGGCTCCATCGCCTATGCGCGTCAGGCCTGAGGGAGGCGAGCGCATGACTAATCTCGCCAATTGCCGGGCCATCGTGACCGGCGGCAGCGCCGGACTGGGGCTGGAGATCGTCAAGGCCTTGGCGACCCGTGGCGCCGATGTCACCGCGATCGCCCGCGATTCCGGAAGGCTCGGCGCGCCGCGCGACGCCGGCGCGCGGACTATCGCTGGCGACGCGACGGACGCGACGCTGATCCATCGCGCCGTAGCCGACATCGACCCGGACGTGCTGGTGCTCAACGCCGGTGCGCGCTTGCCTCTGAAGACGATCGACAAGGAAGATTGGACGGGCTTCTCGGCGATCTGGGACACCGATGTAAAGGCGACGCTCGCGGGCGTGCAGGCGGCGCTCAACACGCCGATGCGGCCGGGCTCGCGCGTTCTCATCATGTCGAGCGGCGCCGCGATGGTGATGAGCCATCCGGCGATCGAGCCTCGCAACCTGCGCCTGTCGGGCGGCTATGTCGGGGCCAAGCGGATGGTTTGGTACATGGCGCACCAGGCGCAAGCCGCCTCGGACGATCGTGCGCTTGGGATCCGCTTCCAGGTCCTGGTCCCCACTCAGGCGATCGCAGGGACCGAGCTTGGCCATGCTGTCGCCGCCGTCCAGGCGCGGGAAGAGGGTTTCACCGTCGACGACTATATGGTCAAGCGCTATGGCCCGCCCCTCCACCCGGCGCAGATCGGCCGGCAGGTCGCCGAGTTGCTGAACGACCCAAGTTACGAAAATGGCGTGGCTTACGGGTTCCGGGCCGACACAGATCCTTTCGTGCTCGACCTGTAGGAATCTCGCCCATGACCGATCAACCGCGCGATTTCGAAGCGATGCTGTCGGCGATCCGTCCGAAGCTGCATCGCTACTGCGCGCGTATGACCGGCTCGGTGGTCGACGGCGAGGATGTTGTCCAGGACGCCATGCTCAAGGCGTTGATGGCGCGCGAAGCGGTGGGGCCGCTCGACAACCCCGAGGGTTGGCTCTTCCGCATCGCCTACAACACCGCCGTCGATCTCCTGCGTCGCCGCCAGCGGACCGCCCCTATGGGAACGGAGGAGGACCTGGCCATGGTCGCCGCCCCGGATGAGTCCGATCCCGATATCGCCACCACCAGCCTGCGCACCTTCCTTCGGCTACCCGCACTGCAACGCAGCGCTGTGATCCTGAAGGACGTGCTCGGCCACTCCCTAGAGGAGGTATCGGCGATCACGGGCGCGACCGAAACCGCCGCGAAATCGGCCCTGCAGCGCGGTCGCGCCCGCCTGCGCGAATTGGCCCGCCAACCTGCGGACGACGATCTGCCGATGCTATCGGAGCCGATGCGCGCGCGGCTGGTGGCTTATGTTGATGGCTTCAAAGTCGGCGATTTCAACGCCGTGCGCGCAATGCTCGCCAGCGACGTGAGGCTCGACCTCGTCACCACGCCGTTCCAAAGGCGCGGCAAGGACGAGGTCGGCCAATACTACGGCGCCTACGAGGCGGCCGGGGCCAAATGGTCGTTCGCCCCCGCGACGATCGATGGCCGCGCCGCGATGCTGGTCTACGAACGCGCCGTCTCGCTCGTCACGCCGGCCTATGTCGTCGTGCTCGATTTCGAGGCGGGCCAGGTACGCGGCATCCGGGATTTCCTGTACGCGCGCTACGTCATGGAGGGCGCGACGGTCCACCTCATTTGACTCGTGCCTGAGGGCGCCGGCCTACCGGTGCTTCCTGGAGCTCCGCCACAAGCATGCGTAGTCAGGGAGCCCTGCGAAGGGAGAGCTCTCGGTCGCGTTTCGGTAACGCCGAGCCAGAGGGAGACGAAGATGTTCTACGCTGCGTTGAATGTATCGCTGCGATCGGTGGTGATCTGCATCATCGAGGCTGCCGGCAAGTCAGGATTCCGCCATCAATAACAGCGGCGAGCAGACCGCTTCTTGTCAGCGTGAGTCGCGACTTGGCCTTGGCCGCCCACGCTAGTTTGGCGCCCACTAGCGGACCCTCCGAACTTCGCCTTTACCCCCTCTGTAAAGTCCCGAAAGTCTGCTTGCGCGCGCTGACGCCTGGTGCGAGCAAGTCGGAGCATCGCCCAGCAACCCGATCCGCAAAATCCGTGGTTCGAATCCTTGGCGTCACCCGCCCCGTCGTGACCTAAGATCGGCCCATGGAAGCCGGCCGGAAGTATCATGCGGGTGATCTGCCCGGGCGCCTCGTGCGCGAGGCGCGGGAGATGCTGGAGGAGGGGGGCCTGAAGCAGCTCAGCCTGCGGGCCCTGGCGGCGCGGGCGGGCATCACGGCGGCCTCGCTCTACCATCACTACGACAGCAAGACCGCGCTCCTGGCCGAGCTCGCCGCCGGCGGGTTCATGGAGCTGCGCCGCGATCTGGAGCGCGCCGACCGCGAGGCCGGGGACGGGCGGCGCCTGCGGGGCTGGGCCACCGGCTACTTCCACTTCGCCCGCCGCGAGCCGGCGCTGTTCGGCCTGATGTTCGACCCCGAGATCGCCGAGGCGCCGCCGGTGGTCGAGGCGCGCGCCGCCGCCCTGGCCGTCCTGCACCGCATCGTGACCGAGGTCGCCGCGGCCCAGGGCCGGGTCGCCCCCCCGCTGCGCCACATCACCCTGGCCGTCTGGGCCGCCGCCCACGGCGCGGCGGACCTGGCCCCCGGTACGCCCGAAGGGGGCGACCTTATCGAGGACGTGATTGCGGGCCTGGAAGCGTTGTTCCGGCCGGCGGTGGGCTGAAATCCGGAAGCCCGCAGCTGTAGCCCCCGCCGCCTTCGGCGCCTCCCCCAAGAGGGGAGGACCTGACGCAGCCCCAAAGGTGCTCCCCCTCCGGGGGAGCTCGCGAAGCGAGAGGGGGCCGAAACCCCGGCGCCCAGGCTGCAACCCCCTCCGCCTTCGGCGCCTCCCCCAAAGGGGGGAGGATTTGGCGCTGCCTCCGGGGGAGCTCGCGAAGCGAGAGGGGGCTGAAACCCCCAACGTCGAAGCGGATGGCCCTCTAGACCACCCGGTCGACCAGCATCTTCTTCACCTCGGCGATGGCCTTGGCGGGGTTGAGGCCCTTGGGGCAGACCTGGGCGCAGTTCATGATGGTGTGGCAGCGGTAGAGCTTGAAGGGGTCCTCCAGCTCGTCCAGCCGCTCGCCGGTGGCCTCGTCGCGGGAATCGATGATCCAGCGATAGGCGTGCAGCAGGGCGGCGGGGCCCAGGTACTTCTCCTGGTTCCACCAGTAGCTGGGGCACGAGGTCGAGCAGCAGGCGCAGAGGATGCACTCGTAGAGGCCGTCCAGCTTCTCGCGGTCCTCCGGCGTCTGGCGCCATTCCTTCTGCGGCTCGGGCGTCTCGGTGTGCAGCCAGGGCTCGATCGAGGCGTACTGGGCGTAGAACAGCGTCAGGTCCGGGATCAGGTCCTTGACCACCGGCATGTGCGGCAGCGGGCTGATCGAGATCTTGTCGCCCGGGCATTCCTCGTGGCCGTGGATGCAGGCCAGGGTGTTGCGGCCGGCGATGTTCATGGCGCACGAGCCGCAGATCCCCTCGCGGCACGAGCGGCGGAAGGTCAGCGTCGGGTCGACGTTGTTCTTGATGTGGATCAGCACGTCCAGGACCATCGGCCCGCACTGGCTGAGGTCCACGTCATAGGTGTCCCAGCTGGGGTTCTGGCCGCTGTCGGGGTCGTAGCGGTAGATCTTGAACGTCTTGACGTTCGTGGCGCCCGCCGGGGCCGGGAAGTGCCGGCCGCCCTTGGGGACGGAGTTCTTCGGAAGGGTGAGCTGGACCATGTGTCTGTTCCCCTTCGCCTAGTAGACCCGCGCCTTGGGCGGGAAGGGCGCGATTTCGTTGGTCATGGTGTAGTCGTGCACCGGGCGGAAATCGATCTTCACCTTGCCGGTGGGATCGTCGAACCACGCCAGGGTGTGCTTCATCCACTTCTTGTCGTCACGGTCCGGGAAGTCCTCGTGGGCGTGGGCCCCGCGGCTTTCGGTGCGGTTGTGGGCGCCGGTCACCGTGACCACGGCCTGGCCGATCAGGTTGTCCAGCTCCAGCGTCTCCATCAGGTCGCTGTTCCAGATCATCGAGCGGTCGGTGACCTTCAGGTCGGGCCGTTTGGCGCTGACCGCGTTCATGCGCGCGACGCCCGAGGCCAGGGCGGTGGAGGTCCGGTAGACCGCCGCGTCCTCCTGCATGGCCATCTGCATCTCCAGCCGCAGGGCCGCCGTGGGCGTCGAGCCGCTGGCGTTGCGGAACCGGTCCAGGCGGGCCAGGTGCGGGTCGGTCATGGCGGGCTTCAGCTCGGGCTGGGTCGCGCCGGCCTTGATCGTGTCCGCCGCGCGCAGGGCCGCCGACCGGCCGAACACCACGAGGTCGATCAGGCTGTTGGAGCCCAGGCGGTTGGCGCCGTGCACGCTGACGCAGGCGGCCTCGCCCACGGCCATCAGGCCCGGCACCGTCTTGTCCGGGTCGCGCCCGGCCTTGGTCACGACCTCCGAATAGAAGTTCGTGGGGATGCCGCCCATGTTGTAATGTACCGTCGGCAGGACGGGGATCGGCTCCTTGGTCACGTCCACGCCGGCGAAGATCTTGGCGCTCTCCGAGATCCCCGGCAGCCGCTCCGCCAGGATCTTCGGGTCCAGGTGATCCAGGTGCAGGAAGATGTGGTCCTTCTTGGGCCCCACCCCCCGGCCCTCGCGGATTTCCATGGTCATCGCGCGGCTGACCATGTCGCGGGGCGCGAGGTCTTTGACCGTCGGCGCATACCGCTCCATGAACCGCTCGCCCTCGGAGTTGGTCAGGTAGCCGCCCTCGCCCCGGGCGCCCTCGGTGATCAGGCAGCCCGAGCCGTAGATGCCGGTCGGGTGGAACTGGACGAACTCCATATCCTGCAGCGGCAGGCCGGCCCGCAGCACCATCCCGCCGCCGTCGCCGGTGCAGGTGTGGGCCGAGGTGGCCGAGAAGTAGGCGCGGCCGTAGCCGCCGGTGGCCAGGATCACCAGCTGGGCCTGGAACCGGTGCAGCGTCCCGTCGTCCAGCTTCCAGGCCGTGACCCCCCGGCAGACACCCTCGTCCATGATCAGGTCCAGGGCGAAGTACTCGATGAAGAACTCGGTCGAGTGGGCCAGGGACTGGCCGTACATGGTGTGCAGCATGGCGTGGCCGGTGCGGTCGGCCGCCGCGCAGGTGCGCTGGATCGGGGCCTCGCCATAGTTCTTGGTCATGCCGCCGAAGGCGCGCTGGTAGATCTTGCCGTCCGCCGTCCGGCTGAACGGAACGCCCCAGTGTTCCAGCTCGTAGACCGCAGCCGGCGCGTTACGGCACAGGTATTCGATGGCGTCCTGGTCGCCCAGCCAGTCCGACCCCTTGACGGTGTCGTACATGTGCCAGCGCCAGTCATCCTCGCCCATGTTGCCGAGCGAGGCGGAGATCCCGCCCTGCGCGGCGACGGTGTGCGAGCGGGTCGGGAAGACCTTGGTGACACAAGCCGTCTTCAAACCGGCCTGGGCGCAGCCCAGCGCGGCGCGCAGGCCCGAGCCGCCGGCGCCCACCACCACCACGTCGAACTTGTGGTCGATGAATTCGTACGTCGCCATGGGTTCAGGCGCCCCCCAGCGCGACCTTGAGGATGGACATAACCGCCAGCGCGCCGGCGAGGCCGCAGACGAAGAGGTTGGCCAAGAGGCAAGCGGCCTTGTTCAGGTGGGAATAGACGTAGTCCTCGATCACCACGCGCAGGCCCGACTGCATGTGCATGAAGCTGATCCCGAGGGTCAGGACCATCAGCGTGGCGTTCACCGGGCTGCGGATCCACTCCACGGCTTCGTAGTAGTCCATGCGGGCCAGCAGGATGACGCTGTAGGCGCCCCAGACGACGAGCGGGACCAGGGCCACGGCGGCGACGCGCTCGGAGATCCAGTGGCCGACGCCGTGCTTGGCGGAGCCCAGGCCGCGGGCGGTGGAAAGCGGTGTGCGGAAGCTCATCTCAGAGCGCTCCGATCTGGAAGGCGATCGCCCAGGTGGCGAGGGTGGCGGCGATGGTGAAGCCGAACACGGCCCAGGCCGACGAGTTGGCGCTCTTGATGTCCAGGCCGTAGCCGAAGTCCCACACCAGGTGCCGGATGCCGTTGCCCAGATGGTAGAACGCCGACAGCGTCATGCCGAACATGACGAACTTGCCCAGCGGCGAGCCCAGCACGGCCTTGAAGGTCTCGTAGGCCTCGGGCCCCGCAGCCAGCGAGACCGCCCAGGCGGCGGCGATCAGCCCGCCCAGGTACAGCCCGACGCCGGTGACCCGGTGCAGGATCGAGGTGAGCATGGTGACGTGCCAGCGCCACACCTGCAGGTGCGGCGACATGGGACGGTCGGCGGGACCGCGTGGAACGGTAGTCATCGAAGCGCCGTCGCCTCCCCCAAAGCCTCAAGCCCCGCCGGTTTTAAGCGCCGGGCGGGGGGTGTCAACGAACGGTCGGAATGTGACTGTTTGACCATATGAAACCGCTCAGTTTGGTCGGCCCCGGACTTGCGAATAGTTCGCAAGTAGTGGAGAGTCAGGTCCGATTGTTCTTTCGCGAACGCCGAAGTCTCACGTCTCTCCCCTTGGGTGCAATGCGCGATCGGGTTAGTGTTCCTTCGCGAAAGGCGAAGGATGCGGTTCGATCTCACCGACTTGAGGCTGTTCTGCGATGTGTCTGATGCGGGTTCGATCACCGCGGGGGCGGAGCGCAGCGCGCTGGCCCTGGCGGCGGCCTCCACGCGGATCCGCAACATGGAGGCCGTGCTCGGCGCCTCGCTCTTCACCCGCTCGCGCCAGGGGGTGACGCCAACGGCCGCCGGCCGCGCGTTCCTGAAACACGCCCGCACCATCCTGGGCCAGGCGGCGCGGATGCGCGAGGACCTCTCGGCCTTCGCCGGCGGGCTTTCGGGCGAGGTGCGCCTCTTGGCCAACACCAACGCCCTGACCGAGTTCCTGCCCGAAGCCCTCAGCTCGTTCCTGGCCGCCCATCCGCACGTCAGCGTCGACCTGGAGGAGCGGCTGTCCGACGAGATCGTGGGCCTCATCGCCGAGGGCGTGGGCGACGTGGGCATCGTGGCGGGCACGGTCGACGTGGGCGCCCTGCAGACCTATCCGTTCCGCTCGGACCGGTTCGTGGTGGTGGCGGCCACCGGGCATCCCCTGGCCCGGCGTGGCTCGGTCGCCTTCGCCGAGGTGCTGGACTACGACGTCGTGGGCTTGGAGCGGTCGAGCTCGCTGCAGCGGTTCCTGACCGCCAAGGCCGCCCGGGAGGGCCGCCCCCTGAAGGCCCGTATCCAGCTTCGCAGCTTCGACGCCGTCTGCCGGATGGTGGAATCGGGGGTCGGCATCGGCGTCGTGCCCCAGACCACCGCCGCCCGTTCGGCCCGCACCATGTCGCTGGCGGCCATCGACCTCACCGACGACTGGGCGCTGCGCGAGCTCACCATCGTGGTCCGCGCCGCGGACGAACTGCGACCTTACGCGCGCGAGCTGGTGGAGAGCCTGCGGGCGTAGGTGCGCCGGTCGAACGGCATCAGGCGTCTAGGCTTCGCGCGGCTTGTCATCGAGGGCGGTGATCTTCGCCCGGGCGCCATGGTGGGCGGAGAGAGACATCGGCTGTCCGCCGAGCCATAGCCGCTCGACCTCAATGCTACGCCAACCCTGAGGCAGAAAGGCGTCGCGCTCCAGCCAGTCGGCAGGGGCGCCCAGGCCCGACCGCAGTCCCGCGAACCCGAACAGCAGGCCGGTTAGAAAGCCGCCGATGTTGGCGAAGAAAGGCCCCGCCCGCGGCTGCTCCGGGAAGCGGTCGGCGCGGTACTCCAGCGTCTGAAGGAAGCGGCCCTGGATGAATTGGCCGTAGCCCTCGTCCAGCAGGCGCAGGGCCTGTTTGCGATCGCCGAGACGTGCGGTCCAGGCGCCGTAGAGCGCCGACAGCATCGGGCTCCCGATGTAGCTGTCGGCCTGCTCGAGGTAGAATCCCAGGGTTGCGGCCTCGTCGTCGGCAGACAGGCGGTACCCGAAGGGGAAGATTCCCATGAGCGGGTCGGGCGTCCCGCCCTTTTCCTCGTCCTTGCGGTAGCCGTCGTGCGAGATCACGATTGGGCCCCGCCGCGGCAACGCCATCCGCTCCGCAATGTCGGCCCAGACGGGATCGGCATGGCGACCAAGGCGCTCCGCGGCGGCGATCGCTTCGCGGAGCACCACGACAGCCGCCATGTTGGTGAAGGCCGCGTTCTCCACGGGCTGCTCGCGCTCGGCGATCCCCATGGAGGCTCGGATCTCGTAGCCCTTGGCGGTGCGGGTCGCCCGCGAGGAAATCCAGTCCGCCACGCCGGACAGCACCGGCCAGGCCTTCGCGCGAAGGAACTCGTCGTCCCCCGTAAGCCAGGCATGCAGCGCAAACGCGTGCGCCACGTCGAGCGAGACGTGATCCTCGTGCCAAGCCGCGGTCCCTGGGATCGGCGCGCTCTCCTCCCCGCTCCCGGGCGCGCTCTCCCAAGGAAACTGAAGACCGCGCCTGCCGAACAGGCGCGCATTGTTGCGCGCGCCCTCCAGCGAGCGGATGCGGTAGTCGAGGAGGCTGCGGGCGGCATCGGGCTGCAGGAGGCAGAGCGGCGGGACGGCGAACGCCTCGATGTCCCACATCACATGCCCGTAGTAGTAGTGATAGTCGTGCCATGTGGCCAAACCGAAGATCGACGTCGAGGCGGGCGATGCGCCGTGCGTCGAGCAGTTCAGGTAGAAGACCGCGGCGTCGGCCAGGGCCTGCCAGCGGTCAGAGGCCCCAACGAGCCGGATACGACCCTTCCAGACCTCGCGCCAGACCTCGCGGTTGGCCGCCCGCAAACCCTCGAACCCATCGTGCGCAGCCTTGGCGGCCAAGCGCGCGGCATGCTGGTCGGGAGTCGCATGCATGACATCCGGGACAAGGCTGACGATCTGCCGGAGTCTGACCGTGCGGCCCCCGCGGGCTCGGCCGCGGAATACGGAATGGAACTGGCCATACTGAAAGGCAGACCGCTCCGCCTCGCCGAAATCGCCACCTTCGACCGTCGCGACATAGGCCAGGCCGCATGTGGAGAGCCCGCCGCCCGACTGCCAGAGCAGCGCGCCGTCGACCACCGGCCCCTCCTCGGGCGCCTCCCGGCTCTCCCGCATGAGGCGGCCGTCTGCGCCGCGGGCATCGATACTCGCGCGAAGTGCGATCTCGCCGCCTTGCGAGGGCGTCACGGCGATCTCCTGGCAGGCCAGGGTCGGATCGTGGCGGGAGCAGAAGGTCAGGACCTCGACGGCGGCTTCGCGGCCGCCCAGCGTCACCCGAAACCGGCTCCTCAACTCGCCGGAGCCGAAGTCGTAGTCCTGCTGGAGATCCGATACGGCGCCGTCGGCGTCGGACAGCCAGACTCCCCCCAGGGCAAGATCGGCGGCGAGCGGATAGGGTGCGTTGGCGGCGGCCTCGATCCGCCGGACCGGGTGCTCGCCGCTATAGCCGCTGATCAGCGCCATGCCGGCCCGTAAAGCCATGGGGCGGACGCGGAGCCCGATCAGGCCGTTGGCCACGTAGGCCGGAAGCTCGTCGCCCAGATCGCCGTAGGCCGTCGGCGGATTGATTGGTCGGGATGAGGCGTCCGACATGAGCTGGACCTTGGATGCGCGGATTGTCGACGCACCGACAACGCACGAGCCGTCGCGGGGTCACCAGCTTCGCTGAATGTGAAGCCGCGCCGTGCGAGCTCGGCGGCGCGGCGTCCTGCGCGGCTCGCAGGCGCCGTCTGGCGTGTCCGCCGGCTATGACCTGGCGGGGCGAAACATCGGGGTCAGGGGCGGAACATCCTCGACCTCGATCCGGCCGACGACCTCGAAGCCGTGGCGCTCATAGAGCGGAATGAGCGCGGGGTTGGAGGCTTCGAGATAGGCGGGGGCGCCGTCCGCGTCGATGCGCGCCAGGGCGTGACGCAGGAGGGTCGAGCCCACGCCGCGGCCCTGCAGGCGCGGGTCCACCCCCAGGGTCCAGAGGTACCAGTGGGGCGTGCTCGGATGATATTGCGCCATGGCCTGACGCAGCGCCTGGGCGACCCGTTCGTCATCCTCCGTGCCCGGCATGTCGAGCGCGGCCATGCGCGCGGGATCGGCCTCCACGCCGGGCGCCAGCCAGATCGCCGCCCCCTCGAACCCCGGCGTCACGAAGACCGTCCCTTGCGCGAAGCCGGGCTCGCCCTGCGCCAGCACGACCTTCGGCCACCAGTGAGCGTAGTCGCTCGCCTGCGGCCACCAGTAGCGCGTGACCGGATCGGTGGCGAAGGCCAGCGTCAGCGTGGCGAGGACGGCCGCTTCGTCGGCCGGGTCAGCGGTGCGAACGTCCATCTTCGAAACTCCGGTGGTAGCTGGCGCGTACGGCGGCCAGCCGGCCGCCGCCGCGGGGGTCAGCCGTCATACCGGAAGTCTGTCCGCGGGACGATCAGGTGCGGGAGGGGCTCATTGCTGACTTTTACCTCCCCTGCGAGGCGGGGGAGGGGGACCACGGGCCGAGGTCGGCGCGGCCGGCCGTAGAGCGCGTGGTGGAGGGGGCGAGCCCGCGCACTGCGCCATCAATCGCCGACCGATCCGCCGAGCTTTCGGCTCGCCCCCTCCACCAGCCGCTCTTCCCCCGGCTCGAGGCCGGGGTCGGCGGCCGGTCCCCCTCCCCCGCTTCGCAGGGGAGGTGAAGGGCCTTTCAGACGCCACGCGGCGGCTCGCAAGGTCCGCTATGTGCGGGTCGCCGAGGGACCGGTTTGAGGCGCGTTGCAGGTGACGGGAGCCGACCGTTAGCGGACGTTGCGCGCTATCTCCTCTCCTCCCGCGGAGCGAGAGGGGAGAGGGTAGGGAGAGGGGCGACGGAAGCTAGGCCGTGACGTAGATTGCGTCATCTGTCGTTGCGCGGCTTCAGGGTTGCGTCTGCTGGGTCCCGGGTCTCCGCGCTCTGGCGAGCGCTACGCCCGGGATGACGACCGGGAAGAGGGGCGCCGGCGCCCAACCCGCCCCTGACGTTCGAAGGTGCTTCACCGCTCAGGCGGCGCCGGCCGAGGCCCAGAGCTTGCGGAAGGCGCCGCGGTAGTCGGTCTCCACGTGGGTGGCGGGGTTGTCGAAGACCATGGTGGTGCGGCGGGTCGCGTCGTAGGGCGCCCAGGCGGGGAGCTTGGCGGTGTTGGGATCGCCCGTGGCGGCGAGGGCGACGATGGCCGAGGACAGTTCTTCGGACAGGCGGGCGCTGTTGGGGTTGGGGCCCTGGAGAGCGCCGCGGATCTCGCGGGAGCTGGGGCCCACGTCGACGCCGTGGGTCGCGCCGTAGCGGCCGTCCCAGGCGGGGCTGGGCGCCTTCCACAGGTAGACATAGGCGGGCGCGCGGCCGAGGGCGGCCTTTCGCTCGGCCATGGCGAAGCTCGCGCCGCGGCCCATGTCGCTGATGATCCGCGACTGGATGAGGTAGGGCGCCGCCGCAGGGTCTTCGTCGCGGTACATCTGCAGGACCTCGGCCGTGCGGGCGCCGAGGCGGGGGGTGAACGACTTGGCCACGCCTTCCCAGGTCTCGTCGAAGTTCCGCTGGCGATAGGTGCGCTCGTCCAGGGTCGTGGAGACGATCATGGGGACGTCGGCGCTGATGGCCGGGGCGTCCGGGTCGAAGGGGTGGCGCGGCATGGCCACGCCGTCGAGCACAGGCGTGAACGAATTCGGCGCCTCGCCCCGGAGCCGCTGGCCGGCTTCCAGATCGGCCTGAACGGAGAGCAGGTCATAGGCCGGGATCGCCTGCAGCTTGCGGATGTCGCCGCCGCCGAGGTTCACGGCCTTGAGGAAGGTGTCCGCGGTCGCCTTGGCCCGCTCGCGCGGGGCGACGCGGAGCATGGCGCCGCTCATCTGGACGGCGCGTTGGAACAGGCCCTGGGCTGAGGGCATGGCCATCAGGGCCGACACCTTCGCCCCGCCGCCGGACTGGCCGATGATCAGCACGCGGCCGGGGTCGCCGCCGAAGGCCTCGATATTGCGCCTCACCCAGGCCAGGGCCGCCGACAGGTCGAGCAGGCCGGCCATGCCCGACTGGGCGAAATCCGCGGGCGCGCCGCTGTCGGCCAGGTGCAGGAAGCCGAAGGCGGAGAGGCGGTGGTTCACGCTGACCACGACGCAGTCGCCGTGCCGGGCCTGCATCTCGCCGTCCATGCCGGGCGAGTTGCTGGAGCCGCCGTAGAAGCCGCCGCCGTGGAAGCGGACGATCACCGGCTTCTTCGCCGTGCGCGAAATCTCGGGCGTCCAGACGTTGAGGTTCAGGCAGTCCTCGCCCATGCCGCCCGGCTGGATGTCGAGCTGGATCAGGTTGGCGTAGTCGCTGCGGCGGTCGCCGGGCATCTGGGGACAGACATTGCCGTAGTCCAGCGCATCGCGGACGCCGGCCCAGGGCTTGACCGGCTGGGGCGGCCGGAAGCGGTTCGCGCCCGAGGTGTCGGCGCCGTAGGGCACGCCCTTGAAGACCTTGACCCCGCCGGAGACCAGGCCGCGCAGGCGGCCCTCGGCGGTCTCGACGACGGGGAAGATGTCGGTAGTGGCGGCGCGGGCCACGCCGGCCATGACGAAGGAGGCGCCGGCTGCGCCCAGGATCGCCCGCCGGCTCGCGCTGAAATCGGTCATCTGACGGGGCTCCTAGCTGCCGCCGCGCACGGCGGGGAACTGCGCCATGAACAGGCGCTCTTCACGGAAGGGGTCGTTGACGAGCTTCGGCGGCGCGTCGAACAGCATCACGGGGCGCTTCGCCACGTCGTAGGTCGGCCATTTGGGGATGCCGGCGTGGTTCGGGTCGCCGGTTTTGGCAAAGGCCAGCCAGGCGTTTGCCATGGCCTCGGTCATAGCCTTCGTCTCGTCGCTGGGCGGGCCGGTCAGGTGCGGGGCGCGGGCGACGTTGTCGAACATGAACGGCAGGTCGATGGTGTGCTCGCTGAAGCGCCGTCCGCCCTGGACCGGCGAGCGCCAGGTGACCTGATAGACCCAAGTCGGGTTGTTGCGGCCGTTCTGAGCGTGCCGCTTCTCGGCCATGGTCGTGGCGTTGGTGACGTAGGCGCGCCAGGAGGCGGCCTTGAAGAAGATCTCGGCGTTGGAGCCGGAGGGGGTGGAGGCCTTGAAGACCCGCACCGCCTCGTCCACGGCCTCGGGCGGGACGATGCTGGCCAGCTTCTGCTTCAGGCCGGCCTCGTCCATGGAGAACAGGGCCTCGTCGCGGCCGAGCTGGTTGGAGAGTTCGGTCTGGGTCGTGCCCAGCATCAGCGGGACCTTGGCCGTCTGTTTCGGCGCGTTGGGCAGCCAGGGATCGGCCTTGAAGGAGATCCCGTCGATCACCGGCTCGAAGCGATAACCGGCGGCGGCGATCACTTGGCGCTGGGCGGCGCCGAGCTGGTCGATGGGGACCTGCTGGAGCTTGCGCGCGTCGGCGGGGGCGAGGTCCAGCTTCTTCAGGAGGGCGTTGGTCAGGGCCGCCGCCTGGTCCTTGGTGTGGACGCGCAGGTGCGAGCCGGACTGGACGACGCCCTTGTGGAACAGGCCGGCGGCCTCGGTCCCGGCGAAGCAGACGCTGACCTTCCGGCCGCCGCCCGACTGGCCGTAGATCATGACGTTGCCGGGATCGCCGCCGAAGGCCGCGATGTTCGCGCGGACCCACTTCATGGCCAGCACCAGGTCCAGGTAGCCGACGTTGCCGGACTGGGCGAAGTCGGCTCCGAGGGGCCCCGAGAGGTCGCAGAAGCCGAAGACGTTGAGACGATGGTTGACGGTGACGACCACCACGTCGCCGCGCCGGGCCATGTTGGCGCCGTCGTAGAGCCCGCTGGAGCCGGTGCCGGCCTCGAAGCCGCCGCCGTGGAACCAGAGGAGCACGGGCCGCCGGCCCGCCGCATGCGGCGTCCAGACGTTGATGCGCAGGCAGTCCTCGCTGATGGGGCCGGGGACGGTCAGGATGGTGCGCGGCTGGGGGGCCTGGTCGCCGAACTCGAAGGCCTCGCGGACGCCCGCGAAGGTCTCGGCCGGGCGGGGCGGCATGAAGCGGCCGGCGCCGCCGGTGTCCGCGCCGTAGCGCATGCCGCGGAAGACCTGGACCCCGTTCTCGATTCGGCCTCGGTAGCGGCCCTCGGTGGTCTCCACGACCGGGCCGTCGGCGGCCCGGGCGCCGCCGGACGCCAGGAGGCCGACGCCTAGGCCCATCAGGCCCCGGCGCGAAAGGTTCAAGCTCTGCATTTGCGGCCCCGCCCTCAGCGCGGCCTCCCCAGCCGCGGCGAGACCATACCGTGGTTTCGAAGAACTACAATTGCAGGCCTGTAGCAGTTGGGCCTAGCGATCCTCGAGCCAGCCGGCCGAGCGCATCTCCTGGAGGCGGGAAGCGGTGCGCTCGAATTCGAAGGCGCCGTCGCCTTCGGGGTAGAGCTTCGTGGGCTCGGCCTCGGCCAGGACGATCAGATGGGTACGGGCCTCGTAGAGGGCGTCCACCAGGATCACCAGGCGGCGGGCCTCCTCCCGCCGGTTGGCGGTCAGGCGGGGCAGGCCGTCGAGGAAGACGGTGTGGAAGCGCTCGGCCAGGGCGATGTAGTCGTTGGGGCCGAGGGCGACCGAGCAGAGGCTTCCGAAGCCGGCGCGCAGGAGGCCGCCGGACGCGTGCGGGAAGTGGACCTTGCGGCCCAGCACCTCCAGCGTCTCGCCGCTCTCCTCCTCGGGGCCCAGCATCTCGCGCCAGAGGGCGTCGAACTGGCGCTCGTTGTCCGGGTCGATGGGGGAGAACCAGACGCCCGTCGCGCGCAGGCGGTCCAGCCGGTAGTCGTGGGGACCGGCGATGGTCACCACCTCCACCTTGCTCTTCAGGAGGTCGATGAAGGGCAGGAAGAGCTGGCGGTTGATGCCGTTCCTGTAGAGGTCGTCGGGCAGGCGGTTGGAGGTGGCCACCAGGGTCACGCCGCGGGCGAACAGGGCCTCGAACAGGCGGCCCAGGATCATGGCGTCGGCGATGTCGGTGACCTGGAACTCGTCGAAGCAGAGCAGGCGGGCCTCAGCGGCCACCACGTCGGCCACGGGGACGATGGGATCATCGCCCTTGTGCTGGCCGAAGCGGGTCTTGCGCGCGGCGGCGTCGCCCTTGCGCCAGGCGTCGATCAGGCGGTGCACCTCGCCCATGAAGACGTGGAAGTGGGTGCGGCGCTTGGAGGTCTCGGTCGAGGTCTCGAAGAAGAGGTCCATGAGCATGGACTTGCCGCGCCCCACCGGGCCGATCAGGTAGACGCCGCGCTGGCCCTCGGGCTTGTGGAACAGCTTGCGCAGGCCGCCCGCCGGCCGGGCGGCGGCCAGGTCGGCCTCGAGGCGGACCAGGGGCGCGAGCGCCGCGGCCTGGGCGGGGTCGGGCCGGATGGCGCCCGCCCGGACCCGGGCGTCGTAGGCGGCTTGCAGGGCTGAGGCCATCCGCCCCGCCTAGCCGCGGGAACGCCGGAGCGCAAGGAACGGGCCGGCTGCCCCGGGGTTGATCCCCCTGGAGTGAAAGAGGAGTACCCCATGGCTGATCGCAACGACGGCGCCGGCGTCCCCACGGGCGCCATGCCGGATCGCAACGCCGCCGGTCTCGGCGACGTGCCCGGCGACCTGGGCGCCGGCACCCCGGCGAACGTCGACATCCACAAGCTGGGCCAGCCCGACAATCCCGAGCAGGAGTGGGGCGAGGCGGCGGGCGAGGCCGCCACCTTCTCCGCCAACCACACCCGGCGCGGCGAGCCCACCGAGGCCATGCGCGGCCAGGGCGCCAAGACCCGCGCCGCCAACAAGGACATCGTCAGCCGGCGCAACTAGGCGGGCGCGGCGGGGCCCCTGGCCTCGCCGCAGGCGCCTTCGTGACTCGGTCACGAACATCCGCTAGAAGCGCGGCCGTCATGACGCGGACCGCGCACCATCACGGCCATCACCATCCGACCCTCGCGGGATCGGCTGGCGGGCTCGTGGCTTAGGCGATCCCCCCTTCCGAGCCCCGCACCAGCGGACGGGGCTCGAACCTTCAGCTTCGTCCGTCGACCTCCTTCTCAGAGAGACGACGATGAGCCCTTCCCGAGACGATTCCTTGAGTGAGGCCGCCGCAGCCGGTAAGCGCGCGGCCATGACCAGCGATCCCAACAGACCCGAAGCCCGCGCCCCCCGCGGGTTCATCGACCGCCGCGCGCGGGACGTCGTCGCCGAACGCGCCATCCTGGCGGCCGTGAGCGGGGTCTATGAGCGCTGGGGCTTCGAGCCGCTGGAGACCGGGGCGTTCGAATACGCCGACGCCCTGGGCAAGTTCCTGCCCGACGCCGACCGGCCGAACGAGGGCGTCTTCGCCCTGCAGGACGACGACGAGCAGTGGATGGCCCTGCGCTACGACCTGACCGCGCCGCTGGCCCGGTTCGCGGCGCAGAACTGGGAGACCCTGCCCAAGCCGTTCCGCCGCTATGCCTTCGGGCCGGTGTGGCGCAACGAGAAGCCGGGCCCGGGGCGGTTCCGCGAATTCGTGCAGTGCGACGCCGACACGGTGGGCTCGGCCCGGCCCGAGGCGGACGCCGAGATCATCGCCATGGCGGTGGAGGGACTGGAAGCCGCCGGCCTGCCGGCCGGATCGGCGCTGATCAAGATCAACAACCGCAAGCTCCTGAACGGCCTGATGACCGCCGCCGGCGTGGCCGACGAGGGCCAGAAGCTGGCCGTGCTGCGGGCGGTGGACAAGCTGGACCGGCTGGGGCCGGACGGCGTGCGCCTCTTGCTGGGCGAGGGGCGCAAGGACGAGAGCGGCGACTTCACCAAGGGGGCGGGGCTGAACGCGGCCGCGGCCGAGCGGGTGCTGGCC
>NZ_LSJI01000058.1 GCF_001557235.1 Phenylobacterium sp. CCH9-H3 | reverse complement strand
CCGAGATCGCCGCCCTCTCCCGCGCCACCCGCGAAGTGGTCGACGGCGACGGCCGCCGCGCGATCAAGAACCTGGCCGACGCCGCCGAGGAAGGCCGCGCCGCGGCCAAGGACGCCCGCGAGATGCTGGGCCGCTTGCAGGGGCCGACCACGGACTTCGCCACCAACGGCCTGCCGCAGGTGACCGCGGCGGTGATCCAGCTGCAGACCACGGCCGAGTCGCTGGAGCGGCTGATCAACGAGGTCCAGTCCAACCCTTCGGGCGCGCTCGCCAAGGGCAAGGCCGAGGAAGTGAAGGTGCCCCAATGATGCGCTCGCCCGCCCTCCTCCGCTTCGTCGTCGTCGGCGCGACCTCGCTGGCGCTCTCGGCCTGCGTTTCGCTGCTTCCGAAGACCAAGCCGGCGCACCTCTACCGCTTCGGCCAGCCCGTGGGCGCCAGTGCGGTCGCCACGCCGATGGGAACCGTCGGGGTGTTCCGCGCCAACGCGACCTTCCAGCGCGAGGCCGCGGGGGACCGGTTGCTCACCATCACGGGCGGCAAGGCGGCCTATGTGGCGGAGACCCGCTGGGTGGCCCCGGCGGCAGTGCTGTGGGACGAGGCCGTGGTCGCCGCCTTCGACGCCGACGAAGGCCCCGTTCGGCTGATCGCCCGGGGCGAGCCGGCCTCCGCGGCCTATGTGCTGCGGCTCGATGTCCGGAACTTCGAGGCGCACTACGACCAGGGACCCAAGGCGCCGCCGCTGGTGGTCGTGCGGGTGCGGGCCGCGATGACGGGCGCGAGTGATCGCGGCCTGGTAGGTGAGAAGCTGTTCGAGAAGCGGATTCGCGCTGGCGACAACCGGGTCTCGGCCATCGTGCCGGCCTACGACCGCGCAGTCTCCGAAGTTCTGGCCGAAGTCGTGGCCTGGACCAACGAGAGCGCCAAGCCGACCTAGCCGGCGAGGCCGGCCTGTCGCCGGGCGGCGGTGACCGTGTTCTGGAGCAGCACGGCGACCGTCATCAGGCCAACGCCGCCCGGCACCGGCGTGATCGATCCGGCGACCTGCAGGGCCTCCTTGTAGTGGACGTCGCCCACCAGCTTGGTGCGCCCCTCGGCGGCCTTTATCGGATCGTCGAACGGCACGCGGTTGATGCCCACGTCGATGACGCAGGCCCCCGGCTTGATCCAGTCGCCACGGATCATGCGCGGCCGCCCCACGGCGGCGACCAGGATGTCGGCCTCGCGGCAGACGGCCGGAAGGTCGCGGGTGCGCGAATGGGCCATGGTGACCGTGCAGTCTTCGGCCAGCAGGAGCTGGGCGACCGGCTTGCCCACCAGCAGCGAGCGGCCCACCACAACCGCCCGCTTGCCCGTCAGGTCGCCCAGCGTCGCCTTGAGCATGATGATGCAGCCCGTGGGCGTGCAGGCCACCAGCGCCGGCAGGCCCGCGACCAGCCGGCCCGCATTGACGACGTGCAGGCCGTCCACGTCCTTGTCCGGGTCGATGGCGGCGATCACCGCCTTCTCGTCCAGGTGCTTCGGCAGCGGAAGCTGGACCAGGATTCCGTGGATCAGCGGATCGGCGTTGAGGTCGGCCACCAGCCGGAGCAGCTCGGCCTGTTGCGTGTCCGCGGGCAGCCGATGCGTCACGGAATGCATGCCCACGGCCAGCGAGTGCTCGCCCTTGGACTTCACATAGACCTGGCTCGCCGGGTCGTCGCCCACCAGCACCACCGCCAGGCCGGGTTGCAGCCCATGCTTCGCCCGCAGTTCGGCGACCTCGGCCGCCACCTCGGCCCGCACGCGCTCGGCGTGGACCTTTCCGTCGATGATTCCCGCCGTCATGGCGCGCTGCTAGACCCTCAGGCCCGCGCGCGCAATCTCAGCCACGCCGCGACGGCCCAGGCATGGGCGTCATGACGCAGGATCGCCAGCGCCTCATGCGGGTCCATCCACACCAGGGTGTGGTCGTCCTCGATCTTCAGGCCAGGATCATCGCCCGCCACCACCAGGGTGAAGAACACCGCCCGGTTGTCGAACGCCTCGCTGTCGGTGTTGAGGAAGTACTGGTCGGCCCGCGCATACTCGCGGCCGACCGCAACCTTCAGGCCGGCTTCCTCCCCGAACTCGCGGACCACGGCGTCTTCAGCCGTCTCGCCGGGGTCCAGCGCGCCGCCAGGCAGATCGTGCCAGGCGGTATGGCCGGGCTTCTCGATCCGGACCAGCGCAATGCGCCCCTCGCGCGCTGCGATCCCGAAGGCGGCCGGGCGATCGCGATAGTCGCGGCCGTCCTCCCGCGTCCCGAACTGGGGAACGGCCATCAGTCGATCCCGTAGAGGGCCGGATAGGGGTCGGCCGCGCCGGCCAGCACGTCCTTCACCGCCACCGGCCGCCAGCCGACCTTGGAGTTCAGGCTGGCCCGCCACGCCTCGACGATCACGTCGCGCAGCTCGGACGCGCCCACCGCCAGGCGCTCGGTAGCCATGGCCGTGCCGCGCGGGTCACCCGGCGCCATGCCCCCCGCCTTCTCCATCTCGTAGAACGGGATCACCTGCCTGCCCGTGGCGGACAGGTATTCGGATACGCGCTGTTCGATCGGGCAGTTGCAGAGGCGCAGCGGCGCAACCTTTGCCGCCACGGCCGCCGGCTTCACCGTGGCCTGGACGAGATCGCTCTCGAACGGACCGTGCAGGCGCGCCTTGGAATAGTTGTTGGGGTTCGGGCCGTCGCCCCAGCCGTTGTAGTGGCTGGTCACGTGCAGCGGCTGGCTGCCGTCTCCCACGAAGTGGCTGAGCTCGCCGATGCCCTTGAAGATCAGGGCTTCGCGGCGGATTCGGTCCGCGGTGAACCACTTGCGGTTCGCCTTCCATTTCGGATTGGCCTCCGCCGCCTTCAGCACCCGCCAGTAGGCGAAGTCGCTGGTGAGCTGCTGGTAGCGGTCGATGATCGAATACGGCAGGTAGCCGACCTTCCACTGGTCGAGGCCGGCAGCGCGGAGCTGGGTCTCGAAGTCGGCCCGGGTGGCCGCCAGGGGCAGCATCTGGGGCCCGCCCAGCAGCTTGCCGTCGTCGTCCAGGTCAATGAAGTGCCCCGGGTCGCGATCCTGGTCGTGCAGCTTGCCGGCGCCCTTGGACCGGTCGGGCTCGCGCGACAGCTCGCCGACATCCGCTGCCGCCGTCTTCGTGAGCAGGAAGGCGGGCATGTCGGACGGCAGGGCCCGCATGGCGATCTCGCCCAGCATGCGGTGGCCGGAGTTCCCCCAGGCGAACAGCGAACTGGGCGCGGCGGCGAGCGCGGCGGCGAGGGCGAGGGCGGGAAGGCGCTTCATGCCTCCGCTTTTCACGCCCGTCCGCGACAATGGCAAGCGCGCTCAGCGGATGCCGAGAGCCGCCTCCACGCGCGCCACCCAGGCCTTCACCCGCGGATAGGGATCGAGGCTGAAGCCGCCCTCGTGGGCGACGCGGGTGTAGGCGACCAGCGCCACGTCGGCGAGCGACAGCGCCTGGCCCACGAGGAACGGGGTCTCGCCGAGCGCCAGCTCCATCCGCTGCAGCGCCGCGTTCCCCCGCTCGATGAGCCGAGGTTCCAGATCGGCGACGGGCTTGCCGAGATAGAAGACCTGGAACCGGGCGACGGCCACGTAGGGCTCGTGGCTGTACTGCTCCCAGAACATCCACTCCAACATCTTGGCGCGGTCGTAAGGGGCAGCCGGAACGAGGTCGGAACCTTCGGCCAAGTGAAGGATGATGGCGTTGGACTGGGCCAGGGCGCGGCCGTCGTCCAGGACCACCGCCGGGACTTGGCCCGCCGGATTCATCGCCAGAAAGTCGGCGGTCCGCGACTCGCCTTTGAGGACGCTGGTCTCGATCCAGGCGTAGTTCAGGCCCAGGAGATCGGCCGTCCACTTCACCTTCAGGCAGTTGCCCGAGATGCTGTCACCATAGATTTTCACGCGCCGGCCTCCCTCGTTCGTCACGTCGCTTTGTGCCGGAAGCCGAGAGGGATCAAGCGATACCGTCTCACGACGACTGTCAGGAAAACTCACAGGGCGCGGCCAATGGCCCGGCGGGGGTTGCCCCGCGGGAGCTCAGCCGGTAGGACTCCGCCACCAGTTCAACGACGAAGGAGGACGCCGTCCATGCGACGCCGCCTCGCCGCCCTGGCAGTGCTTTCCGCCATCGGTATCGCCTCAAACGCGCAAGCCGCGAGCAACGATCCCGTCGGGGACCTCGTAAGCTCGATCATTTCGGGGGCGCTCCCCGGATCGGCGGTCTTCAACGTGAAGGCCACGCTCTATCACGCCGGCGCCAAGGGCGTGGGCGCCCTGGACAGCCTGGGCTGCCGCGTCGTGCCGATGCGCACCCTGGCCGTCGACAAGAACATCATCCCCCGCCGCACGGTGGTCTTCATCAAGGAGACGGTGGGCATCAAGATGCCCGACGGCCAGGCGCACGATGGCTACTGGTACGCGTCCGACGTGGGCGGCGCGATCAAGGGTCAGCGGATCGACCTCTACACGGGTCATGGCGCGGCTTCGATGAAGCCGATGCAGAAGCTCAATCTCGGCACTCTCACCGCGGTGAAGGTCGGGAACTTCGCGGGCTGCCCGCCGAAGTAAGGCGGGCCGGCCCTCGCCTTCCGGGGGCAGCCATCCACAAGCCGAACTTCTTCGTCCTCACCGGCGGCCCCGGTGTGGGCAAGACCACGCTCATCCGCCACCTCCAGGCCATGGGCGAACGTGTCGTCGAGGAGACGGCGCGCGCCGTGATCCGCGAGCAGGTGGCGGCCGGCGGCGACGCCGTGCCGTGGCTCGACAATGACGCCTTCGTGGCGCGGTGCGTGGAGCGCGACATCGCCATCTTCGACGCCCTGGCCTGCGAGACCGGCAGGGTCTTCTTCGACCGCGGGATCATCGACAGCTACGGCGCGAACGGCGCCCTGCCCTCGCCACGGGTCGTGGAGGCGGTGCGGACGCGCCGGTATAATCCGCGGGTCTTCGTCTTCCCGCCCTGGCGCGAGATCTACGCGACCGACGCCGAGCGGCGGCAGGACTGGGTGGAGGCCGAGGCCACGTTCGGGATCATCTGCGCGCGTCTTCCAGCCCTGGGCTACGAGCCGGTGGTCGTACCGAAGGCCGGCGTCGAGGCGCGGGCGGTGTTCGTGCTACGCCGGACAACCGCCTGGCAGGGATCAGCCGAACAGGCGGATCGCGCCGTAGATCAAGGGCGCCCAGAGGACGAGTGAAACGGCAGCTCCGATCATGAGGCCCACGCCTCGCGGAAGTCGCTCGTCGGTGTGAGCCGGGAGAACGGCCTGCTCATGAGCGGTGACGAAGGTCATGCCGCCAACCCCTCGCGCGCCGGCTGGCCCAAGGCGAACACGCCCAGTCGCTGGCTACGTCCGCGCAGGCCGACCCGGCCGATGGCGGTCAGGCCGGCATCCTGACCCAGACGCCGCGCCGTCTCCTCGCCGATCAGAAGGGGCGTGTCGTAGGCCTTGCAGAGTTCCTCGAGCCGGGAGGCGACATTCACCGGGTCGCCCAGAACCGAGTAGTCGAAGCGCCGGCGGCTGCCCACGTTTCCGACAATGCAATCGCCGGAGTTGATCCCGATGCTGATCCCGATGTTCACGGGCGGCGGTTCGCTCTCCTCCGCGAAGATGGCGCGGAAGCGGTCCCGCACCTCGTCCATCGCGGCGATCATGGCCTGGGCGGCATCGAAGGCGTGCGAGGCCTGTGCCGGGTCGTGAGCGGGTGCGCCCCAGAAGGCCATGATGCAGTCCCCCATGTACTTGTCGATCGTGCCGCCGTGCGCCAGCACGATGTCGGTCATCGGGTCGAGGAAGGCGTTGATCAGGTCGGCAAGGCGCCCGGGATTGTCCTTCAGCGCTTCCGCGAGCGAGGTGAAGCCCTGGAGGTCGGCGAACAGCACGGTCACGTCGCGGGTCTCGCTGCCCGCCCCAATGCCGTCCGGATCCGCCATCAGGCGCTCGAGCACGCCGGGCGAGACGTATTGCGATAGGACGCGTTCCATCTCGCGGCCACGCTGCTGCTCGGCGCGAAGCTGGGCGGCGAGATCGCAGGCCGGAGGCTCGGCGTCGGACCCGCAGGCGCCCACCGGTCCGCACGCGCCGGGACTCGTCCCGCCACATGCCGCGGAGCACCCGGGATTCAGCCGCACCACAGCGGAGCGGTCAGTCGGGGCGTCGTGGCTGCAGACCTGCGGCGTGCCGAACCACCCGGACAGGTGGGTCCTGAGCGCTTTGGCGGTCGCGGCGGTGTCGAAATGGGTCTCGGACATGGAGGCTTTCCCTCGATCTGTCCGAGTTTCGCATTCCCGCCGTATGGTTAAAATCCGGGAGGAATCCCTACGTAGAACCTCTTATGGGTAATGCCGCAGGTCGGATTTAACGTTTTGGCGAGCGGGACGTGCAGGCCTTGGTTCAGGTCTCGACGAACGCCTTCTCGAGCACGAAATCGCCAGGCTGCGCGATCGAGCCTTCCTGGTAGCCAAGGTCGATGAGTTGCTGCTTGAGGTCGGCCAGCACCGACGGCCCGCCGCACAGCATGACCCGATCCTCCGCCGGATTGAACGGCGGCAGCCCCAGGTCGGCGAACATCTGCCCGGAGGCGATGAGATCGGTGATCCGCCCCTTGGTCCGGAACTCTTCTCGGGTCACGGTGGGATAGTACCTGAGCTTTCCGTCGATCAGCTCGCCCAGGACCTCGTCCTTGGGCAGCTCGGCGAACAGGTCGGCGTAGTTGAGGTCGGCCACCTCGCGGACGGTGTGGGTCACCACCACGGTCTCGAAGCGCTCATAGACCTCCGGGTCGCGGGCCAACGACAGCCAGGGGGCAAGGCCCGTGCCCGTGCCGAGCATATAGAGACGCTTGCCCGGCTTCAGGCCGTCCAGCACGAGGGTGCCGGTCGGCTTTCGCCCGATGAGGACCTGGTCGCCCACCTTGATGTTCTGCAGGCGCGAGGTGAGCGGGCCGTCCGGCACCTTGATGGAATAGAACTCCAGTTCCTCGTGCCACGACGGCGAGGCGATGGAATAGGCGCGGACCAGAGGCTTGCCGTCCTCCTTCTGCAACCCGACCATCACGAACTGGCCGCTGGAAAAACGCAGCGCCGGATCCCGCGTCGTGCGGAAGGAGAACAGACTGGGCGTCCAGTGATGGACCCAGGTCACCGTTTCGACGAAGAAGGCGCCGGACGCCTTGATAGCGCCGGCCGGCGCCGGCTGAGCCAGGGTCACGTCGTTCATTCCTGAAATCCTAGATATCGCCGCCGACGTTGTCAGGCGTCCCCGGCGCACGCGCCAGATGGATGCCGCACTCGGTCTTGTCCATCCCCTTCCAGCGGCCGGCGCGCACATCCTCGCCCTCCTCCGCCGGCTGGGTGCAGGGCCAGCAGCCGATCGAGGGAAAGCCCTGGGCCACCAAGGGATGGGCCGGAAGGCCGTGCTCGGCCGCATAGGCGTCGAGGTCGGGCTTGCCCCAGTTGGCCAGCGGGTTGAACTTGAGCTTGCCCTCGGACTGTTCGACCACCGGCAGGTGCAGACGGTCGCCGCCGTGGAAGCGCTTGCGGCCGGTGATCCAGGCGTCGAACTCGCCCAAGGCCTTGTCCAGCGGCAGAACCTTGCGGATGTGGCAGCAGGCGTCGGTGTCGGTCTGCCAAAGCTTGGCCTGGGGATCGGCGGTGGCCAGGTCTTGGTACTGAGGCCGCAGGTCGCGCACATTGGTGAGGCCAAGGCGTGCGGCGAGCTGCTGGCGATAGTCCAGCGTCTGGCCGAACAGCATGCCGGTATCCAGGAACAGCACTGCGATGTCGGGCTTCACCTTGGCGGCGATATCGAGGAGCACGGCCGACTCGGCGCCGAACGACGACACCAGGGCCAGCTTGTCCCCGAAGCTCTCGACTGCAGCTTCCAGGATGGTGCGCGGGTGCGCATGGCGCAGCTCGGCGTCGAGGCGCAGAGCCACGGGGTTACGATCGAGAGCGTCAAAGGCCATCACTCAGCCCTCCCGTTCCGCGAAGGCCGGCGCACGGCCGTCGGCGGACCTCTGGTAGACGTGGCGGTAGCGGTGGGCCGCAGCCTGCCACTCGTTGGAACTGGCGTCGTCGGCAGGCTCGAAGGCGTCGAAACCTACCCGGACCATGAAACCGGCCTGCTCGCGCAGCACATCGCCCACGGCGCGCACCTCGCCTTTGAAGTGGAACCGCTCGCGCAGCAGGCGGGCGTTCGTATAGGCGCGGCCGTCGCGATACTTGGGAAACTCGAGCGCGACCACCGAGAGGCGGGGAAGATCGTAAGCCAGGGCCTCGACCTCTTCCTCCGCCTTCAGGCGCACGCCCACGCGACGCCCGTCGGCAAGCAGCCCCTCGCCTTCGGACTGGAAGCGGACCAGCGAGACGATCACGTCGCCGCTCGCCATGTCCTGGTCGTCCGCAACGTGGGTGAAAGGATCTTCGGCGGACTTGGCGACGCCGTCCTTCAGCTCAATGAGCATCGGCATAGACAGCCTCCTTGAAGGGGGTGACGCCGGTGCGGCGGAAGGTGTCGAGGAAGCGCTCGCCGTCCTGCCGTTCGCGCAGGTAGACGTCGACCAGCGTGTCCACGGCGTCGGCGACCCTGTCGTAGGGCAGCGCCGGGCCGAGCATGGAGCCTACCGAAGCGTCCTCGGCGCCCGAGCCGCCCAGCGTCAGCTGGTAGAACTCCTCGCCCTTCTTATCGACGCCCAGGATGCCGATGTGGCCCACATGGTGGTGCCCGCAGGCGTTGATGCAGCCGCTGATCTTGATCTTCAGCTCGCCGATCTTCTCGGCCCGGTCCTGGTCGCGGAACTTCTCCGCGATGTGCTGGGCGATGGGGATCGCCCGGGCGTTGGCCAGGGCGCAGTAGTCGAGCCCCGGGCAGGCGATGATGTCGCTGACCAGGTTGATGTTCGGCGTGGCGATGCCGGCCTCCGCCAGCGCCGCCCAGACCGCCGGGACGTCGTCCAGCTTCACGTGTGGCAGCACCAGGTTCTGTTCGTGCGTCACCCGGATGTCGCCCAGGCCATACTGCTCGGCCAGGTCGGCCACGACCTCCATCTGTTCGGAGGTGGCGTCGCCGGGCGTATCGCCGATGCCCTTCAGGCTGATCTCGACGATGCCGTAGCCGGGCTTCTTGTGCGGCTTGACGTTGTTGCGGACGAAGCGGGCGAACGCCGGCTTGGCGGCCTTGGCGGCCTCGAACGCCTCCGACTGCGCCGGCAAGGTCACGAAGTTGGTCTGGGCGAAGGCGCCGCGGATGCGGGCGAGCTCGGTGTCCGGCAGGTCCGCGCCCTCGCCGATTTTGGCCCACTCAGCCTCCACCTGGCGGGCGAACTCGTCCTTGCCCAGGGCCGCGACCAGGATCTTGATCCGGGCCTTGTAGATGTTGTCCCGGCGGCCGTGGCGATTGTACACGCGCAGGATCGCTTCCAGATACGAGAGCAGCCGGTTGACCGGCAGGAACTCGCGGATCGTGGGGCCGACGTAGGGCGTGCGCCCCATGCCGCCGCCGACGATCACCTCGAAGCCCAGCGCCCCGTCGCGGGCGCGCTTCAGCACCAAGCCGATGTCGTGGACGCGGGCGGCCGTGCGGTCCTTGGGCGCCGCGGTGATGGCGATCTTGAACTTGCGGGGCAGGAACGAGAATTCGGGGTGGAAGGTCGACCACTGGCGGATCGCCTCGGCCCACACTCGCGGATCGTCCACTTCCTCGGCCGTAGCCCCCGCATAGGGATCCGTCGTGGTGTTGCGGATGCAGTTCCCCGAGGTCTGGATCGCGTGCATGTCGACGCTGGCCAGGTGATCCAGGATGTCCGGCGTGTCGGCCAGCTTGATCCAGTGGAACTGCAGGTTCGTCCGCGTCGTGAAGTGGCCGTAGCCCTTGTCGTAGGTGCGGCCGATCCAGGCCAGCTTGCGCAGCTGGGTCGGGTTCAGCGAGCCATACGGGATGGCGACCCGCAGCATGTAGGCGTGGAGCTGCAGATAGAGGCCGTTCATCAGCCGCAGCGGCTTGAACTGGTCCTCGGTCAGCTCGCCGGCGAGGCGGCGGGCGACCTGGCCGCGGAACTCGGCCGAGCGGTCGGCGAGCATCGCCTTGTCGATGGTGTCGTACTGGTACATCGCGCTACTTCCGCTTGATCAGGTTGACGCGGCCGGTCGAGCGGGCCGCGCCGTGGGCGTGTTGCAGCGCCTCGATCACCGCCCCGCCCTCGGCCTGCTTGCCGTGGTGGAGGTGGTTCGAGGGCCCGAGCGCGCGGATGCGCTCGCGATAGCTCAGCGGAGCCCAGAGGCCTTCGGACTCCACCAGGTCGATCAGATAGGCGTCGACCACGACCTTGGGCTGGTTCTTGGCCGCGGCCTCCGCCTCGATGGCCACCGGGTCGTCGTTGGCCCACAGCTGGGCGTCGGCGAAGCGCTCGACCCACTGGCCGGCGTTCCAGAAGACGACCTCGCCGTCGAGCAGGCGGTTGGCGGTCAGAGCTTTCATGCCCGGGCCTCGCGGATAAGCGTTTCGACTTGAGGGCGTCCCTCACCCTCGCGGGCCAGGGCCATGGCCTCGCCCACGATCAGCAGGGCCGGACCACCCAGGTTGGCCGCCGCCTCGGCGAGGCCGGCCAGCGTAGTTTTCAGGCGGCGCTCGGCAGCGCGGCTGGCGTTCTCGACGATCAGGGCGGGCGTCGAACCGGCCCGGCCGGCGGCCATCAGGCGCGTGGCGATCGGGGCGGCCATCGACAGGCCCATGTAGATCACCACCGTCTGGTTCGCCTTTGCCAGGCTCTCCCAGTCCAGGTCGGGCTCGCCGCTTCCCCCTGTTGCTTTCTGCGCCGCATGGCCGGTGACGAAGGTCACCGCCTGGGCCGAGCCGCGGTGGGTCAAGGGCGCGCCCGCGCTGGCGCTCGCCGCCAGGGCCGCGGTGACGCCGGGCACGATGCAGCAATCCACGCCCGCCTCGCGGCAGGCTTCCAGTTCCTCGCCGCCACGGCCGAAGATGAAGGGGTCGCCGCCCTTGAGCCGGACGACGTTCAGGCCGTCGAGCGCGAAGGCCACGAGCATCCGGTTGATCTCGTCCTGGCTGTAGGAGTGCCGCGACTTGCGCTTGGCCACCGAGATGCGGCGCGCCGCCCCCGGCGCCAGGGCCAGGATTTCGTCCGACACCAGGCCGTCGTGGACCACGACCTCGGCCGCTTGCAGCGCCTTGAGCGCCTTGATGGTCAGCAGGTCCGGATCGCCAGGCCCCGCGCCCACCAGCCACACCTGACCCGGGCCGCGCGACGGGGCGCCGCCGCCCAGCACCACGAGGCGATCGTTCCGCCTGCCTTTGCCGCTGCTGACACCCATGTTTAGCTTCTCTATCGACACACCGGCCCCGAAATCATGACGGGGCGGACTGGCGCCCGCCCCGTCTGTCGCCCACCGGTGAAAAGGGCCGATACACCGGCGGACGCTTGCAAATAGGGGCGGAGAAGCCCAAGTCGCAACCCGAGGACTTCTGCCCGGGGTGTCAGGAATTCTAGGATGGATCGAAACCAGCAGCGCCGCCGTCTGCCGCCGCTCAACGCCCTTCGGGCGTTCGAGGCGGCCGCGCGCCACCTGAACTTCAGCCGGGCGGCGGACGAGCTGTCGGTGACGCCGGGCGCCGTCAGCCAGCAGATCCAGAACCTGGAAGACTATGTCGGCGCGGCGCTCTTCAAGCGCACGCCGAAAGGCCTCCTGCTGACGGACGCGGCCCAGACCGCCCTGCCCGCCCTGCGCGAGGCCTTCGACCGCCTGGCCGAGGCCGCCAGCCTGCTGACCGCCGCCGTCGACGGACGGCGCCTGACCATCACCGCCCCGCCCTCCTTCGCCGCCAAGTGGCTGGCGCCCCGCCTGGGAGCGTTCGAGCGGGCGCATCCGCAGGTGGACGTGTGGCTCAACGCCGGCATGGACCTCGTCGACCTCAACGCGGGCGAGGTCGACCTGGCGCTCCGCTACGGCGCCGGCCGCTATCCGGGCCTGGAGGTCAAGCGGCTGGTCAGCGAGGCGGTGATCCCCGTGATCAGCCCGGAGCTCGTCAAGGAACACCCGCTGGAGAGCCCCGAGGACCTGGCCCACCATACGCTGCTGCATGACGGCTCGCCCGAGATCGACGACAGCTGCCCCGACTGGCCGATGTGGCTGGCGGCCCGAGGGCTGCGCGGCATCGATGGGCACCGCGGTCCGCGGTTCAACCAGTCCAGCCTGGTGATCGAGGCGGCCGCCAACGGCCGCGGCGTGGCCCTGGCCAAGCGCACCCTGGCCCAGGCCGACCTGGACGCGGGACGCCTGGTGGCCCCGCTGCAGATGGCGCAGGCCGTCGACTTCGCCTACTACCTCGTCCACCCCAAGGCCAAGGGACGGCTGCCGCAGGTGAAGGCCTTCATCGGCTGGATCGAGGCGGAGGCGCAGGCCCATGAGGAGGCGTTGCGGGCCATCGACAATGGCGCGGGCATTTAGGGATTTGAGGTTGGCAGGAGGTCTCGTGGCGGCGGTTCTGGCCGCGGCCTCGCTCGCGCCCGGCGGCGCGGCGGCGGAAGGCTCGCAAGCGGACTACATCCAGCGCCTGCGCCTGCAGGCCCAGCTCCAGACGCTCAACGCGGACCTGCTGAGCCAGGACAGCGCCACGGCCGTGCTGCAGGACCTCTGCAATCGCCGCGATCCAGAGGCGCCGAAGATCCTGGCCCGGCAGGTGGAAGCGCCCGACAACCTGGCCGCCGCCAACGCCGCCCGCCGCCAGCTGGGCGCGGCTGCCAACGAGCCGGTCCGCCACCGGAGGGTCGAGCTGATGTGCGGCGACGTCGTCCTGTCCCGCGCCGATAACTGGTACCTGCCCAGCCGGCTGACGGCGCAGATGAACATCGACCTGGAATCTACGCAGCGGCCCTTCGGCGTGGTCGTGCGGCCGCTGGCGTTCCAGCGACGGACCCTTTCGGCTCGCCTGCTGTTCAACCCCCTGCCGCGGGGATGGGAGGCCGTCGATCCCGCCGGTCTCGATGCGCCGGTGGCCATTCCCGCCAACGTGCTCCAGCACCGGGCCTATCTCCAGACGCCGGACGGCCGGCCGTTCGCCCTGCTGATCGAGACCTATTCGGACCGGGTGCTGGTCCCTTAGACCCGACGCCAGCGCAGCGGCTTGCCATGGCGCGCCAGGACGCCCTTGGCCTCCAGGTCGAGTTGCACGGCCTTGACCCACCAGCCGGCGGTCTGGCCGCCCGGAAACAGTTCGTCCGGCAGATGCGGCTTCACCGCCGCGGTCATCTCGGCCTGCGACAGACCGGGCTCGGCGGCAGGCAGGATCGCCATCAGCGCCCCGCGTATCGCCTCGTACTTCACCCGGTTCACCGGGCTCGTGCGCCCGGGGTGATTGACGTTCTCCACCAGGATCGTGTCGTCACGCATGTGCCGTCCTCCGCGTTGCGTCTTGATCGACGACGAACGGATAGAGCCGGTTCCGACCGCTCAGCCGCCCCCGATGCGGGTAAGATAGCCCTCGATCTCGGCCAGCGTATCGGCCAGCGCGCGCTTAAGCTCGGGGGCCATCGAGGGGTCGCTCCGCTCGGCACGGCCCGCCACGTCGCCCAGCGCTGCCGCGCCGATGCCGCGAGCCGCCCCCTTGATGGTATGCGCCAGGTCCCGCCAGTCGGGGGTCGCAGGAGCCTCGAGCCGCGCCTGCCAGCCCTCGGCCTGGCCCTGGAACAGGCCCAACACCTCGGTGACGATCTGCATGTCGCCGGCCATGAAGCTTTCGAGATATTCGAAGTCGACCGCCCCGCCGTCCATTCGTCTGCAACTCCTCGCCCCGCGCGCCGCTGGTAGCGGGATGGGCGACTTGCTTCAACAGTGCAGCGGAGCCGCGCGCGCAGGTCCGCTCGCGGACGCAAGCGTTTCGCGACGATCACCATCATTCCGGGAGGAAGGTGGTGGGTGCAGTAGGATTCGAACCTACGACCCGCTGATTAAGAGTCAGCTGCTCTACCAACTGAGCTATGCACCCGCCGTGCCCCGAACACCCCAGGGGGCCGGCGGCGAGGGCGCGGAAAATACGCAAAATCGCGCCGTTGGCAAGGCGCGTCTTCGCCCCTTCGAAAAGAACGCGCGCCGCGGGCCGCACCCCCGCCTTGGCCGACGGGCGTTCGCTGGGCAAAAGCTCCCGCATAGGGCGCATGCCCTTGACCGCATTCGCGCGAGGCGGGATCACTCCCGCAGCGTCGGGGGGTGCTAGGAGCGGTTCATGCGCAAGACGATCCTGGGCTTCATGCTCGCCGCCGGCCTCGCCGGCGTGGCCCAAGCCGCCGACTTCGTCGTCGTCAAGTCGACCGATCCCGCGGTGAGGCCGGGTCTGGAGCTCAGCGCGGGCCAGCGGCTGGCCCTGGGCGAGGGCCAGGTCGCGACCCTGATGTCGGCCAGCGGCTCGGTCGCCACCCTGCGCGGCGGGCCGGGCGGCGCGGTCGCGCCCCGTGCCGGCGGACAGGGCGACGCAGCGCGGCTGGCGGCGCTGAAGGTGCTGGTGGAGCCGGCGCCGACAGGCCGTACGTTCGGAGCCCGGCGCTCGGGCGTCTGTCCCGACCCGTCGACCCTGACCACCTTGGACGAGATCCTCTCGGTGCAGTCCGGCGGCTGCGCCACCCAGGCCAAGGCGGCCCTGGACGCCTACGTCGCGCAGCAGAGCAAGCCCTGAGCCTTCAGGGGCCGGTGTAGAGCTCGCCGAGCGCCATGGCCGCCTGACCCTTGGCGGCGTCCAGCTCGTCGCGCACGAGGCCCGCGGCCACCATGGCGTCGCGCTTGCCGTCGATGCGCTTCAGGGCGGCGCGCAGCACCTTGGGCTCCGTGGGCGTCGCGATGGCCACCACATTGTCGACCCCGAACGGCGGAACCGCCTTGGTCCGCGCCATCACCACCCGCGTCTGGCCCGCCACCATGCGCCCGTCGCCGTCGCCCTCCAGCGGGAACAGCATCTGCACCGTGCCGTCGCCGGCGAGGTTGAACGCCGTCAACCACGCCTCGCCGCCCCTGTGGGTGACGGCCAGGTCGACGCTCTCGCCCTTCTTGTAGAGCTGGCCCTTTGGCCGGGGACCGATGTCGACCTTCAGCTGCCGCTCGTTGGCCGAGGCGGCGAGCTGGCTGATGGCCCGCCGCTTCATGATCACGCCCGAGAGCTGCTCGGCGCTGGTCAGGTTCTCGGCCACACGGTCGCCGCGACTGTCGGTGACCCAGCCCTCCTTGGCGTTCCAGGTCAGGTCAGGGGTCCCGCGCGGGATCGACGCCCAGGGTCCCTTACCGCCCAGGAGGTCGGCGGCCTGTTCGTCCGCGGGCTTCACCTCGATCGGGCGCTCGTCCGGCGGCGGCGGTTTCAGCGGCTGGAAGATCACGCTGCGCTCGTTGCGCGGCGGCACGGCGGCGCTGGACCACTGCTGGGTGCTGGAGAGTTCGCGCGTGCGGCTCTCCAGGCTGGAGGTGAGCTCGGCCAGCGAGAGTTTGCCATCGTCGTCCGCATCGGCGGCCAGGCGGCCGTTGGGCCGGCGGTCCTTGAGCGCGCCCTCCAGGGCGTAGGTCAGCAGGCCGCGAGGCGGCGAGTCGCCGCGCGGCAGCGGGCCTTCCAGGGCGAACTGGTTGTCCTGGGCGGCGCCCACATAGACGAGGTTCGGCGGATCCACACCGGCCGGCGCCACCGCCATCGGGTCGGCGGGGCTGGGCGGCAGCGAGATCGCCATGGGATTGTCCAGGGCCGAGCGCCGCTTGAACGGGGTCGCGGCGACCAGGCTGCGGTTCATCGTGCCCGAGTGACACGCGTCGGCGATCTGCAGCACGTTGACCGAGGTCGGGAAGAAGTTGATCAGCCAACCGCGCAGGTCATTGTCGAGGACGAACTGGTTCGGATCCGGCTTGGCGACCCGAAACCCGCCCAGCGCCAGGAACTCGTCCATGCCGTCGGCCTCGGTGGGGTCACGGGACTTCGCCTGCGAGCCATGGCCTGCGTAGTAGAAGATCACCCAGTCCCCCGGCTTCGCCCTCTGGCCCAGGGCCTGCAGTTGGGCCCGGATCGAGGCGCGCGTCGCCTGCGCGTCGCTCAGCGAGACGATGTCCTTGGCGCCCTGGGCCTCAAGCACCGACTTCAGGGCCGCCGCGTCGTTGGGCGGGCCCTCCAGCGACGGAATCGGGGCCGTGTACTGGGCGACCGTCACGATCAGCGCCCGGATTTCGGCGCTGGCCGGTTGCGCCGCCGACACCATCGCCGCTGTGGCCAGTCCCGCGAACCACCTGCGCATCGACTTAACCCCGCTCCTGAACACCCGTCGCGTAGAATGACGCGCGCGCAGCCCGCGACAAGCAGCTCCGCCACAAATCCTACGGTCCAGCGCCCGGTTCGGAGGCGTCCGCCCTGCGCCCGCGGGTCGCGCGGAGCTTTGCGCGGGGGCATGGTAGGGGCTAGTTGAAGCGCGCCGTCCCGGGACGGCCACCCAAGGAGTTCGATTCCGCGTATGAGCGCTTCCCAGGCGGAACAGATCGCCGGCGTCCGGCCGATCCTGAAGCGTGTGGTGGCCAACGCGGGCCTCCTGCTGGGCGGCCGGACCGTGAACGCGATCCTCGGCCTCGCCTTCATGGCCATCGCCGGCCGGGCGCTGGGCGCCGCCGACCTGGGCGTCTTCGTCCTGATCCAGGCGTTCGGCCAGTTCCTCGGCGAGGTGGTCAAGTTCCAGTCCTGGCAGACCATCCTGCACTATGGCGCGCGGCCGCTGGCCGAGGGCCGGGTCGCCGACTTCCAGCACGTCCTACGGTTCACCCTCCTCCTCGACGTGGCCAGCACGATCCTGGGGGTCGCCGTGGGCGTCGTCGGCGCCTTCGCGTTCGCAGGCGCGCTCGGCTGGGGGCCGGGCGAAGCGCCGGCCGCCGCGCTCTACATGGTCTCGATCGCCTTCATGGTCTCAGCGACGCCTCTGGGGCTGCTGCGGTTGTTCGACCGCTTCGACGTCCTGGCCTGGCAAGCCGGCCTGATCTCGCTGATCCGCGCGGTCGGCGGCGTGGTCGCCCTCGCGCTCGGCGCTTCGATGGAGGGCTTCCTGCTCGCGGCGGCGGTCGCCACGGTCGGCAGTTGGCTCTACCTGGCCGGATCGGCAGTCGCCGAATTGAAGAAGCGCGGCCTGCTGCAGGACTTCTCCTGGCGCGGGCCGCTGGCCACGGGGATGCCGGGCGCCTGGCGCTTCGCCTGGAACACCAACCTCGCCAGTACGCTGGACGTGGCTTTCACCCACGTGGCGACGTTGATCGTCGGCGCGCTGGTCGGTCCCTCTCAGGCGGCGTTCTGGCGGATCGGCCGCCAGGTCGCCGACGCCCTGGCCAAGCCCGCCAAGCTGCTGACGCCCGCCCTCTATCCCGAACTGGCGCGGCTGCGGGCCGACGACCACCATCACGCGATGTGGCGACTGGCGCGCAACGTCGGCCTTTTGGCCGGCGGGGTGGCTCTAGTCATCCTGGGCGCGAGCACGCTCGCAGGCCCCGCCCTGCTGACCCTCGTGATGGGCAAGGCGTTCGCGCCGGCGGCGGAGGTCATGAACTGGCAGGTGGGGGCTGCGGTGATCGGCGTCTTCGCCCTGCCGCTCGAACCGATGCTGATCTCGCTGGGCAAGCCGGGGGCCGCGGTGCGGGTCAGACTGGCGGTCAGCGCGGCCTTCCTCGCCGCCCTGCCCTTCCTCGTGACGCGGTTCGGCCTTATAGGCGCGGGCGCCGGACTGGCTGCGGCGGCAGGCGCCCTTGCCCTCGGCATGCTGTGGTTCATCCTGCGAGAGAACGGGACTCGGCGAAAGGCGGCCACGCCCACGCCGGAACCCGAAAGTCTGAAAGGCGACGTTTGACTGCTACCCCTACCGCTCCGGACCGTCCGTTTCACGCGGACGGCTTCGCGACCCTGACGGAGGCGCTCGATTTCGCGGCCCAGGGTCCGACCGGGATCAACCTCTATGGCCTGCGCGGCGAACTGATCGAGGCCATCCCCTACGCGACGCTGCGCGACCGCGCCCGGGCCATGGCCGCCCGCTTCCTGGCCGCGGGCCTGAAGCCGAACGACCGCATCGGCCTGGTGGCCGAGACGGACGTGGACTTCGTCGTCGCCTTCTTCGCCTGCCAATACGCGCGCGTCACCCCCGCGCCACTGCCGCTTCCCGCCCCGCTGGGGGGCCGCGACGCCTATGTCCAGCAGATCGGCCGCATGCTGGCCTCGGCGAGCGCAGCGGCCGTCTTCGGACCCGAGAGCCTGCTGCCCTGGCTGCAGGAGGCCGCGGAAACGGCGGGCGTCGAGATCGCCATGCGCGTCGGGGACCTGCCCGAGGCGCAGGCGTGGGAGCTGCCGGCGCCGACGCCGGACGATCCGAGCTACGTGCAGTTCTCCTCGGGCAGCACGCGCAACCCCACGGGCGTGCTCTGCACCCACCGCGCCCTGATGGCCAACGCCCTGGCCTCGACCCGCGAAGGCCTGCAGGTCACGCCGCACGACCGCGCGGTCTCCTGGTTGCCGCTCTACCACGACATGGGCCTGGTCGGGTTCCTGCTGATGCCCCTGTCCGCGCAGATGTCCATCGACCTGATGCCGACGGGCGCCTTCGTGCGCCGGCCGCTGCTGTGGCTGGACCTGATCTCGAAGAACGGCGGCACCATCTCGTACAGCCCCAGCTTCGGCTATGAGCTCTGCGCCAAGCGAGGGGACGGCGCCCGCGAGGGCCTGGATCTCAAGGGCTGGCGGGTCGCCGGCTGCGGCGGCGACATGGTTCGGCCAGGCCCGCTGACCGCCTTCGCCGAGCGCTATGCGACGGCCGGATTCTCGGCGACGGCCTTCGTGGCCAGCTATGGCATGGCCGAGGCGACGCTGGGCCTGTCGATGTCGCCCCTCGGCCAGGGGCTGATCTTCGACATGGTCGACGTGGACCGGATGGAGAAGGACGGCGAGGTCGCCGGCGGTGGCGGGCCGCGGTCGCGCGCCTTCGTCCGCTGCGGGCGCATCTTCAGTGGCCACGACCTCGAGGTGCGCGACGAAGACGGCAACGCCCTGCCTGAACGCAAGGTCGGCCGCATCTTCGTGCGCGGCCCCAGCCTGATGCGCGAGTACTACGGCGATCCACAGGCGACCGCCGCCGTGCTGAGCCCCGACGGCTGGCTCGACACGGGCGACCTGGGCTACCTCGCCGAGGGCCAGATCGTGCCCACCGGGCGGGCCAAGGACCTCATCCTGTTGAACGGCCGCAACGTGTGGCCGCAGGATCTGGAATGGACTGCGGAGTCCGAGATCGAGCGGCTGCGCAGCGGCGACGTCGCCGCGTTTTCGATCGACGAGGACGCCGGCGAGCAGCTGGTCGTGCTGGTCCAGACGCGCACCAGCGATCCGGCGCTCCGCAGCACGCTCGTCGACGATGTGGCCGCCCTCCTACGCGCCCGGCACGGCGTCGAGGCCCGGGTGGAGCTGATCGGCCACAACACCCTGCCCCAGACCTCGTCCGGCAAGCTCAGCCGATCCAAGGCCCGCGCCCTGTTCCTGAGCGGCGCGTTCAAGCAGCAGGAGCCGGCCTGAGCCAGGCAAGCGCCGAGGGGCGACTGGCCGCGGTCACCGGCGCGACCGGCTTTCTGGGCCGCCAGGTGGTCCGGGCGCTGGCCACGGACGGCTGGCGCGTCCGCATCCTCGCGCGGCGGGACCCGATCGACCCGCTTTGGCGCGAGGCCACGCCCGAAGTGGTGGTGGGAGATCTCGGTGACCGCACGGCCCTCACCCGGCTCTGCAGCGGCGCGGACGTCGTGATCCATGGCGCCGGGCTGGTGAAGGCGCAGAGCCGGGCGGCGTTCGACGCCGTGAACGTGGCCGGCGCGCGGCGTGTGGCCGAGGCCGCCGCCGAATCGCCGCACGTGGTGCTGATCTCAAGCCTCACGGCTCGCGAGCCACGCCTCTCGCACTACGGAGCCAGCAAGCGGGCGGGCGAGGAGGCGATGGCCCAGGTGCTCCAGGATCGGCTGACGATTGCGAGGCCCTGCGCCATCTATGGACCTGGCGACCGGGAGCTGCTGCCGGTGTTCCGGGCCGCCGCCGCCAGCCCGGTGCTTCCCGTCCTCAGCAAGACCGGCCGCGTGGCGATGATCCATGTCGAGGACGCCGCCCGTCAGACCGCCGCATTGGCCGCGGGTGCGCCAGTCCCCGCCCCCGTCGTCCTGTGCGACGAGCGGCCGGACGGCTATTCCTGGCGCGAACTGATGGCCGCGGCGGCCCGCGCCTGCGACCGCACGCCGCGGTTTGCGCCGGTTCCGAAGGCTCTGATCCATGCCATCGGGATCACGAATGATTTCACAGTGCTTCTGCGCCGCACGCCGATGTTGACCTCGGCGAAGGTGCGGGAATTGCTGCATCCCGATTGGGCAGTTTCGCCCGGGGAACGCTCAGAGGGGCTGCCGCGCGCAATATACGACCTGGAAGCTGGGTTTTCGGCTACGGTCGCGTGGTACCGCAGCGCGGCATGGATGAAACATTAGCTGCGGTTTTGTGACCCGCTTTCCCCGCACGGGTGGAAAAACCCGGCGGAGAGGCTTAGGTACGCGTTTGGCGTAAAGCAGTGAGAGCCGATGGGGGGCTCGTCTATGGTGGAACTGGCGACGGATTTGACCGTCCGCGAGGTCGCGCGAGCGGCCGAGACGGTCCTGGGCCGAAGCGTTCAGGTCACGCCCGAGACGGACATCGCCCGCGACCTCGCAGTGGATTCGCTTGCGCTGATGAACATCGTCATGGAGCTTGAGGATCGCTTCGACCTCTCGATTCCCCTGGATCGTCTGGCGACGGTGCAGACGGTCGGCGACCTTTCTGAATTGATCAACAAGCTGCGGGTGAAGGCTTAAGGATGTCGCTGCTCGACAAGCACCTGGGCTATCGCGCCCCGTTGGATGGCATCCGCGCGGCGGGCGCCGATCCGTCCGCCGTCCGATTCGACGCCGTCCTGTCGCCCACCGAAGGCATGCTGGACGGCCGGAAGGTGATCCTTCTCGGCACGAACAACTATCTGGGCCTGACGTTCGATCCGGCCTGTATCGAGGCGTCGGCCGACGCCGTGCGCCAGTGGGGCACCGGCACCACCGGCTCGCGCTTCGCCAACGGCACCTTCGCCGGCCACACGGCGCTGGAGACGGCGCTGGCCAAGTTCTACGGCCGCAAGCACGCCATGGTCTTCACGACCGGCTACCAGGCGAACCTGGGCGGCATCTCCGGCCTGGTCGGCCGCGGGGATCACCTGATCCTGGACGCCGACAGTCACGCCTCGATCTATGACGCCGCCAAGCTGTCCGGCGCCGAGGTCATCCGCTTCCGCCACAACGACCCCGAGGATCTGGCCAAGCGTCTGCGCCGCATGGGCGACGCCGCCAAGGGCAGCCTGATCGTGGTCGAAGGCATCTACTCCATGATCGGCGACGTGGCGCCCCTCAAGGAGATGGTCGCGATCAAGAAGGAAGCAGGCGCCTACCTGCTGGTGGACGAGGCCCACTCGATGGGCGTGCTGGGCGAGAAGGGCCGCGGCCTGGCCGAGGCGGCCGGCGTCGAGGACGACGTCGACTTCATCGTCGGCACCTTCTCCAAGAGCCTGGGCGCGGTGGGCGGCTTCCTGGTCTCCGACGAGGACAATTTCGACCTGCTGCGCATCGTCAGCCGGCCCTACATGTTCACGGCTTCGCTGCCCCCGGCCGTGATCGCCTCGACCCTGACCGCGCTCAAGCGTCTGGAAGAGGATTCCAGCCTGCGCGCCCAGCTCGCGGCCAACGCCGACCGCCTCTACGAAGGCCTGCGCGACATGGGCTATGCCGTGGGTCCCCACGCCAGCCCCATCACCGCCGTCGTGATGCCCGACCAGGCCACGGCCGTGATGATGTGGAACGCCCTGCTGGCCAACGGCGTCTACCTGAACCTGGCGATTCCGCCGGCCACGCCCGAGAACAAGTCGCTGCTGCGTTCCAGCGTCAGCGCCGCCCACACATCTGAGCAGATTGACGCCGTGCTCGACATCTTCGAGCGCCTGGGCCTCGAGTACGGCCTGCTTCAGCGCGCGCGCCGCGCCTCGGCCTGACGCCGCCTGAGTTCAAGCCATGCGCCGGGCGCCGCCAGGAACGGGTGGCGCTCGCGGAAAGGCGTGATCGAAAGCTCGATGCCGGTATGCCGCTCGACCTTGTAGGCCGCATACCGCGCCGCGCCGTCGAAGGTGAAGGCCGCCTTCAGGATCCGCGCCACATTCAGCGGCTTGCCCATCAGGTCCGGCAGCGTCCAGGCCGGCAGGCCGCGCTTCATCGGCCGCAGCGTCCCGCCCTCAGCCACATACCGGACGCCACCCTCGTCCCAGGCTAGCGACAGGATTTCGGCGTAGCGGTCGCCGCCAGCCGCCATCACGGTGTCCGCGCGCCCGACGCCCTCCACCCGGAACTCCGCCGCATAGGTGCGCCGGAACAGCGCTCGCCAGAAGGCGTCGGCCGGCCCGGCGTCCGGCCCCAGCGCGGCGGCGTAGCGGGCCGCCGTCACCGCCGCGGCCGTGACGGCCAGGGCCGCAGCCTCCGCCGCTTCGGCGTCTGCGCTCCATACGCGCTGCGCCGGCTGGACGAACCGGGCCCAGATGGTGGTGTCCAGCGTCCGCCCCTCCGCCGCCCGCAGGAAGGTCGCCAGCGGCAGGGTCGCCACCTTGGCGCGCAGCAGCCGGCCGCCGACCTGGACCTCGTGGTAGCTGACCTCGGGCCAGATCACCCGCTCGACCAGGCCGTGGAACCCGCGGCGATGCGGCCGCCGGGTCAGCCGGTAGAAATCGAGGATGCCGGACAGATCGCCCGTCCGCAGGGTCGAGCCATAGTAGAGGATCGCCGCGTCCCGCGCCGGATCGGCCAGCGCCCGCGCCAGTTCGACCACCGCCTCGGGCGCCGTCGACGCCAACTCGGCCTCGATGCGCCGGGCGAGCTCTCCCGTCACGGGATCACGAACTCCAGCGCCGGGCCCTGGCGCACCGTGAGATCGCCGCCCTTGTACGGCTCACCGTCCAGGACGAAGTCGCCATCGAAGGACAGGTCGAAGCTGTCCACGTCATGACGCCGGTAGCCGCAGGACTCCAGCCAGGGGGCGTCCTCACCCCGGACGATCACCGGCAGGGCGCGCAGCAGCCGCTTTGGCGGCGCCTCCACCGACAGCACCTTCAGCCCCTCCCGCGGCTCGCCGTAGGGTTTCAGGCCCAGCGGGAACCGTTTGAGCGTCGAGGCCATGACCAGGAACCAGCGCCGCCCGTCCGGCGTCGGCGCGATCGACAGGCTGGCTGTCTCCCCGCGCCGCCAGCGGTCGCCAGCGCCGCCCAGGACCGTGCGCACCAGCGCCCCGGCCATGGTGATCCCCACGGCGGCGTCGTCGACGAATCCACGCCCATGGTTCTTCTGCGCCAGCTTGGTCGCCCGCACGAAGGCGCCGACGCCCAGCAGGAAGCCGCGCCGCTCAGGCGCCGTCTGGCCCGCGCGGACCACTTCCAGGCACTGGCGCCGCTTGGTCGGCCGGCCGGCCTGGCAGGCGGCGAGGATCTGCTCCAGGGTCGTGCCGAGCGGCGTCTCGATATCCAGCGCCAGGGCGTTGGTCTTGCCGTTCGGCAGCACCGCCAGACGCGGCAGGCGGCCCTCGAACGCTTCGGGCAGGCGCGTCAGCACCTCGCGCACCGTCCCGTCGCCGCCGTCGATGACCACCAGTTCGACGCCCGTGGCCGCGAAGCGGCGCAGGCCGGCCAGCAGGTGGCTGGGCTCCTCCGGAACGATGTCCAGCACATCGTCGGGCAGGCAAGGCGGTGCGCCGCCGCCGCCGCGGTTGCGGTGGCTGTAGCGGTTCCAGATGAGGCCGGCGCGGATCACCGCGACAGCCAGGAGACCACGCGTTCGCGCGGCATGGCCATGGCCTGGACCACCTGGGCGCCGTGGACGATCAGGCACAGGCCGGTCCAGACGGCCACCAGGAAGAAGCCGATCTGCGGATAGCCCAAGAGCCAAGCCGGCGTCAGGATCAGCAGATTCGGGTTCCGCCGGGCCGTGATCAGGCGGAAGAAGCTGTCGAACGGCCGCCAGGCGTGAACGTGGAAGCCGAACAGGCGCATGAAGATCCCCTCCTCCACGCGCTGCAGCACATAGCCCGCCAGGATCACCGCCAGCGACAGCTCGGCCCAGGGCGGCGGCAGGCCAACCTGGAAGCAGCCGACGTACCAGGCCCACCACCAGAACGGCGGGTGGATGAGGTCGATGCCGTGGTCAAAGACGTTGCCGATGGCCGACGAGGTCAGGGTCACCCGCGCCAGCTTGCCGTCGACGGTGTCGAGAAAGGTCATGATCCAGGCGCAGACCAAGCCCCAGCCGAACTGCCCCTCCCAGAAGAGCCAGAAGGCCGCCAGGACCAGCAGGAAGCCCGCAAAGGTCACATGGTTCGGCTTCAGGCCCGCGATGGCGCACCAGCGGGTGACGATCCGGGCCGGCACGGGCCACCAGTACTTGGTGACCACGTCGGTCACGCCCTTGTACGAGCCGGCGAAGGTGCGGGCCTCCACCGCGCGGACGTTGTCCGGGGTTAGCCGCACCAGCACCGGCGGCTCGCGCTTGCGCAGCGCCTCGTTGTAGGCGAGCTCGGCCAGCGACAGGCGCTGCAGCCCACCGGGGTCGGCACCCCTCTCCAGCGCCGCGGCGGCCTCGGCGGCCCGCTCGGCCGGCACGTGAGCGGCCACCGCCTCGCCCGCGTCGGTCACCAGCACGGAGCCCGGACGTTTCGCCAGCGTGGCCAACAGGGATTCGTCGTAGACCCAGCCGCCCAGCGCCAGCACCACGCCGCCCGAGGCCGGCGCGGTCTCGACGACGTTCAGCTTCGCCCGCACGAAGGTCCGGCGCAGCCGCTCGCGCGCCGTCATCCCCCATATGCGGACCTCGCCCGCACCCAGGATCATCCCAGCCGGCGCGGCGGCCGTCTCAGCCATGGTCTGCAAAAGCTCGCGCGCCTCTCACGCAAATCAGTGGAACCTGATACCGAGCGCCGTTCCGTTAGGAAAGCTCGTGACCACCTTCCGCCTCGCCCACCTCTCGGACCTGCAGCTCCCGCCGCCGCCCCTGCCCTTCCGCTGGCGTGACGCCGCCTCCAAGCGGCTGCTGAGCCGGTTCGCCTGGCGGCGCAAGCAGCACAGGCACCTCCGAGCCGTGCTCGACGCCGTCGCGGCCGACGTCGCGGCGCGCGCGCCGGACCATGTGGTCATAACCGGCGACGTCATCAACTTTGCGACGCCCGAGGAATTCGCCGCCGCGCGCGACTGGCTGGAGGCCCTGGGCCCGCCCGACCGCATCACCGTCAGCCCGGGGAACCACGACGCCCTCAGCGCCGCGGGCGCGCCTAGAGGGTTCGAGCCCTGGAAACCCTGGCTGTCCGACGGCGGCGAGGCCGGATTCCCGCACCTGCGCGTCCGCCGGCCGGTGGCGCTGGTGAACCTGTCGTCCGCCGTGCCCACGGCCCTGCACCTGGCGCAAGGCACGCTCGGCCAGGCGCAGATCGAGGCGGCCGGCCGGCTGCTGCGCGAAAGCGGCGAGCGCGGCCTCTACCGGGTGGTCCTGCTTCATCATCCCGTGGCGCGGGGCGTCGTCGCGGGCCGCAAGGCCCTGACCGATGCGGTGGCGTTGCGGGCTATGCTGGCCGAAACAGGCGCCGAGTTGGTCCTTCACGGCCATGCCCACGAAGCGCTGATGACGTCGACGCCGGGTCCGCGCGGCGCCATCCCGATCCTGGCGGTCCCCGCGGCTTCCACCCCGGCCGGCGGGCGCGGCCAACCCGCCCGCTGGAACGAGATCGCCATCGCACGAAGCGACGGGGGCTTCCGGACCGAGGTCACCGCGCGCGGCGTCACGTCCGCGCTGGCCGTCGAGACGCTGGGAAGCTTCGTGCTGTGCTAGCGCAGGTACTTCATCTGGATCGGCACCAGCCGCTCGCCCGGACCCACGCGGAACCGGACCGCGGAGAGCGGCGGCAGGCCGGTCCGGGTGTCAGGATCGTTCGAGAAGCCGAACCCCTCGGCCGGCAGGCCGACGAGCGTGCGATCGAAGTCCCGGTCGCCGTCGCGGTCGTGATAGACGGCCACGGCGTAGCTGCCCTGGGGCGCCCAGAAGCAGGCGCGCACGGTCGCGGCCGCCCGTATGCGCTGACGCGCCCACTTGCCGCCCTTGGCCAGGAATCGGCGCTTGTCGTCGGGATAGACCGTGATCGCCACCTCTCCGACCGCCGGCCGAACGCCGGCAACCTGCACCGTCAGCTTGGAGGAGCTCGGGGTACGCGTTCCCGCGCAGCCCTGGTCGGCCAGGGCCGGACCAGCCGCCAGCAATCCTGCAGCGGCGGCGATTGCGGCCGTTCGGCCTTTCATGCTCAGGACCGGCTCCCTATGATCTTTCGCGCGGCCTCGCCGCTCATCTGGCATGGATAAGTCGTGACGAACCCGACGGCCCGCAAGTTCGGCTACCCCCACACCCTGGTCGCCGAGACCGCGCACTGGCTGGTGCTGGTCCGGCCGCAACAGCCCACCTTTGGCGCGCTCGTCCTGGTTTGCAAGGATGAGGCGACGGCGTTCTCCGACCTGCCTGCCACTGCGTTCGCGGACATGAAGCTGGCTGTGGACGGCATCGAGCGCCTGCTCCGCCACACTGTGGCCTACGAACGCATCAACTACCTGATGCTGATGATGGTCGATCCCGACGTCCATTTCCACGTCCTGCCCCGCTACGACGGCGAGCGGACGTACGCGGGCCAGACGTTCAAGGATGCGGGCTGGCCGGGGCCTCCGGCGCTTGCGTCTCACGTCGCGCTGAGCGAGGAGGGGGCGACGGCGCTGGCCGCCGATTTCGCCGCCCGCTGGCGGGCATGACCGCCGCTGACCGGGGGACCCGTTGAGTCTCATCGACCGCTATCTGCTCCGCCTGGCCCTCTGGCCGATGGTGGGAGCCATGGGGGTGACCCTGGTCGCGCTCCTGCTGGAGCGGATCCTGCGGCTGCTCGACATGCTGTCGGCCTCCAGCGACCGCTTCGGCTTCGTGGCCCAGCTCGCGGTGAACCTGGTGCCGCACTACCTGGGCCTCACCCTGCCCGCCGCCTTCTTCCTGGCGCTGGTGGTGGTGGTGAATCGGATGAACCAGTCGTCCGAGGTGGACGCCCTGCTGGCCGCCGGGGTTTCGCTGACCCGGTTGGCCGCGCCCTATCTCTGCCTGGCGGCGGCGCTTACGGCGGTGAGCCTGCTGGTCTTCGGTTTCCTGCAGCCCTACAGCCGCTATGCCTATCGCGCGGTGCTGCACACCGCCCAGAACGCGGGCTGGAACGGCCTGGTGCCGGCCGAGACGATCCTGGCGCCGTCCAAGAACCTGACCATGACCACCGACGAAGCGGATGCGGCCGGCCAGCAGCTTTCGCGCATCTTCATCCGCCGCATCACCGACAAGGGCCGCGAGGAGATCACCACCGCCAAGATGGCCGAGATCCGCCGCGCGGCGGATGGCAAGAACGTCCGGCTCGAGCTGCAGGACGGCCAGCAGCTCCGCTTCAACGAGCAGGGCCGGCCCGAGATCCTCAGCTTCAAGACCTTCACCATGCAGCTGCCGATGACCGGGCCGGCGCGCCTGCTCCGCGCGCGGGGCGGCGACGAGCGCGAACTGACCCTGTTCGAACTGGCCGATCAGGCCCGCACGGGTAGTTCCACGCTATCCAGCGCGGCCCTGAAGGGCGAGCTGTACGGGCGTTTGGCCCGCGCGTTCTCCCTGCCCTTGCTCCCGCTGCTTGCGGTGCCCTTGGGACTGGCCGCCAAGCGCAGCGGCCGCGCGCCCGGCGCCATCGTCGGCGGCATCCTGCTGCTCGCCTTCCACCACCTCATCCAGCTTGGCGAGGGCCTGGCGGCGAAGGGCCGTGTCTCGGCCGAGGTGGCTGTCGGCGCGCCCTATCTGGCGTTCGCGGCCATCGCCCTCACCGTCTTCTTCACCAGCCGCAAGCGGCCCGGCGAGACGCCCATCGGCCAGGCGATGGAACACCTCGGCGCCTTCATCGCCCGGATGCGGATGAAGAAGGCCTCGGCGAGCGCTACGCCGTGACCCTGGGCGGCTACCTCCTGAAGCTGGTGGGATCGCGGATCCTGATCGCGCTCCTGGTGCTGGTCGGCATCCTGCAGATCCTGGATCTGCTCGACGTCACCAATGACATCCTGGACCGCGACCTGGGCGCCGCCGGCGTCGGATACTACGCCATGCTGCGCCTGCCGCGGCTGATCGAACAGGCCGCGCCCCTGGCGGTGCTGGCCGGGGCCCTGTTCGCCTTCGGCAAGCTGGCCGGCGACAGCGCGGTGACGGCGATGCGGTCCACGGGCATCTCGACCTACCGCATCACCATGATGGCGATCCCGGCGGCGCTGGTGCTCGCGCTGACCCAACTGGCGATCGGCCTGCAGATCGCACCCCGCACGGACAGCATGCTGTCGGACTGGTGGCAAGCCAGCACCCCCAGGGACAAGGCCAAGGCCGTCGATCCGGTGACCTTCCGCGTCGGCGACGAGATCGTGGTCGCCTTGCCGCGCGATCCCGACGGACGCAGCCTGGAGCAGGTCACGATCTATCGCCGCGACGCCAACGGCCGCCTCGTGCAACGCACCAGCGCACAGGCCGCCGTTTTCGAGAACGAACGCTGGCGGTTGGTCGAACCGCGCTTCGAGAGCCTGGGAACCGCCAGCATCGCCGAGGGACAGGCCCGGTCCATGGACTGGACCCAGAACCTGCGCCCCAGCGACGTCCGCATGCTGGCCGCCGGCGAGACCACGGTCACCGCCGCCGAAGCCCGACGCGCCCTCACCGGCGGTCTGTCGGTGCGCCCTCGCACCTACTACGACACTCAGCTCCAGCGGGCCTGGGCGGCGCCTCTGGCCTGCCTGGTGATGCTGTTGCTGGCCGCGCCGGCGTCGCTGGCGAACTTCCGCGGCGGGGGGGCGACCCTGATGGTCCAGTGCCTGGCCGCCGGTCTCCTGTACCTCGTATTCGACGGCGCATTCACGGCGCTGGGCGAGAACGGCGCAGCGCCTCCGATCCTGGCCGCCTGGGCGGCGCCGGCGATGTTCGCCGCCCTCGGGGTCACCGTGTTGCTCTACCTGGAAGGATAATCGTGGCAGGGGGCGTCGATATCGTCCCGGTCAGTTCCAAGGCGGAGCTGGACCGGTTCATCCGCGTGCCCATGCGGCTCGGCGCGCGCGATCCGAACTACATCGCGCCGCTGATCCTGGAACGCGGCGAGTCGCTGAGCCCCAAGGGCAACCCGTTCTTCGAGCACGCCGACGTCCAGTTCTGGCTGGCGGTGAAGGACGGCCGGGACGTCGGCCGGATCAGCGCCCAGCTCGACCACCTGAACCCGCAGACCCGCGAAGGCGTCGGCCATTTCGGCATGATCGCGGCCGAGGACGATCCGGCCGTGTTCGAAGCGCTCTTCGCCGCGGCCGAGGCCTGGCTGAAGGCCAAGGGCTGCCGGGTCGCGATCGGGCCGGTGAACCTGTCCACCAACGAGGAGGTGGGTCTCCTGGTCGAGGGGCACGACACGCCGCCGATGTTCATGATGAGCCACGATGCGCCTCACACGCCCGGCCGCATCGAAGGCATGGGATACGCCAAGGCCAAGGACATCTTCGCCTACGTCTGCAGTGTGGCCGACGATCTGCCCGCCCCCATCCAGCGGCGTATCCGCAAGGGCCTGCCCGAGGGCGTGACGCTCCGGACAGTGGAGATGAAGCGTCTCGATCAGGAGGTGCAGACACTGACCGCCATCCTCAACGACGCCTGGTCGGACAACTGGGGCTTCACGCCGACCACCGAGGCCGAGACGAAGGCGCTGGCCACGACGCTGAAGCTGCTGATCGACGCCCGCCTGGCCTGGTTCGCCGAGATCGACGGCGAGCCGGCCGGGTTCATGATTCTCCTCCCGAACATCAACGAGGCGATCGCCGACCTGAAGGGCAAGCTGTTCCCGTTCGGCTGGGCCAAGCTCCTGTGGCGGCTGAAGGTGAAGGGTCCGAAGACCGGCCGCGTGCCGCTGATGGGCGTGCGGCGGAAGTTCGCGAACAGCCTCCGCGGCCAACTCCTGCCCTTCCACCTCATCGACGCGGTGGCGCAGGCCGCCCGCAAGCAGGGCTACGAGCGGTACGAGCTGTCATGGATCCTGGAGGATAACATGGCCATGCGGCGCATCTGCGACGCCGGCGGGGCCAAGGTCTACAAGACCTACCGGCTCTACGAGAAGGCGCTGGCGTGACGGGCTTCCAGGCGCTGGTGCTGGCGGGCTCGCGCGCCGGCGTCGACCCGGTGGCGGCCTATGGCGGCGCCTCGCACAAGGCGCTGATCCGGCTGCAGGGCGAAACCCTGCTGGCGCGGGTGGTGGGCGCCGTGCGCGCGGCCGGCGCGACGCGCGTCGCTGTGATCTCCAGCCATCCCGAGGTCCGCGCCGAGATCGCGCGCCTGGGCGCCGAGGCGCTGGACGAGGCGGAGGGGCCGAGCCTGAGCGTCCGGGCCGGCGCGCTGCGTCTCGGGACGCCGCTGCTGGTCGCCACCGCCGACCACGCCCTGCTGGAGCCGGCGTGGATCACACGCTTCCTGGCCGACACGCCGCCCGACGCCGACGTCACGGTGCTGGTCGCCTCGCGCGCTGCCGTCGAAGCGGCGGCCCCCGGAACGAAGCGCACCTGGCTGAAACTCGCCGACGGCGACTGGTCGGGCTGCAATCTGTTCTACCTGGCCAACGACCGGGCGCTGGCCGTGATAGACCTGTGGCGGCGGGTGGAAGCCGAGCGCAAACGTCCCTGGAAGATGGCCCAGATCCTCGGCCCGGGCATGCTGCTGCGCTACCTGAGCCGGCGACTGGGGCTGCGGGATGCGGCCGCCCGCCTCGGCGCGTTGGCCGGCGTTCGCGCGGCCATCGTGGAGACGCCGTTCGGCCTCGCTTCGGTGGATGTCGACAAGCCGGCCGACCTCGACCTCGTGCGCGAGCTCACCAGCCGCTAGGCCGCGTTGGCCCGGCGGACGGTTTCGGTGGCGGCGACGCGCTCATCCTGGACGATGCAGCCGTACCAGCCCAGGCCCTCATAGGTCTCGTAGCCTGGCGTGAGGGCGTAGCCGACGGTGACGCCCTGGGCCGCATAGCTGCCCATGCTCTCGGCGCTCGCGGGAAGGCTGAAGGTGTCGGCGAGTTCGCCCCGACGGTCGGACGAGGCCAGGACCCGGCCGGTGCGATCCAGCAGCAGGACGCGCGAGCGCTGTCGCTCCTCGTCCGTGAGGCGCACGCCATCGACAACCGCATGGGCCTGCGGCTGCCAGTCGAAATGGATGCCGAGCACGCCGATGACTTCGCCGTTCACGGCGCCGTTGCGCCGGATCGCGGCGGCGTAGGTGGCGACCGGAGCGTCGTTCAGGAGGGCGGCGCGCTCCACGTCGCAGGCCACGAAGTCCTGCCCGGAGGCGGTCGCCTTGGCGTTCTTGAACCAGGCGGCGTTGGCGACGGAGCTGCCGGCGACCCGCGGATAGCGCTCGGGCCGGCCCGTAGCGATCACCCGGCCCTGCGCGTCGCAGATCCACAGGTCGAGATAGACCGTGTACGCGTCGAGGATGACCTTCAGGCGCCCGCTGGCGTGCTCGGCGGCGGCGTCGGTGCCCGCCGCGGCGCAATCCACGACCGCAGAGTCCGTGGCCCACCAGCGGACGTCGCAGGTCCGCTCATAGAGGTTCCGGTCGATGATCTCGATGGCGTTCAGCGCCAGGTCGGCCAGCCGCTGCCCGCGGAGATGGCCGAGGATCGCGCCGCCGACCGCGGAGAGCTCGCGCAGGTCGCCCTGCACCTGGCTCTGCAGGTCCGCCGTCACCTCGTCGATGCGCGACGAGATCTGCTTGAACTCCTCCGCCACGACCGAGAAGCCGCGACCGGCCTCACCGGCCCGCGCGGCCGTGATCAGGGCGTTGATGGCCAGCATCTTCGCCTCGCGGTTGATGCGGGCGATCTCGCCGATGCTGGTCGCGGCGGCCGTGGACAGCCGCTCGGACAGCTCGAGGATCCGCTCGGGAACCAGGGCTTCTTCGCTGTCGGACAACGGAACCTCTGCACGCCTGTCGCCCCCCGTGCGGGCGCGTTAACGGTAACGCTGGCAGCCGATTCTTTAGAAGAAGTTGTCGAGGGCCGAGGAAGTCGTCATGCCCCGCCCCACCCCGGCGGAACGCCCAATTCGTAGGCATTTCAGCCGAAAGACTAGGCGCCGATCGGGGCGTCCCATCCGCTGGAGAGGCGTGTCAGATTCTCGACATCCTGCGGGAAGTCCATTTCGCCCCATTCGAGGCCCTCGATGGACACCACCTTCACGTCGACCCCGGCCCGGGCCAGTTCGTCGATCACCGAGAGGTACCAGCGGCGCAGCCCCTCCGGCGTCTGCAGCACCTGTTCGACGCCCGCCGCGAACTTTGCCGCCCCCGCCTTGGAGAAGCGCAGGAAGCCGATGGACTCGGCGTCGTAGGCCTCGATCGTCTTGCCGATCGCCTTCAGCCGGCCGTGCTCGGTCAGCACCTTCATGTCGTCGGCGTCGTAGGCCGGTTTGCGATCGATGGTGACGGTGATCTCGGCGGGCGGGGCGGCGAGCAAGGCCTCGGCCACGCCGGGCCCAAACAGCGTATCGCCGTTGAGGATCAGAACCTCCCGGTCGAACTCCTGGCGCACGATCCAGCACGAGGCCGTGTTGTCGGACACCGTATAGAAAGGGTTGAAGGCCAGCCGCACGGGCATGGTGAGGTCCAAGGCCGCGACCTCGGCCTCGACCGCGTCGGCGCGGAAGCCCGTGACGATCACGGCCTCCTGCACCCCCGCCGCCTGCAGGCGCAGGAGCTGCCATGCCAGAAGCGTGCGGCCTGACAGCTCGATCAGGCATTTCGGACGGGTCTCGGTCAGCGGCAGCAGCCGCTTGCCCTGCCCTGCAGCGAGGATGATGGCTCTGTTGGGCGAGGTCACGAAAGCGTCCGTGAGAAAGGGGGTCGCGGCGCGCGCCGCGAAGGTCGGCCCTTATGTAGGCACAGGGCCCAAAAGTGAAGAGACCCCGCAGGGCGAGCGGCCCGCGAGGTCTCTCTAGTCCGCACGGCTGCGGCGCGTGAAAGAGGCGCGCCGCGCGCGTCCTACTTCAGGTGCGCCGCCAGGTGCTTGTTCATCTCGAACATGCTGACCTTGTCCTTGCCGCCGAAGACGGGCTTCAGCTTGGCGTCGGCCAGGATCTCGCGCTTGTTGGCGGGATTCTGCAGGTTGTTCTTCTTGATGTAGTCCCAGATCTTCGAGACGGTCTCGCCGCGCGAAAGCTGGCCAGCGCCCACGACGGCCGCCAGTTCGGCGGAGGGCGTCAGGGGCTTCTGCAGTGCGTTCGTCTTCTTTTCCGTGGCCATGGGCTCCCCCGGCTAAAATGTTGGCGCGAGGTCCCGGCGGGGGTCGCCGTGACCGAGTCGCTTTAGGCATCCTAGCGCGGCGAGCGCACCGCGCCACAGAAGATGCGTCACATCAGTCGTCTAGGGGTTGAGCGCGCGATGAACAGGGTTCGTTCCCGCGACGGGCGCGGGCGGCGGAACGACAAGCGCGCGGGCGAAGAAATCCAGCAGGTCGGGCCATCGCGGCTCGGCCTCGTAGACCTCGGTATCGAACAGCACGCCGGAGAGGCTGAAGGCGGCCTCGAGAATCCCAGCCCTGCGCCTCGCGGCGCCGACCTGGTAGCCAATTCTCACCAAGCCATTGATTCTTTGGGATATTTCGAGGGCGGTTCGAGCGCTGAAGCCGCGACCGCCGTAGGCCGCCGCCGCCGCGATGCGCTCGGCCCGATCGGCCGCGAGACGCAGGGCCATGTCCCCGCCCCCGCCGAATCCCAAGGCGCCGACGCGGCTGTCGTCCACGCGGCGCTCGTCGGCGAGATAGTCCATGCAGGCCCAGGCAGCCTCCCGCCGGTCATCCGCGGCAAGGCCCGTGAGGTCGGGTACGATGACGAAATAATTGTGGGCGGATAGCCGCCGGGCGGTGGATTCGCCCCCATGTCCCCCGTCCGGCGGGCCGGAAAGCAGCAGAATCGGGGGCTTGCGGCCTGGCGTGTCGGGCCAGACGACGAAGGCGTCCAGCGCCCCTTCATCCAGTTCGAGCTCGATGCGGGCTTCCGGCATGCCCGCCACCATAATCCTACAAAATTAGTAGGAATAAAACCGATTGTCTGGCGCCGGTTTGAGATTCCCTCTAAGCGCCGTCCAGGGCCACGGTCACCTTGGCGGAGAGGCCTGGCCGCAGGCGCGCCACTTCGGGCTGGCCGGGATCGAAGCGCAGGCGCACGGGCACCCGTTGGACGATCTTGGTGAAGTTCCCCACCCCAGGCTCGAACGGCAACAGGGCGAATTCCGAACCGGTCCCAGGCGCGAAGCTTTCCACGCGGGCCTTCAGGGTCACGCCCGGCAGGGCGTCGACCTTCACCGTGGCGGCCTGACCGTTGAGCATCCGCGCCGTCTGGGTCTCCTTGAAGTTGGCCGTGATGTAGAGGCGGTCCAGGGGGTTGACCACCAGCAGGCGGGAGCCCGGCTGGACGTAGTCGCCCACGTTGGCCTGGCGATCGCCCACCACGCCGGAGATCGGGGCCTTCACCTCCACATGCTGGCGGTCCTGGCGGGCCAGTTCCAGTGCGGCCATAGCCTTCTGCCGCTGCGCCCTGGCCTGGGCCACGGCCGCGATGAGCTCGCCCCGACGGCTGGCCGTGGCCGCGGCCTGGCTGCGGCTGACCGCCAGGCTGGCGCGGGTCCTGTCCGCCGCCGCAGCCGCGGCGACGGCCTGGGTCTGGACCCGGTCGGCGTCCCGGCGGGGCGCAAAACCGGTCTTCAGCAGGGCGTCGTAGCGCGCCCAATCGGCCCCGGCGCGCGCGGCCTCGGCGTCGGCGGCGCGGATTCCCGTCTCAGCCTCGCGCACCTCGGCGATGGCCATGGCTTCTTCCGAATTCAACCGCACAAGGGCGGCCTCGGCGGAGGCCACCGCAGCGTCCGCCAGGGCGACATCGCCCTCGGCGGCGGCGACCCGGGCGGCGTACTCCTCGGGATCCAGCCGCACCAGCACCTGGCCGGCCTTCACCGGCTGGTTATCGGCCACCAGGACCTGCGCCACATGCCCGCGCACCCGCGGCGCCACGATGGTCACATCGGTCTTCACATAGGCGTTGTCGGTGGTGGCCGAACCCTTGGCCGCATGGATGTAGGCGTAGCCGCCGGCCCCTACGGCCAGGGCCGCGCCGAGGATCAGCACGCCCCGCGGCGGCAGCCGCCGCCGAGGCTTCACGGGCGAGCCCGTGGTGACGGTTTCCATCTTCATCGGTCGAAGACCAGCAGGGTCGAGGTCGCCGTGGCGTAGAGGCGACCCTCGGCGTCGGTCAGCCGGCCCTCGGCAAAGGCGGCGCGGCGGCCCGCCTGGACCACGCGGCCTTCGGCCCGGACCGGGCCGGTGTGCTTGGTCATGGCCCGGTGATAGGCGACCTTGAGCTCCAGGGTCGTGTACCCCTGCCCCGCCTTCAGCACCGAGTGGACGGCGCAGCCCACCGCCGAGTCCAGCAAGGTCGCCGCGTAGCCGCCGTGCACCGTGCCGATGGGGTTGTAGACGTTCTCGTCGGGCGTGCCGCCGAACACCACCCGCCCCTCCTCGATCTCGATGACGGTGAAGCCCATGGTCCTGCCGATCCCCGGCGCACGTTCGGGCCGGTCGGGATCGAAGACCGCGCGCAGCTGTTCGAGGCCCGAAAGCTGGGCTGTGGGCGTGACGGCGTTCATTGGATGATCCCCATGCGGTGCTTGATGCGATGCCGCGCTTGCGCGAGCAGGCGGCCGGCCTCGGCCTCGTCGGAGATGGCGCGGGAGAGGGCGACGGTCCCCGACATCTCGGCCACCAGGGACGCGGCGAGGCTCTCGCGGTCGGGCGTCGTCTCGGGCAGCCAGCCGGCGATCCGCTCGATCATCCGCCGCACGCCGCGCTCGTAGGCCTCCCGCACGGGCGCGCCCTGGCGCGGCAGGTCGCTGGAAAGGCCCGCCACCGGGCAACCGCGCTCCGGATGGGCGCGATGCTCGGGCGTCACATAAAAATCCACGAACGCCGCCAGAGCCTCTGCGGGCGCCATGCCCTGGGTCGCCCGGCCGAACCGACGCCCGCTCTGTCCGAACGCCTCGTCGATGGCGGCGGCGATCAGCGCCTCCTTGTTGGGAAAGTGGGCGTAGAAGCCGCCGTGCGTCAGGCCGGCTTCGGCCATGATCTCGGCGACGCCCACGCCCTCCGGGCCCTTGGCGCGAACGGCCTTGGCGGCCGCCTTCAGGACCTTGTCCCGCGTCTCCTGCTTGTGCGTCTCGCTGTAGCGCATGGCCTTGCCCGCATTTATATGATGCCCATAATATTAAGTGTCGGCCGCCGGAGCGCAAGGACCATGACCGTCGCATCGGCTGCCGCAGGCGGCCCCGCCGGCCTCAGCGAGGGCCGCAAGCTGCTGATCTTCGCGATCATGGCCTTCGGCCAGTTCATGGCCCTGCTCGATATCCAGATCGTGGCGGCGTCGCTCAACTCGATCCAGGCGGGCCTGAACGCCGGCCCGGACGAGATCGCCTGGGTGCAGACCGCCTATCTGATGGCCGAGATCGTGATGATCCCGCTGGCCGCCTTCCTGTCCCAGGCGCTCTCGACCCGCTGGCTGTTCACCCTCTCGGCCGGTCTCTTCACCGTCTCCAGCCTGCTGTGCGGCCTGGCCTGGGACATCAATTCGATGATCGCCTTCCGCGCCATCCAGGGCTTCACGGGCGGGGCTATGGTGCCGCTGGTGTTCGCCACCGGCTTTGCGATGTTCGAGGGGCCCAAGCGCGCCGCGGTGCCCGCGATCCTGGGGATGGTCTCGACCCTGGCCCCGACCCTCGGCCCCAGCGTCGGCGGTCTGATCACCGAGTACTGGGACTGGCGCTGGCTATTCTTCATGAACATCGTGCCCGGCGTCGCCGTGACGATCCTGTTCCCCCTGCTGGGCAAGGTGGACGGCGCCAATCCCCAGATGCTCCGGCGCATCGACTGGCTGCACGTGGCCTCGCTGGCGGTCTTCCTGGGAGGCCTCCAGTACGTGCTCGAGGAAGGTCCCCGCCACGAGTGGTTCACCGACGAGAAGGTGCTGACCGCAGCCTGGTTCTCCTTCGTCGGCGCGGCGGTGTTCTTCGAGCGGACGTTCTTCTCGACCATGCCGGTGGTGAAGCTGACGCCCTTCCGGCGGCCGACCTTCGCCATGGCCTGCGTCCTGAACGTGGTGATCGGCTTCGGCCTCTACGCCTCCACCTATCTGACGCCCGTGTACCTGGGCCGGGTGCGCGAATTCTCCAGCCTGCAGATCGGGACGACGGTCTTCGTCACCGGCGTCGCCATGACCATCACGGCGCCCATCGCGGCGCGCCTCTCGACCCGGGTGGACGGGCGCTACGTCATCGCGGTCGGCTTTGCGATGTTCGCCTGCTCGCTCTGGATGTTCAGCGACATCACGCCGGACTGGGGCTTCTGGGAGCTGTTCTGGCCCCAGGTGATGCGGGGCCTGGCCATGCTGCTCTGCATCGTGCCGGCGGTGGGCATGGCGCTGAACGGCGTGCCGCCCGAACAGCTGCGCTATGCGTCTGGCCTGTTCAACCTCATGCGGAACCTGGGCGGCGCCATCGGGATCGCGGTGGTGAACACCTGGCTGATCGACTTCAGCCGCGAACACGCCGCGCGTCTCTCCGACGCCATGGGCGGGCAGCCCGACCGGGCGCAGGAGATGCTGCGGGGCCTCTCCCAGATGGCCCAGCAGCGGACGCCGGACGCCGGCCGGGCCCTGCAGACCGCCGAGGCGGTAATGGGCCGCGTGGTGGGACGCGAGGCCGCGACCCTGGCCTTCTCCGACACCTTCATGCTGATGGCCCTGTTGTTCGCGGCCGCCCTGCTCATCGTGCCCTTCGCCAAGCCCGCGCCACTCCAAGGTCCTCCACCCACCGAGCATTGAAGATCGGCAAGCTCTCATGCAAGGTCGAGGGAGATCTGAATTCTCCCGCTGGACCAAACCACATGGATATCGTTCTCGACGCCATCGACCGTCGAATCCTGCGCGAACTGCAGAAGGACGCGACCATTCCCATCGCGGAACTCGCCCAGATCGTCGGCCTTTCGCAGACGCCGTGCTGGAAGCGCATCAAGCGGCTGACCGACGCCAGGATCATCACCAGCCGGGTGGCGCTGCTGGACCGCAGCAAGCTGGATCTGGGGCTGGCGGTCTTCGTCTCTGTGCGGACCAACCGCCACGACCAGGAATGGCTGGACGCCTTTGCCGGCGCCGCGGCCAGCATGCCCGAGGTGGTCGAGTTCTACCGGCTGTCCGGTGACACCGACTACCTGTTGAAGGTGTTGGTCCGCGACATCGCCGCCTACGACGCCTTCTACAAGCGCCTGATCGCCGCCGTGCCGCTGTCCGACGTCAGCTCCGCCTTCGCCATGGAGCAGATCAAGTCCACCACCGCCCTGCCCGTTTGACATAACCCCACGGCAGGCGGCCAACTTGCCCCAAACGAACAAGAAGCTTGTTGGGAGGCGTACCGGCCATGTCGTGGACCCTTGCGGACATCTGGGAAGCGATCGCCGCCGCCCAGCCGGACACCCCGGCCCTGGTGCAGGGCGAACGGTTGATCAGTTGGGCGCAGTTCGACGCCCGGGCGGACGCCCTGGCCGCCCACCTGATCGCGGGCGGGCTCGGCCACCAGGCGAAGGTCGCAGCCTACCTCTACAACGGTCCGGAATACCTCGAGACCTACTTCGCCGCCTTCAAGGGTGGCTACGCGCCGGTCAACACCAACTACCGCTACGGCCCCGAGGAGATCGTCTACCTCTTCGACAACGCCGACGCCGAGGCCGTGGTCTTCCACGCCGGCTTCACCGACCTCTTGGAGCAGATCCGCCACCGCCTGCCGAAGGTTAAGGCCTGGATCGCAGTGGCCGAGCCGGGCCACCCCGCGCCGGCCTGGGCCGCCGACTACGACGCCGTGGTCGGCAAGGTTCCGGCCAGCCGCCCGGTCAAGGCGCCCTGGGGCCGTTCGGGCGACGACCTGCTGCTGCTCTACACCGGGGGCACCACCGGCATGCCCAAGGGCGTGATGTGGCGCCAGGACGACCTGTTCCAGGTGCTGGGCGCCGGCGGCAACGCGGCGCTGGGCATCCCGCCGGTCACCTCGATCGAGGAGCTGATCGCCCGCATCGCCGGCCCGGAACACCTGCGCCCCACCATGATCGTGGCCGCGCCCCTGATGCATGGCACGGGCCAGTTCTCGGCCTTCATCGCCCTCAACAGTGGCGGCACGGTCTGCGCCCTGCCGTCGCGCAAGTTCGACGCCGTCGAGCTTTGGAACGAGACCGAGCGGCTCAAGGCCACCAACATCGTCCTCGTGGGCCTGGCCTTCTCCACCCCCATGCTGGAGGCGCTGGAGGCCAATCCGGGCCGCTGGGACCTCACCAGCGTGCGCTCGATGAGCTCGTCCGGCTCCATGTGGAGCCAGGAGAACAAGCGCGGCCTCCTCAGCCATATCCCGGGGGCCATGATCGCCGACAGCTTCGGCTCGTCCGAGGCCGTTGGGCTGGGCGCCTCGGCGTCCGCGGCCGGCGCGGAAGCCCAGACCGCCGCCTTCATGCTCGGCCCCAACACCGCGGTGTTCTCCGAAGACGGGCGGCGCATCCAGCCCGGCTCCGGCGAGCGGGGCCTGGTGGCGGTCAGCGGCTTCCTGCCCGTGGGCTACTACAAGGACCCGGAAAAGAGCGCCAAGACCTTCAAGGTCATGGAAGGCGTCCGGTGGAGCGTGCCCGGCGACTGGGCCGAGGTGAATGCGGACGGCTCGCTGAAGCTGCTGGGCCGGGGCTCGGTCTGCATCAACACCGGCGGCGAGAAGGTCTTCCCCGAAGAGGTCGAGGAGGCGCTCAAGCGCCACGCCGGCGTGCGTGACGCGGTGGTGGTGGGCGTCCCCGATGCACGCTTCGGCGAGCGGATCTGCGCCGTCGTGGAGCCCGAAGCCGGCGCCGCCCTGACCCTGGCCAACCTCTCCGAACACGTGCGCGGGCAGCTCGCGGGCTACAAGGCGCCGCGCGAGCTGGTGGTGGTGGACACCATAGGCCGCGCCCCCAACGGTAAGGTCGACTACAAGGCCATCAAGGACCACGCCCTGAGGACGCTCGGCGCGCCGGCCTAGGCTGCGAACTGCGGGAGTAGCCGCGGGGGCCTCGCACCCCAACATCCGTCATCCCGGGCGGAGCGCTCGCCAGAGCGCGCAGACCCGGGACCCAGCCGCACCGCCGCCGACGCTCGCCTAGGCAGCTCGTCACGCCGGTGTAGAGCGTTCTGTTCCGGCGGCTTGCTAAGACGTAGATGGCGATGAAGTCGCCCCTTCCCGACCATGAGAGAAGCTTGGCCTTGATGCTGCCTACGTCGTCCGTCGCGGCGCAGCTTCCAGGTCGAGTCTGCTGGGTCCCGGGTCTCCGCGCTGCGCGCTCCGCCCGGGATGACGGCCAGGAGGGGAGTGACCGCCCTAGCGCTTCGGCCGCGGTTCCTTGGACAGCCGCGTGATGAGCAGCGCAGCGCGCTTGGCCTGAAGGTCCAGGCTCTTCAGGTCGGCGGTCTCGCCGGGGGCGTGACTGCCCTCGCCGGCCATGCCGAGGCCGACCAGGCCGTCGATGAAGGCCACGAACGAGATGTCGCCGGCGCCGCGGTTGGCCGGGTCGCCCGCCGGCATCTCGGGCACGCCAAGCGCGGCGTTGACCGCGTTCAGCTTCGCCAGCAGGGCCTTGTTGCCCTCGGTGGGGGCCATGGGCGGATAGCCGTCGTCGGAGAACTCGATCTCGGCCTTCGCATGTTCGAGATGGCGTCCGACGATGGCCTGCATCTTGGCGCGGACCCGCGCCTCCTGTTCGGACGACAGGGTGCGGATGTCGCCGCGGGCGACGGCTTCGGCGGCGATGATGTTCGGCTTGCCGCTGGCCGCGCCGCCCGTGTCGCCGGCGTTCAGGGCGGCCTCGGCGCCGCCCAGGATCACGCCCACATTGTAGGTCAGGTTCGGCTCGGGCAGCTCGCGCCGGAATTCGTCGACGATCCGCGCCAGCTCATAGATCGCGCCACAGCCCGCGTTCGGCTTGCAGACACCGGACGAGTGGCCGGACTTCGCCGTCGCCCGGATGGTCCAGGAGGTCGACGAGCGGCGGGCGATGGAGCCCACGTCCCGGCCGCCGACCCGCGACAGGCCTTCGAAGTCGAGCGCCACGTCGCTCGCGCGGCCGGCGGCGATGAGATCGGCGCGCGCCTCGGCCAACGGCGCCCCAGGCTTCTCCTCGTCACCCGTCAGCACCACGGTGATGTCGGCGTCCTTGAGCGCGCCGGCCGCATGCATGGCGCGCAGCGCGGCCACCATGACCACGTCGCCGCCCTTCATGTCGCCGACGCCCGGCCCCTCGACGATGTCCCCGTCGCGCTTCCAGCCCTGGAAGGGGCTGTCCGGCTCGAACACGGTGTCGAGGTGGCCGATCAGCAGGACGCGCTTGCCCCGGCCGTTCCCCTTGTGGGTGGCGATCAGGTGGCCCGCACGGCCGACCTTGGCCATCGGAACCCACCGCACCTCGAACCCGAGCTGTTCGAACTCGGGGCGCAGCATGCGGCCTACCTGCTCGACGCCGGCGAGGTTCATCGTGCCGGAGTTCACCCGCACCAAGTCCTCGAGCAGCTTCAGGCTGCGCGTCCGCTCGGCCTCGATGGTCGCGACCATCTTGCGCTCGACCGGGTCCTTGGGCGCCCCGAAAGCCGGGGACGCCAAGGCGACCGCGGCCAGGGCGGCGAGGACGACGGACTTGCGCAAGGGGTTCAGCTCGGCTGGCTGCGAAGGCTGCGGACGAACTCCACCAGCGCAGAGCGGGACACGCCGCGCGGCAGGCCGGCATAAGCCTTGAGCAATTCCAATGCGCCGGGTTCGGCCAGCAGGGCCGCGACCTCGTCGACCGCGCCGCTGTGGACCGATGCTTCTCCGAACATCTCGGCCACGGGCACGCCCAGGGTCTTGGCGATGCGCGTCAACATGGACGCGCTGACGCGGTTGGCGCCGCGTTCGTACTTTTGAATCTGCTGGAACGTGACGCCGGCGGCTTCGGCCAGCGCCTGCTGGGACAAGCCCCGCACCTTGCGCAACAGCCGGATTCGAGCGCCGACGGCAACGTCAACTGGATCGGCGGCCGTCTCGGTTCTGTTGGCCATGTTTTTCCCGGATCTCCTAGAAGTCGTGAGCCTTACCTGCCCCGCCCGGCCGCGTCATCGGCCGGAGGAACAAGGTCTTCTTGCGGCAAGGAACTATCCGAAATGCAGTAACACGCCTCGGCAATCGCAATGCCCACGGCCCGCCGCAGGGGGCCAAACGCCGGCACATCGCGTTCAAGCTGGATCAGTTCTTCTTCGTAGGGGCCGAGCAGTTCAACAAGGTTCTGGGCAAGACGCCTGCCGTGCTCCGAGTCTTGAATCATGCGGTCCTCTTTTGCCGGAACCTCGACCATCGATTGGGGGAATGCAAGCAACCGCAGCGCGCGAACCCCCCAATAGCGATCATGCGTCGCAGGCAACGCGGAACCCCTGGCGAAATGAGGGGTTAGGTGCGTCCAATGGCACATCCAAGACCAGACGAAGATCCGCCCGGCCCCGCCGAGGTGGTCGACTTCGACGGAGCCCTGCTCGACGCGTGCCCCCCGGAGGTGCGGGCCGATCTCCTGCTGGAGGCGAAGCTGCTGGCCGGCGTGTTCGCCCCGGCGGGCGATGCGGTCGCGCTGACGAGAATGGCGGCCCAGCTCTCGGCCGGCAAACGCGACGCCGAGATGGACCGAGCTCACGCCCGGCGGCTTGCTGCGGCCCTGAAGCACCTCGCCAGATCGGCCTGAGAGCTACTCGGCCGCCTCGGTCGCGCGCTTGCGCGGTCGCCGCTCCGGCCGGTCGAGCAGCTTGCGCAGCGTCGTCGCGAGCACGGCCGCCTCGTAGGGCTTGTCCAGCAGCGGGAATTCGCGGCCATCGACGGCCCGGTGCTCGCCGACGAAACCTGAGGTCAGCAGGACCCTCAGCCTCGGACGCAGCTCGCGCGCCGTGCGCGCCAGGCTGAGGCCGCTCACGCCGCCCGGCATCACCACGTCAGTGAAGAGCAGATCGATCTCGGGATCCGCATGCAGCACCTGCAGCGCCTCGCTGGCGTTGGTCGCGGTGGTGACGCGGTAGCCAAGCCCGGTCAGGACATCGAGGGTCAAGGCCAGGACGGTCGGGTCATCCTCCACCAGGAGGATCCTCTCGGTTCCCCCCACCACCTTCGCGGGCCGCCCCTCGCGCCGCGGCGCGTCGGCCTCGGCCTCGCTGGCGGGCAGCAGCAAGTGGAACGCCGTCCCCTCGCCCGGCGCGCTGTCCAGGCGCACCTGCCCGTCGGACTGGCTGACGAACCCGTAGACCTGGCTGAGGCCGAGACCCGAGCCCTTGCCCACATCCTTGGTCGTGAAGAACGGCTCGAAGACCCGCGCACGAACCTCTTCGGTCATGCCGACGCCGTCGTCGCGCACCTCGATGACCACGTAACCGAGCTTGTGCGGACCGCGCTCCCGGCGCGTGGCGATCAGCAGCCGGCCACCTTCCGGCATGGCGTCGCGCGCGTTGACGGCCAGGTTGAGCAGCGCCGTCTCCAACTGCGTGGGATCGACGTGGGTGTTGAGGCCTTCTTCGCCCAGGTCCAGGTCGATGGTGACGGCTTCGCCCACCGCCTGACGCATGAGGGGCGCGAAGTCGCGGATCAGGCGGTTCACGTCGAGGGTGACCGGGGTGAGGTGCTGGCGGCGCGAAAAGGCGAGAAGCTGGCCGGTGAGGTCGCGGCCGCGTTCCGCGGCCTGGCGGACGGCCTCGATCCGGCGCATCCGACGCTCTTCCTCCTCCTTGCGGGTGGCCAGCATGTCGATGTTGCCCAGCACGACCGTCAGCAGGTTGTTGAAATCGTGGGCGACGCCGCCGGTGAGCTGCCCGACCGCCTCCATCTTCCGGGCCTGCGCCAGCTGTTCCTCCAGGCTGCGCCGGTCGGTGGCGTCCAGGATCACGCCGAAGATCTCGCGGGCCTCCCCGTCGGTGCTGGGCGCCATCACCCCCTGGTCCTGCAGGACCCGATACTGCCCGTCGGCGCAGAGCCAGCGGAATTCGACGGCGTAGTGACCCGTGCGGGCGGCGGCCGAGATCCGCTCGACCACGAGGGCGACGTCGTCCGGGTGAATGCGGCTGGTCCCGAACTCGGGTTCGGCGATGAAGCGCTCGGCGGGAAAGCCGGTGATGGCCTGGACGCTGTCCGAGACGAACAGCGGCGCGAACGGGGGCTCGATGCTGCGAGAGTGGAAGACGATCGGCAGCGACCGCAGGATCGCCTCCTGGGTCGCCTGGGTCCGGCGAAGGGCCCGTTCGGTGCGGTCCTTGTCGGCCTTCACCCGGGCATGTTCGTCCAGCAGCCATTGCTGGTAGGCGGACTGACGCTCCACCTCCTTGGTCTTGAGATAGAGGTCGACGAAGACCTGGACCTTCGCCTTGAGGATGAAGGGGTCTATCGGCTTGAAGACTACGTCCACCGCGCCGGCCGAGTAGGCCTGGAAGATGTGCGCCTCGTCGCGGAAGATGGCGGTGAGGAAGACGATGGGCGTGTGCTGGTTGCGCTTGCGCGAGCGCAGCAGGGCCGCCGTCTCGTAGCCGTCCATCCCCGGCATGTGCAGGTCGAGAAGGATCAGGGCGAACTCCTCGGCCAGGACACGTTTCAGCGCCTCCTCGCCCGACCGCGCGACGACCAGTTCGTGCCCGAGCTCCTTCAGCGCTTCCACCGCGGCGAACGCGTTGCGCTCGTCGTCGTCGACGATGAGGATCCGCGCCGCGAGGGGGGCGTCCAGGTCGGGCGGCGCGGCGTCCGCCCGCCAGACCCTGGACGCCGGTCTGGCCTGTGCAGGGGCGGTCACGTCAGCTCGCTTGCGGCATCATCGGCGCCACGGTGTCGCTGGCGAGCCGCATCGCGTCGGCCCGTTGGATCGAAACCCGCAGGACCGAGATGAGGTGGTCGATGTCGACAGGCTTGGAGACATAGTCGGACGCTCCGGCCTGAATGCACTTCTGACGGTCGCCCTTCATCGCCTTGGCGGTCACGGCGACGATCGGGATGTCCGCCGATTCGGACCGCGAGCGGATCTCGCGGATCGTCTCGTACCCGTCCATGTCGGGCATCATGATGTCCACCAGCACCACGTCCATGTCGGTCTTGGCGTCCAGGATCTCGAGGCCGGCGCGTCCGCTTTCGGCGTAGCTCAGCTCTATGCCGTACTCCTCGAGCGCCGAGGCGAGCGAGAAGATGTTGCGGATGTCGTCGTCGATGACCAGCACCTTGCGGCCGGTGAGCACGGCGTCCTCGTGCCGGCTCTGGCTGAGCTTGGCCCTGACCGGCGCCGACAGGGTCTCGACGGGGGTGTGCAGGAGCAGCGCCGCCTGGTCGATCAGCTGGTCCGGCGTCCGGGCCATGCGCACCAGACCGCCGAACACCGCCAGCCGCAGGCGGCGGTCCTCTTCGGGGTCCATCGCCAGCGGCGCGTAGACCACCACCGGCGTGCAGCGGCCCTCGGCCTGCTTGAGCTGTTCGATGAGCTGCGCGGTGGGAACGCTGCCGCTCTCCACGACGGCCGCGTCGGGCAGTTCGGCGGCGGGCCGGGCCACCACCGACGCGAAGTCATCGGCCAGTTCGAGGTTGGTGAAGCACTGGCGGAGCATGTCGGCCGCCTCGCCCTCGCGCCCGACCAGCACGATGCGGCGGTCGGACTTGTCGGCGAAATTCTTGACGCCCTGGAGCGTCGAGACGACGACTTCGCGTTCCACCGGCTTGTGGGTGAAGCCGAAGGCGCCCATGGACAGGCCGAGGCCCTTCTGGTCGTCGGCCGAGATCACGTGGACCGGGATGTGCCGGGTCTCGGGCGTGCGCTTCAGCAGGTCGAGCAGAGCCAGGCCGTCCATGTCGGGCAGGCCGATGTCCAGCATGATGGCGTCGGGCCCGAACCGCCGTGCGAGCGACGGCGCGGCCCCGCCCTCGCCCGTGACGACGCCCTTGAAGCCGGAATCGTGGACCAGGTTGAGCAGGATCGAGGCGAAGCGCGGGTCGTCCTCGACGATCAGCACCACGGAGTCTCCCGAGGTGATCAGGTCCCGGTCGTCGGCCACGCCTTCGGCCGGCTCGTCCGAGAACGACGAAGGGATCAGCATCGGCCGCGGCTGCGGCCCGGCGGCCGCGCGGGCGGCCGGCGCCTGGGCCGGGCTGAAGTTGAGCGGCAGGTAGAGGGTGAAGGTCGACCCCTTGCCGGGCGTCGAGGCCACCCGCAGTTCCCCACCCAGCAGGCGCGTGATCTCGCGGCTGATGGAGAGGCCGAGGCCCGTGCCGCCGTACTTGCGGCTGGTGGTGCCGTCCGCCTGCTGGAAGGCCTCGAAGATGATCCGCTGCTTGTCCTCGGGAATGCCGATGCCGGAGTCTTCCACCGAGAAGGCCAGGACCTGGCCGGCGGTGTTCAGATGGTCGTTCGTCGCGTTCCAGCCCGAATGGGCTCGGGCGACCCGCAGCTTCACATAGCCCTTCTCGGTGAATTTGAAGGCGTTCGAGAGCAGGTTCTTGATGATCTGCTGCAGCCGCTTGTCGTCCGTGTACATCGAACGCGGCAGGGCCGGATCGAGGTCGATGACGAAGTCCAGCCTCTTGTCGGCGGCCACCTGGCTGAACGTCCGGTCCGTCTGGTCGCGCAGGCTGGCGAACGACATCTCGCTGATATCCAGCGTCGTGGTGCCGCTCTCGATCTTCGACAGGTCCAGGATGTCGTTGATCAGCCCCAGCAGGTCCGCGCCGGCGGCGTGGATGTTATGGGCGAACTCCACCTGCTTGTCCGACAGGTTGCCCTGGGTGTTGTCGGCCAGGAGCTTCGACAGGATCAGCAGCGAGTTCAGCGGCGTGCGCAGCTCGTGGCTCATGTTGGCCAGGAACTCGGACTTGTACTTTGAGGTCAGAGCCAGCTGTTCGGCCTTGTCCTCCAGCGCGATCTTGGCCTGTTCCACCTCGCGGTTCTTGGCTTCCACCTGCTGGTTCTGAACCGACAGCAGGTGGGCCTTCTCCTGCAGCTCGGCATTGGTCTGCTGCAGCTCCTCCTGCTTGGTGCGGAGCAGTTCCTCCGACTGGCGGAGCGAGGCGGCCTGCTGTTCCAGGCGGTCGTTGGTCTTCTTCAGTTCCTCCTGCTGGGCCTGCAGCTCGGAGGTCAGCAGCTGCGACTGCTTCAGCAGCCCCTCGGTCCGCATGTTGGCGGCGATGGTGTTCAAGACGATGCCGATGGATTCCATCAGCTGGTCCAGGAACTGCTGCTGGGTCTCGTTGAACTCGCCGAAGGTGGCGAGCTCGATCACCGCCTTCACCTCGCCTTCGAACAGCGCCGGCAGGACGATGATGTTGGCCGGCGCCGCCTCGCCCAGGCCGGACGAGATCTGAACGTAGTCCTTGGGCACGTTGCTCAGCAGGATGCGCGACTTCTCGTAGGCGCACTGACCGATCAGGCCCTCGCGCAGCTTGAACGAGTTCGCCAGGTGCTTGCGGTTGTTGAAGGCGTAGGAAGCCGCGAGGTTGAGCGCGGGGTTGCCGTCCTCGTCGCGGTCGGAGACGTAGAACACGGCGTGCTGGGCGTTGATCAGCGGCGCCAGCTCGCTGAGCACCAGGTTCGACACGGTGGAGAGGTCGCGCTCGCCCTGCAGCATGCGGGTGAAGCGGGCCAGGTTGGTCTTCAGCCAGTCCTGCTCGGTGTTCTTCAACGTCTGATCGCGGAGGTTCCGGATCATCTCGTTGATGTTGTTCTTCAGCTCCTCCACCTCGCCCGAGGCCTCGACGGTGATCGAGCGGGTCAGGTCGCCCTTGGTCACGGCCGTCGACACCTCGGCGATGGCGCGGACCTGGGTGGTCAGGTTGGCGGCCAGTTCGTTCACGTTGTCGGTCAGGTCGCGCCAGAGGCCGGCGGCGCCGGGCACCCGGGCCTGGCCGCCCAGCTTGCCCTCGATCCCCACCTCGCGGGCCACGTTGGTCACCTGGTCGGCGAAGGTGGCCAGGGTCTCGATCATGCCGTTGATGGTGTCGGCCAGGGCGGCGATCTCGCCCTTGGCGTCCAGGGTCAGCTTGCGCTTCAGGTCGCCGTTCGCCACCGCGGTCACCACGTCGGCGATGCTTCGCACCTGGCCGGTCAGGTTGCCGGCCATCATGTTCACATTGTCGGTCAGGTCCTTCCAGGTGCCGGCCACGCCGGGCGCCTGCGCCTGGCCGCCCAGCTTGCCCTCCGTACCCACCTCGCGCGCCACGCGCGTCACCTCCGAGGCGAAGGCGTTCAGCTGGTCCACCATGATGTTGATGGTGTTCTTCAGCTCCAGGATCTCGCCGCGCACGTCCACGGTGATCTT
>NZ_LSJI01000057.1 GCF_001557235.1 Phenylobacterium sp. CCH9-H3 | reverse complement strand
GGGCCCGCCGGTTCGGCGGGCATGCGACACGAACCCGACATCGCGCGCGGCGCGGCCGAGGACGACCTCCGCCGCGTTCGCCACCGGCGCCTGGAGCTGGACGGCCACGGCGTCTTCTACCGGGAGGCCGGCCCGCCCGACGCCCCGGTCCTGCTGCTGCCCCACGGCTATCCCTGCTCGTCGTTCGAGTTCCGCAACTACATGCCGGCGCTGGCCGACCGCTGGCGACTGCTGGCCCCGGACTTCCCGGGTAGCGGGCTGACCGACGATCCGCCCGGGTTCCAGCATGACTTCAGCGGCTATGCCCACTTCCTGGGCCGCTTCGCCGACGCCCTCGGGGTGAAGCGGTTCGCCCTCTACCTGCACGACTTCGGAACCTGGATCGGCCTGCGCCTGGCGCTGCAGCGGTCCGACCAGGTCGCGGCGCTGATCATCCAGAACGGCGACATCTACGAGGACGCCCTGGGGCCGAAGTACAAGGGGCTGCTGGAGACCCTGGCCCTGCCCGAGGCGCAACAGCGCGAGGCGTTCTCCAAGGCGGTCAGCGAGGAGGAGTTCCGGGTGGAATTCCTCAACGACGTCCGTCCCGACCTCGCCGAACGGATCCCGCCCGATCTCTGGAAGCTGCACGCCGGCTTCGTGACGCCCGCACGCAGGGAGATCCTGGTCCGGGTCCTGATGGGCTGGAAGGCCAATGTCGACTGGTTCCCGCGCTACCAGGCCTGGCTGCGCGAACGCCGGCCGCCGACCCTGATCATCTGGGGGCCGCAGGACGGCTACATGCCGGAGGCCTCGGCGCGCGCCTACCTCCGCGACCTGCCGGACGCCGAGTTGCACCTGCTGGACGGCGGCCATTGGCTGCTGGAGACCAACCTGGACGAAGCGGTCGCCCTGACGCGAAATTTCCTCACCCGTGCGTTCCCCGCTGCGCCGTAGCGGCAAAGCGTCCTTTCCCCCTTGGCGGATGCATCGGCGCAGGGCTATAGCGTCCGCGACTGACCACGCGCGACTCTAGCGTCTGCGCGCGAGGGGAACTGCAAGGGGTTAGGACCGCAATGGCCGCTGGCGTGAAGCACGACTACCACCTGGTCAATCCGAGCCCGTGGCCGCTGGTCGGTTCCATCGCGGCGACGGTGATGGCGATCGGCGGCGTGGCGTGGATGAAAGGCCTGTTCGGCCTGCCGCAGCACACCTCGTGGCTGTTCTTCGCGGGCCTGGCCGGGGTGCTCTTCACCATGGTCGGCTGGTGGGCCGACGTGATCAAGGAAGCCAATGCGGGCGACCACACGCCGGTCGTCTCCATCGGCCTGCGCTACGGCATGGTGCTGTTCATCGCCTCGGAGGTGATGTTCTTCGTCGCGTGGTTCTGGATCTTCTTCGAGATGGCCCTGTTCCACGGCAACCGGACGCATGCGCCGATCGAGGAGGTGGCCACCGCCTGGGCGGCCTGGCCGCCGAAGGGCATCGAGACCGTGCCCGCGTTCCAGCTGCCGCTGGTCAACACCCTGATCCTGCTGCTGTCCGGCACGACCGTCACCTGGGCCCACCACGCGCTCCAGGTCGGCGACCGCAAGGGCGCAAAGGTCGGCCTGCTGCTGACCGTCCTGCTGGGCGTGCTCTTCACGGCCGTCCAGGCCTACGAGTACCACCACATCCTCGAGCACAAGTACTTCTTCGGCGCCGAGGGGCAGGAGAATTCGGGCCTCTACGGTTCGTCCTTCTTCATGGCCACCGGCTTCCACGGTTTCCACGTGCTCATCGGCACCATCTTCCTGCTGGTCTGCCTGGTGCGCCTGATGCGTGGCGGCTTCACGCCGAAGCAACACTTCGGCTTCGAGGCGGCCGCCTGGTACTGGCACTTCGTCGACGTGGTGTGGCTGTTCCTGTTCGCCTTCATCTACGTGATCTTCGGCGGGCCGGCGCACTAAGGCGCGGGATGTGAGCAAGCCCCATCCGCTGATGGCGGGCCTTTCCGGCCGCTGCCCCAATTGCGGCGAGGGCTTCCTCTTCGACGGTTTCCTGAAGGTGGCGCCCGCCTGCGAGGCGTGTGGCTACGACTTCTCCAAGGCCGACTCGGGCGATGGCCCGGCGGTGTTCGTGATCCTGATCGCGGGCTTCGCCGTGGCCTTCGCGGCTGTGTTCACCGAGTTCACGGTCCACCCCCCGATCTGGGTGCACCTGATCCTCTGGCTCCCGGCGACCCTCATCCTGTCGCTGGGCCTGATGCGCCCGTTGAAGGGCGCCATGCTCGCGGCGCAGTTCATGAACCGGGCGTCCGAAGCGCGCCATGACCCCTGACGGCGGCCGGGGTTTCCCGGTCGGGCTGACCATCGCCGCCGCCATCGCCCTGGCGATCCTGCTGGCCCTCGGAACCTGGCAGCTTCAGCGCCTGCACTGGAAGCGCGATCTCCTCGCCCGCATCGAGGCCCTGCAGGCCGCGCCGGCCCAGCCGCTGGGCCCGGTGCTGGATCGGGTGGCGGAGGGCGGCGATGCGGACTTCACGCGCGTGATCGTCAGCTGTCCCGGCATCGCGACCGCGCCCTATCTCGAGCTCTACGGCCTGCGCGACGGGCAGCCCGGCGTTCGGCTCATCTCCGCCTGCCGGACCGACAGCACCCGCTACCGCACGATCCTGGTGGATCGCGGCTTCGTCGCCGACACTGTCTCGGCCCGGCCCCCGGTCGACCGCGACGCCACGGCTCCGGTCGAGGTGACCGGGGTGCTGCGCCAGCCTGAGCCGGGCAACAGCTTCTCGCCGCCCAATCGGCCGGCCCGCTGGTACACCCGCGATGTGGCGGCCATGGCCGCCGCCCTGCAGGCGCCCGGTCCCGCGCCCCTGTTCCTGATGGCCGAGACCGCCACCAACCCGGAATGGAAGGGCCTGATCCCCGCGCCCATCCCCGCCGTGATCTCCAACCGGCACCTGGAGTACGCCCTGACCTGGTACGGCCTTGCCGCTGCCCTGCTCGGCGTCTATGCCGCCATGCTCTTCAAACGCCGGAAGAAATAGATGCGCTACGTCTCGACCCGCGGCCAGGCCGCCCAGGTCGGCTTCACCGATGCGGTGCTGGGCGGGCTCGCCCCGGACGGCGGCCTTTACGTGCCCGAGGCGTGGCCGACGTTCACGAAGGCCGAGATCGCCGCCTTCGCCGGCATGCCCTACGCCCAGGTCGCGGCGGCGGTGCTGGGCAAGTTCGCGGGCGACGAGATCGGTGCGGCCGACATGCTGGCCATGTGCGAGGAGGCGTACGGAACCTTCAGCCACAAGGCCGTGGTTCCGCTGGTGCAGATCGCGCCGCAGACCTTCATCGCCGAGCTGTTCCATGGCCCCAGCCTCGCCTTCAAGGACGTGGCCATGCAGATCCTGGCCCGGCTGTACGACCACATCCTGGGGCGGCAGGGCCGCAAGCAGACGATCCTCTGCGCCACCTCCGGCGACACCGGCGGGGCGGCCGTCGAAGCCTTCCGCGGCGCGAAGAATGTCGGGGTGGTGGTCATGTTCCCCGAGGGGCGGATCAGCGAGGTCCAGCGCCGGTTCATGACCACGGCCGAGGAGACCAACATCGCCTGCGTGGCGGTGAAGGGGACCTTCGACGACTGCCAGGCGATCCTGAAAGACGCCTTCCAGGACCGGGCGCTGCGGCAAGCGGTGGACCTGGCGGCGGTGAACTCGATCAACTTCGCCCGGATCGCCGCCCAGGCCGTCTACTACTTCACCACGGCGGCGGCGCTGGGCGCGCCGGACCGCGAGGTGAACTTCGTGGTTCCGTCCGGCAATTTCGGCGACGCCTTCGCCGGCTATGTGGCCATGCGCATGGGCCTGCCGATCAGGCGGATCGTGGTGGCGACCAACTCCAACGACATCCTGGCGCGCGCCTTCGCCACCGGCCGCTACGCCCGCGGCACCGTGCAGCCCACCCTGTCGCCGGCCATGGACATCCAGTCGGCCTCGAACTTCGAGCGGCTCTATTTCGAGGGCGTTCAGCGCGAGGCCACGGAGACGGCGCGCGCGTTCGAAGCCTTCGGAAAGGTCGGCGTGATCGACATTCCGCCCGGCGCCCTGTCGGCCATGCAGGCCACCTTCACCGGCGTCGGTATCGGCGAGGACGAGACGCTCCGCGCCATCGTCTCCACCCTGAACGAGACCGGCGAACTGATCGACCCGCACACGGCCGTGGCCGTCTCGGCGCTGCGGCATGTGAAGCTGGAGGGGCCGGCCGTGGTGCTGTCGACGGCGCACGCGGCCAAGTTCCCCGAGGACGTGGCCAAGGCCTGCGGGGTCGAGCCGCAACTGCCGCGCGGCTTCGCCAGCATGGCCGGCCGGCCCGAACGCTTCGACCGCCTGCCGGGCGAGGCCGACACCATCAAGGCCTACGTCCGCGCGTTCGCCGAGCGGTGACGGGTCCCCGGGTTCATAGGCTGGCCAACGGCGTGCGGGTGGTCTGCGACCCGTTGCCGGGCTGGCAGACCGTGGCGCTGTCGGTAGTGGCCGGCCGGGGCGCGCGCTTCGAGGACGCCGCCCACTCCGGTTGGTCGCACCTCTTGGAGCACATGGTGTTCAAGGGCGCCGGCGGCCGCTCCGCCAAGCAGATCGTCGAGGTCATCGAGGCTGAGGGCGGCCACATCAACGCGGCCACCGGCTACGAGCGGACCAGCTTCCAGGTGCGGGCGCTCAAGCACGGCCTGGACCTCGGGTCCTCGGTGATCGCCGACCTTGTCCTGCGGCCGACGATGGACGCCGGCGACCTGGCCCGCGAGAAGCAGGTGGTCGGCCAGGAGATCGCCGAGGCCGCCGACACCCCGGACGACCTGGTGTTCGAACTGGCCCAGGCCGCCGCCTTCGCCGGACAGCCGCTGGGCCGGCCGATCCTGGGCACCGTGCAATCGATCAAGGCGGCCACGCCACAGACCCTGGGGGCCTGGCGCAGCGCTCTGTATGCGCCCGAGACGCTGGTGGTCAGCGCCGCCGGGGCGGTGGACGAGGACGACCTGCTGCGGCTGGCCGAGCGCGACTTCGGCGGGGCCGCGGGCGAGGGGCTGGCGGCGGCCGAGCCGGCGGCGTTCGCCGGGGGGACCACCACCGTGGCCAAGCGCCTGGAGCAGGCGAACCTGGTGTTCCTGCTGCCGGCGGTGGGCGTGAAGGACCCCGACTACTTCGCCCTGCGCCTGCTGGCCGAGATCCTGGGCGGCGGCATGGCTTCGCGGCTGTTCCAGGAAGCGCGCGAGGCGCGGGGCCTGGCCTACGCCATCGACGCCTATTCCGAGACCTATGCCGACACCGGCATCCTGGGCGTGTTCGCGGGCTGCGACGCCAAGGACGCCGGTGAGCTCGCCGAGGTGACGGCTCAACAGATCCGCCTGCTGGCCGATCCGGTCGGCGACGTCGAGCTTTCGCGGGCCAAGGCCCAGCTCAAGGGCTCGATGTTCATGGGCCGGGAGTCGGCGCTGGCGCGCGCCGAACAGGCCGCCGGCCAAGTGCTGCTGTTCGGCGAGACGCTGGACCCGGAGGCCGTGGCCGCCGAAGTCGACGCCGTGACGGCCAGGCAGATCGCCGATCTGACGGCCAAGATCCTGACCCCTGGCCGATCGGCCACCGCCATCCTGGGGCCAAAGGCCTCGCTGCCGGCGGCGGAGCGGTTCGAACAGGTCCTGTTCGGCGCGTGAGCGGAGCCGAAAGCCGCGCCTCTTGACCACGCGCCGAATTGCGCGAGGCTCGGCGTCCATGGCCCTGCTGGACTGGATCGCGCCGGAAAGCGGCCTTCGCGTCGAAGGCCAGGGAGTCTGGCTGCGTCCGCCGCGCGCCGGCGACTTCGCCGAGTGGCGCGAGCTGCGCGCCCAGAGCCGGGGTTTCCTGCAGCCGTGGGAGCCCACCTGGCCGGCCGACGACCTCTCCCGCGCCGCCTTCCGCCGCCGCCTGCTGGCCTACGCCCGCGACCGGGAGATCGGGCTGGCCTATCCCTTCTTCATCTTCCGCAGTTCCGACGACGCCTTGACCGGCGGCATCACCCTGTCGAACGTCCGGCGCGGCGTGGCCCAGATGGGGTCGGTGGGCTACTGGTGCGGCCGGCCGTTTGTTCGACAAGGGCTCACCCTGGCCGCCGTCCGGGCGCTGTCGGAGTTCGCCTTCCGGACCCTGGGCCTCCACCGCCTGGAGGCGGCGTGCATCCCCGACAACCAGCCATCCCGGACCCTGCTCAGGAAAGCGGGGTTCCAGGAGGAGGGATTCGCACAGGCTTATCTTAAAATTAACGGCGATTGGCGAGATCATGTTCTGTTCGGCCTGGTGACCCCCTATCGGGATCGCGAGGGGCCGGACGAGGGGGTGTCGGTCTAGGCCCGCGCCCCGAAACACGGACTCGAATTCGGGACGGAATGGCCAACGACCGTTGGATGTGGGACGCGACGGCCACGCTCGAGGCGCTCGGGGCGGCGGAGGTCGCGCTGTGGGTCTGGGAGCCGGAGAAGGACCGCTTGCGCCTGACCGGGGCCACCCGCGCCCTCGGCCTCGGCCCGCTTGCGCCCGACTGTTCGTCCGCCGCCCTCCGCGCTCTCGCCCTGCCCCAGGACCGCGCCATCGCCGAGGACATCCTGCGCCAGCAGGCGCCGGGCGGTGAGGTGGCCGTCCGCCTGCGCCTGCGCGGCGGCAGCCCCTGCATCTGGCGGGGCGTGTGGCTGGAGGAGGGCGTCCGCGCCGCGGGCGTGGTGGCCGCCGAGGTGCGGTTCGCCGCCTCGGGCCTCGACCACCTGACGGGCCTGGCCGACCGCAAGAGCTTCATCACCCTGGCCCGAGAGCGGCTGCAGGCGCCGGGTCAGTACGAACTGATCGTCGCCGACCTGGACCGGCTGCGCCGCCTGAACGAGGCCCTGGGCCACGAGCGCGCCGACCTGGTGCTGGCCGCGCTGGGCTCGCGCCTGGCCGCCGCCTTCCCGCCCGGCGCCCTCCTGGCCCGCATCGGCGAGGACGAGTTCGCCGCCCTGGCCCCCGTCACCGCCTCGCCGGGCGCCGAGACCCTGCGCCGCGCCCTGGAGCAGCCGCTGCGCGTGGCCGGATTCGACATCCACCCGACCCTCTCCATCGGCGCCGTCGAGGCGCCGGGCGGCGAGGAGGCGCCGGAGGCCGCCGAGCTGCTGCGCCGCGCCGAGCTCGCGGTGGAGGCGGCCAAGAGCAACGGCCGCGGCGGCGCGGCCGCCTATGGCCGCAGCCTGGAGACCGACGGCCTGTCGCGGCTGGCGCTGGAGGGCGACCTCAAGGGGGCCCTGCGCCGGGGCGAGCTGACGCCCTTCTACCAGCCCATCGTGCGCCTCTCGACCGGCGCCCTGTCCGGCTTCGAGGCCCTGGTCCGCTGGCGCCACCCGCGCCGGGGCCTGTTGATGCCCGAGCAATTCCTGCCGCTCTGCGACGAGATGGGCCTGATGCCCGAGCTGGGCGCCATGATGATGCGCGAGGCGTCCCGCCAGCTCGGGACCTGGCGCAAGCGCCACCGGGCCGCCGGCGAGCTGACCGTGGCGGTGAACCTGTCCACCGGCGAGCTGGAACGTCCCGATCTGGTGTCGGACGTGGAGCACATCCGCCGCGAGACCGACCTGCCGCCCGGCGCGCTGAAGCTGGAGGTCACCGAGAGCGACGTCATGCGCGACCCGGACAAGGCCGCCGTGATCCTGCGCTCGCTGCGCGCGGCGGGCGCGGCCCTGGCTTTGGACGATTTCGGCACCGGCTTCTCGTCGCTGAGCTACCTGACCCGCCTGCCGTTCGACACCCTGAAGATCGACCGCTACTTCGTGCGCACCATGGCCACCAACGAGGGGTCGGCCAAGATCGTCTCCTCGGTGGTGAAGCTCGGCCAGGACCTGGACATGGAAGTGGTGGCCGAGGGCGTCGAGAACGCCGGCATGGCGCGCCACCTGCTGTCGCTGGGCTGCGACTACGGCCAGGGCTTCGGCTATGCGCCGGCGCTGTCGGCCCAGGAAGCCGAAGTCTATCTCAATGAGAGCTACGTCGACGGCGCAGCGCCGGTGAAGGCGAGGGGCTAGCTCCAATTGCTCCCGCTCGGGGGAGCTGTCGGCGAATGCCGACTGTGGGGGGCCTCAACGGCCGTGGATAACCCCCTCCACCGCGCCGCGGTCCCCTCCCCCAAAGGGGGGAGGAACTTTGAGTCTCAGGCCTGCCCGGCCTCGGCGCTCAGGAACTGCGGGTCGATGCCCAGCTTGCCCAGGGCGCGGGCCCACTTGGTGTCGTAGTCGTCGTCGAAGACCAGGGCCTCGTCGGCCTCGACGGTCAGCCACACGTTCTGCCGAATCTCCTTTTCCAGCTGGCCGGCGCCCCATCCGGCGTAGCCCAGGGTCAGGATCGCGCGCCGCGGCTGGGGCGCGCGCCGGCCCATGGCCTCCAGCACCTCCCGGGTGGTGGTGAGCGACAGGCCCCCGCCCAGGTCGAGGCTGTGCTCGGCGTGGTAGTCATCGGTGTGGACCACGAAGCCGCGCTCCATCTCCACCGGGCCGCCCAGCAGCACGAGGTCCTCGTCGAGGTCGGCGTCACTCTCGATCTCGAGCCGCTCCAGCAGGTCGGGCACCGTCAGGCCTTCGATCGGCCGGTTCACCGCGATTCCCATCGCGTGGTCGTGATCATGGGCGCACAGCAGCACCAGCGACCGCTCGAACCGCGGGTCGCCGATCCCCGGCATGGCGATGAGCATCTGCCCCGAGAGGAAACCACCTTCCATCGCTCCACAGATTCTGCCGGATGATGGCGACATCAAGGGGGGAAACACCTATCTGCGGAAATCGAGGTTACCGCAGGGCCTCGTTCCCGTTATCTGCACATCGAAACCGCTCAAGGGAGACCTCCGATGACGATCAAGGTTGGCGATAAGCTGCCCAACGTGACCCTGACCCAGGCCACGGCCGAGGGGCCGAAGCCCGTCCAGACCGAGGACTTCTTCAAGGGCAAGACCGTGGCGCTGTTCGCCGTGCCGGGCGCCTTCACGCCGACCTGCTCGGCCAAGCACCTGCCGGGCTTCAAGCAGCACGCGCCGGACCTGAAGGCCAAGGGCGTCGATGAGATCGCCTGCCTGTCGGTCAACGACGCCTTCGTCATGCGCGCCTGGGGCGAGGACCAGGCGGTGGGCGAGGACATCGTCATGCTCGGCGACGGCAACGGCGCCTTCACCGACGCCGTTGGCCTGGCCATGGACGGCAGCAAGTTCGGCATGGGCAAGCGCTCGCAGCGCTATTCCATGATCGTCAAGGACGGCGTGGTCAGCGAGCTGAACGTCGAGGAGGGCGGCGAGTTCAAGGTCTCCTCCGCCGACTACATGCTGGCCCAGCTCTAAGCGGGGCGGGTCCGACCGTAGCGGGCGTCGGCGCTATCTTTCGCCGGCGCCCGCGGACTACGCGCCGAAGATCCAGCCGGCGCCGAGGCTTGAAAGCTGGACGTTGAGCAGCACCAACTTGCCGCCGCCCACCATGTCGACGTGGACGTCGGCTCCCTGCTGGCTGGTGGTGTACTGCGTACCCGGATCCAGTTGCACCCGGTCGCCCTGGGCGCGGTTGAAGTCGGTGACCACGTCGAGGTCGGCCGCGCCGAAGGTGTGGAAGATGTCCGCGCCCGCGCCGCCGGTCACCCGGTCGCCGCCGCGGTCACCGGACAGGTAGTCATCGCCGCCGCCGCCGCTGATGAGGTCGTCCTGCTGCCCGCCGCGGACGATGTCGTTCCCCTCGCCGCCGTTCAGCGTGTCGTTTCCGAGGTTGCCGTAGACGAGGTCCGCGCCGAGGTCGCCGGACAGGGAGTCGTTATCCTTGCCACCCACGACCCAGTCGTCGCCAGAACCGCCGCCGGCCGTGTCGTTCCCGACGTTGCCGTTGATGTCGTCGAACCCTTGGGTCCCGAAGATCTCGTCGTTGCCCTCGTCGCCGCGGAGATAGGCGGCGTGGTTGGGCGAGACCACGGAGAGGTCGCCGCCGAGGATCCGATCGTCCCCCGCGCCGCCATAGATCGTGTCGGAGCCACCGATCCCATTGATGGTGTCGGCGCCGTCGTAGCCACGCAGCAGGTCCGAGGTCACTTCACCCCGGACCGAGTCGGCCCCGGAGAGGACGTAGGCGAGCGCCCCGGGCGTATTCGCGGCATAGAGATACTGATTGGCCAGGGTCGCCGTGATGTTGATCCCGTTCAGACCGATCGAGCTGGCGATGAAGCGGTCCGGACCCGGCTGGTACTCAACGAACGAGATGCCGGTGATCGTGCCGCCATTCAGCTGAGACGCGCCGTCGTAGGTGAGGTTCGAACCGTTGAGCCCCACGAGGAGGAGCCCCCCGGACAGCTGAAGGCGGCTCGACGTCGCGTCGTCGATGCCCAGCCCGAACAGCCGCTCGAGGCGGAAGAGATCGATATTGCCCTTGATGAATGCTTCGGCCACCTGAGCGCCCCCCAACGCAAAAGTGCGACCGGAGGTAGCCGACGCTGCCGTCAAGGCAAAGCTTGAATTCGACTCCCCGGTCCTGCGATGCGGAAAAAACCTCGGCGCGCGTGTCGGGCGGGTCACGGGCCGTTCGTCATCAGAAGAGACAACAAGGAGGATCGCGCCGTGGCGGAGGAGCGGATCAAGGGACCCCAGTCCTACTTTCCCTCGATCGAGAAGACCTACGGTCGTCCGATCTCGGAGTGGCAGGCGCTGGTTCGCCAGCGGTGTCCGGCGAAGCACATGGAGCTGGTCACCATGCTGAAAAGCGAACACGGCATGGGACACGGTCACGCCAACGCCATCGTCGCGCACACGCTGGCGGAAGACCGCGGGTGAAGGGCGAGCGAAGCGCGGGAGCGGGACTGTCGTGCTCAGCACAGAGGGGGACGTGATGGCGAACGACGGTCACTACCTGGCGGTCTTCACCAGCGACAAGAACGGCCCGCGGTGGCGGGACTGGTACGCCATGACCGACGAGGAGCGGCAGCGGACGGACGAGGTGGGGCTGGCGGCGCTGGCGGCCTGGGACGAGGCGCACCGCGACGCGATCGTCTATCCGGGTGGACCGCTGGGGCCGACCAAGCGCACCACGGCCGAGGGCGTGACGGACGTGGTCAACCTGCTGACGGTGTTCGTGGTCGTGCGCGCGCCGTCGCACGAGGCGGCGGCGAAGCTGTTCGAAGGCCATCCGCACTTCACGATCTTTCCGTGCGACGGGGTGGAGGTGATGCCGCTGCTGGGCCCGAAGCCGCGGGACTAAGCGCGCGGCGCCTGGCCCAGGCGCGGCTCCGTTCCGGCGAGCAGGCGCTGGATGTTCGCGCGGTGGCGGGCGACGACGTAGAGGGCGCCGGCGATCACCAGCAGCCGATAGGCGAGGGGGTGGTCCAGGCCGACGACGAGGGCGACGGCGGCGACGGCGGCGAGCATCGAGCTCAGGGACGCGATCCGCGAGATCGCCAGCGCCACGGCGAAGACCGCGGCGGCGCCCAGGCCGACGGGCCAGGACATGGCCAGGAGGACGCCAAGGCCCGCAGCGGCGGACTTGCCGCCGGTGAAGTTCAGCCAGACCGAGCGACTGTGGCCCAGCACCACGAGCAGGCCGGCCGCGCAGACCATCCAGGTCGCCCAGGCCTGCGGATCGAGCCCCGCCGGAGGCGCGGCGGACGGCGACGCCTGGAGCCACGACTGGATCCCGCGGACGAGGGCGATCGCCGCCGCGCCCTTCAGCACGTCGACCAGGAGAACCAGCAGGCCTGGTCCCTTGCCCAGGACCCTCAGGGCGTTCGTGGCCCCGACGGACCGGGAGCCAAGCTCGCGGATGTCGATGCCCTTGAGCGTCCGGCCGGCCAGATAGGCGGTGGGAATGGAGCCGAGGAAGTAGGCCAAGACCATGCCGACCAGGTTCGCGGTCCAGAAGATCATGCCGGCCTCTCCGCACCCGGGCAGTCATCGCCCCCCGGGGGCCAGCCGCCGTGGACTCTCGCACAGGCTGCCCAGCGGGGGGCAACCCGGCAACCCCGAACCGCGTTCGAGGGAGCCGCAAGGAAGGAGATACGGCTTGGAACGCTTTACCGGCGGGTGCCTCTGCGGCGATGTGCGGCTGGTGGCGACGGGGCGGCCGAACCGGGTTGCCATCTGCCACTGCCTGGACTGTCGCAAGCATCACGGCGCTCTGTTCTATGCCGCCGCGATCTTTCCGAAGGATGCCGTGACGATCGAGGGTGAGACGCGCGACTACGCGGGCCGGCGCTTCTGCCCCCGCTGCGGCTCGTCGGTCTTCGCCGTGTTCGAGGACGAGATCGAGGCGCACCTGGGAGCCCTGGATGCGCCCGACCAGCTGACGCCAAGCTACGAAAGCTGGACCACCCGCCGCGAGGCGTGGCTGCCGCGGTTTCCGCAGACGCGTTGCTATGAACGCAACCGGGGCGACGGCGGAGACCCTGAGGGCTGACGGCCGCGGCTCACGTCCGGTCGCGGCGCTTCCGCGCCGAATCCGCGCCCGGTGGAAACGGCCGGCTGAGGAAGCGGGAGCCCGCTTCGCCGAAGCGCCAGGGGACGTCGGCGGCCTTGGTGATGCCGATGCGCGGGCCGGCGACGACACGGGACGCGCGGCCGGGACGGAGCTCGAAGGGCGGCCGGTCCAGAGCCAGGCCGTTGTGCTCGCGGGTGACGGCGAGGGCGGCGCAGAGCTTGCCGGGGCCGGAGCAGAGCGCGCGGGGATCGCCCAGGCCGCGGCGCTGGGCCATGACGTCCAGGCCGGCCGTGGGCTCGACGGCCCGGATCAGCACCGCCCCGCCCGGCGCCTGCGACCAGCAGACGAAGTTCATGCACCAGTGGATGCCGTACGAGCGGTAGACGTAGAGGTGGGCCGGCGGCCCGAACATCACCGCGTTGCGGGGCGTGGGACCTGCATAGCTGTGCGAGGCGGGATCCTCGTGGTGGTAGGCCTCGGTCTCCACGATCCGCCCGCCCACGCCATCCACGAACACCGACCAGCCGATCAGGTCGACCGCCACCTCGGCCGGGTGGCGGGTCCAGAAGCCTTGACGGTCGGCGTTCGAAGGGTCGGAATGTTCGGCAACAAACGAGCTCATCTTGGGAGGATGCGCCATGGCTTATGTCGAGGGCCAGACCGTTCACGACGCCGACAGCCACATCATGGAGCTGCCGGGCACGATCAACCGCTACCTCGACCCGCGGTTCCGCCAGGCGTTCATCGACAAGACCGGGCGCAAGGACGTGCTGCCCGAGTGGTTCGCCAAGGCGGCCGAGAAGGCGCGGGACCCGGAGTTCCGGGCCGGCGCCGAGGCCAACATCCTGCTGCGCAAGAATTACGAGGCGCTGGGCGCGTTCGATGCCGCCGACCGGCCGGCGACGCTGGACTACCTGGGCTTCGCGAGCCAGCTGGTGTTCACCACCGCCTGCCTGTCGAACTTCGGGCTGGAGCAGATGGGCGAGGTCGAACTGGCTGTCGAAGCGGCCCGCGCCCACAATCGGATGATGACCGAGTTCTGCGCGGTGGACCGGCGGCTGCTGGCCACCGGCTACGTGCCGCTGGTCGACCGGGCGCGGGCGCCGCAGATCGCGCGGGAGGCCATCGAGCTCGGCGCCAAGGGGCTGGTGGTTCCCTCGCGCCATCCGCCGGGCTTCTCGCCCAGCCACCGGGAGCTGGACCCGCTGTGGGCCGTGGCGCAGGAGGCGGGGCTGCCGATCCTGTTCCACGTCGGCGGCGAGGAGAAGATGCACAAGGACTACCTGGAGAACGGGCTGCCCTTCGTGAAGGACTTCCACGGCGGGGACGAGAACTTCACCTCCCTGACCTTCATGGCGATCCCCCTGAGCATCTGGCAGACTCTGTCGGCGCTGGTGATCGACGGCGTGTTCGACCGGTTCCCGAGGCTGAAGTTCGGAGCCATCGAACTGGGCGCGTCGTGGCTGCCCAGCCTGATGAAGTTCCTGGACTCCGGCTGCGCGGCGTTCGGCCGGGAGGAGCGGCTGCAGACGCTCTCCGACACGCCCAGCGCCATCCTGCGCCGCCAGCTGCGGGTCACGCCCTATCCGCACGAGGACGTGGCGTGGATCATGGCCAACGCGGGGACCGAGATGGTGCTGTTCTCGTCCGACTTCCCGCACATCGAGGGCGGGCGCAATCCACTGAAGCGGTTCAATGACAGCCTGGCCAGCGTGGACGCGGCGGGCCGGCGGGCGTTCTACCGCGACAACTTCATCGACCTGATGGGCCGGGGCCTGGACCCCGTCCTCCACGATCTGCCGGCCTTGCAGGCCGCTTAGGCGACGCGGGAGATCTCGACCGGTCCGGCGCTGACCGCGCGGACGATGGCGCCGAGCAGCTCCTGGAGCTGGATCGGCTTGGCGGCGTGTTCGGTGAAGCCCTGGTCGAGGTAGCTCTGGCGTCCGCCCGAGGTGACGTCGGCGGTCAGGGCGATGACCGGGACCGCCTGGTTGGGGCCGGGGGCCAGGCGAAGGGTCTGCAGGACATCGAGGCCGGTCAGGCCGGGCATCTGGATGTCGGTCAGCACGAGGTCGAAGCGCTCGTCGTTCAGCGCCCGCAGCGCCTCGGCGCCGGACGTGGCCTTGGCGACGGTGTGGCCGAGGCTGGTGAGGAGCTGGTCGAGCACCAGGAGGTTCACGTCGTTGTCGTCGACCGCGAGAATGCGGAGCGTCTCGACGGCGAAGGCCTGCGGCTCGTTGGTGTCGGGCGTGGCGGGATAGGCGGCGTCTTCGACCACTTCCAGCGGCAGCTCGAGGTGGAAGGTCGATCCGCGGCCGAGCTCGCTCTCCACCCAGACGCGGCCGTTCATCAGCTCGACCAGCTGCTTGACGATCGCGAGGCCCAGGCCGGTGCCGGTGAAGCGCCGCGCCTCGGACTCGTCGGCCTGGGAGAAGCGGTCGAAGAGCTGGGGCAGATGCTGGGGCGCGATGCCAGGGCCCGTGTCGCGAACCGCCAGGTGCAGGCGCACCGTGTCGTCGTCCCAGACGGCCGCCTCGGCGATCACCTGGACCGAGCCGGCGTCGGTGAACTTCAGCGCATTGCCGACCAGGTTGAACAGGACCTGGCGCAGGCGCAGGGCGTCGACGAACACCATCTGGGGCACGTCGGCGCCGAGCCGCAGCTGCAGCGCCACGCCGCGCTCGTCGGCCCGGGGGGCCCAGAAGCTCACCAGCCGATGGAGCAGGTCGTGCAGATCCTCGGCCGCCGGGACGATCTCGAGCTTGCCGGCGTCGATCTTGGAGACGTCCAGGATGTCGTTGAGGATCGAGAGCAGGTACTCGCCGCTGTCGATCAGCACGTCCAGCCGGCCGGACTGGACCGGGTCGACGGCGTCGCGCTTCATGAGCTGGGCCATGCCGAGGACACCGTTCATCGGCGTGCGGATCTCGTGGCTCATGGTGGCGAGGAAGTTGGACTTGGCGCGGTTGGCGGTGCGTGCGGCCTCGCGCGCGGCGTCGGCGGCGGTTCGCTCCGCCACCGCCTGGTCCCGCGCGGCGGCCAACTCGTCCACCAGCTCCACATTGCCGAGGAAGGCGGCATGCCAGGTGGAGATGGCGCGGTTGGTCCGTTCCGCGATCAGGGTCAGGATGACGGCCAGCACCAGGAAGCCGCTGCCGACGGCCGCCGCCGTGGGCAGGTCGAAGCGCAGGAAGATCATCGCCGCGATCTGGAGCAGGACCGGTCCGGCCAGGCTCCACAACACCGTGCGCGAGAGGGCGCCGGCGCCGGTGGCCACGAGCAGCAGCGTCATGAGCTGGAGGCCGTAGAGCAGGTGCTCGGGCGGCCCGCCGTTCCACGCCATGGCCATGGTCGGGGCGGTGTAGAAGACGACCCGCGCCACGCACAGCGCGCCGAGCTTGCGGAAGCCGCGCTTCTCGTCGGCCGTCGCGCTCTGCCTGAGCCAGCGGCGGACCAGGATCTGCTGGACGGTGTCGATGGCGCAGCTGCTGGCCAGCATCACGCCCGCCAGCATGGGATGGCCCAGGAACCAGATCCCCGCGGCGGCCACCAGGTTGAAGGCGAAGTGGATGGGAAGCGGCAGCCACAGGCCGCCGACGGTCAGCTGATAGGCCGTGTAGCGCGCGTCGACGACGCCGTCCGCCACGGCTGGCGCACCGCTCCGAGACTTGGCCTTCGACATTACGCCCCTACCCTTTCGCGGGACCCTAGGACCCAAAGGTAAACTGTCCGAGAATCGGCGTTATCTCAACCCTAAGGCGAGTTGGCCGCCTCGGCTCTACCCAGCGAGGGCCGCGGCTGTGATCGTGGCCATATCCTCTGCGCCCTCCTCGGCGATGGCGTCGGCCAGGCCCGGCGCCAGGGCGAGCACCTGGCTCGCATAGAGCCGGGCCAGCGCCCCCTTGCTGGCGAGCCAGGGATCGTCGGATCCGGCCGCCGCCAGGGCCTGGCGGCCCAGAATCCAGCCCCCCACGACGTCGCCGGCCAGCTTCAGGAACGGCGTGGCGGCGGTGAGGGCGGCGGCGTTGGCGGCGCCCAGGACGCCGTCCGTGGCCCGCTCCAGCGCTGCGATCCCCGCCGCGAGGCGGCGGCCGACCGTTGCGAGCTCCGCCGTTTCGGTGAGCAGTTCGGCGGTAAGCGCCATCTCGGCGCAGAGCGCCTTGAGGGTCGCGCCGCCATTGAGCCGCACCTTGCGGCCGATCAGGTCGAGGGCCTGGATGGCGTTGGTGCCCTCGTAGATCGGGGCGATGCGCGCGTCGCGGTAGTGCTGAGCCGCGCCGGTCTCCTCGATGAAGCCCATGCCGCCGTGGATCTGCACGCCCAGCGAGGCGCACTCCACACCCACGTCGGTGGACCAGGCCTTGGCGATCGGGGTGAGCAGCTCCTGGCGCGCCTTGGCCGCGGCGCGCTCCTCGTCCGTCTCGGCGAGGCGGGCGACATCGGCGAGGACGCCGGTGGTGAGGCAGATGCCGCGCGCCGCCTCGATCTTGGCCTTCATCAGCATCAGGGTGCGCCGCACGTCGGGGTGGCCATAGATCGCCCCGTCCGCGTCCCAGGTGGTGCGGCCCTGCTTGCGCTCCTGGCTGAACGCCAGCGCCTGCTGGAAGGCGCGTTCCGCGATGCCGACCCCCTGTACGCCCACCTGCAGGCGGGCCGCGTTCATCATGACGAACATGTGGGCCAGGCCCTGGCCCAGCTCGCCGACCAGTTCGGCCTGGGCGCCCTCGTACAGCATCACGCAGGTGGGCGAGGCGTGGATGCCCAGCTTGTGCTCGATGGATCCGGGGCGGAAATCGTTGCGGCCGCCGAGCGAGCCGTCGTCCTTCACCTCGAACTTGTTGGCCAGGAAGAGGCTGATGCCCTTCACCCCGGGCGGCGCGTCGGGCGTGCGGGCCAGCACCAGGTGGCAGATGTTGTCCGCTGCGTCGTGGTCGCCCCAGGTGATGAAGATCTTCTGGCCGGTGAGGCGATAGCCGCCCTTGCCGTCGGGCTCGGCGCGGGTGGTCAGGGCGGCGAGGTCGGACCCCGCCTGCGGCTCGGTCAGGACCATGGCGCCGGTCCACTCGCCGGAGACCATCTTCGGCAGGATCAGGCGCTTCTGGCGTTCGGTGCCGTGCAGGGCGAGGGCTTCGATGGCGCCCTGGGTGAGCATCGGGCACAGGCCGAAGGCCATGTTCGCGGCGTGCACCATCTCGAACACGGCCAGTTCCATGGCCTTGGACAGGCCCTGGCCGCCGTGCTCAGGCTCGGCCGAGAGCGAGTTCCAGCCCTGCTCGACGAAGTGGCGATAGGCGTCGGCGAAACCCGTGGCGGCGGTGACCTTGCCGTTCTCGTAGCGGGCCCCTTCCAGGTCGCCCTTGCGGTTCAGCGGCGCGAGCTCGTTGTCGGCGAAGGCGGCCGCGGCTTCCAGCACCGCCTGGACCGTGTCGTCGTCGAGATCGGGGAAGGCGCGGGCCAGCAGCTGCGGATGGCCGACGGTCTTGAGCGCGAAAGCCAGGTCTCGGACGGGAGCGCGGAAGGTCATGCGGGCGGCCTCTCGAAAAAGCTGCGCCGGGTTCTAGAGGTTCGGCGCGCGGGATGCGACAGTCTTCCGGCCGCCAAGCCGCGCCCGCGCGCGGATGGCCGATCCGGGAAGGGGCCCGCCTGCCGAGCCGCGCCGCCATCGTCTGCGCCCTGGCCACCCTCATCCTGCTGGCGCCGGCCTCGCGCGTCGTCGCCGAGCCCAGCCGCGACCCGGCCCGCGCGCCGGCGGGCGGCTATGTCCTGGATCCGCGGCGTTCGAGCCTGACGGTGAAGCTCGCCTATCTGGGCGGCCTTACCCGCAGCACGGTGCGCTTCACGCGACTCTCCGGCGGCTTCGCGTATGATCCCGCCACCTGGCGCAGCACGCGGGTCAGCATCGCCGTCGATCCGGCCTCGGCCGAGTCGGTGGATAGGGTCGCGGGACGCCGGGTGAAGAGCGCGCTGGAGCCCGAGAAGCATCCCGTCATCCGGTTCACCTCGAACGGCGTCGCTGGCGGCGCCGACGGGCGTGGGCGTCTTGAGGGCGACCTCACGCTGCACGGGGTCACCCGCCCGATCCTGCTGGACATCGTCTTCGACGGCGTGGGGGCGGAGCCGCGGTTGCGGTTCTCCGGCGGCGGACGCATCAAGCGCTCGGACTTTGGCGTGACGGCCGCTAGACCCTTCGTCGGCGACATGCTGGACCTCGCGTTCGAAGTCGAGTTCGTCAGGAAGCAGGCGGGACCGTGAGCGATCGGCAGGCGGAGGTGGAAGCGGCGGCCAGCGCCATTCGCGGCGGCGGCCTGGTGCTGATGCCCACGGAGACCGTCTATGGCCTGGCGGCCGACGCGGCCAACGCGCGGGCGGTGGCGGCGGTCTACGAGGCCAAGGGACGGCCCAGCTTCAACCCGCTCATCGCCCACGTGGCCGACCTGGAGATGGCGCGCCGGATCGCCCGTTTCGATGCCCGGGCCGAGGCGCTGGCGCGGCGGTTCTGGCCCGGCCCGCTGACCCTGGTGCTGCCCGTGATCGACACCCAGGCGGTGTGCGACCTGGCGCGGGCGGGGCTGGACACGGTGGCCGTCCGCGCGCCGGGACATCCGCTGGCCCATGCGCTGATCGAGGCGGTGGGCGGGCCGGTCGTGGCGCCCTCGGCGAACCGGTCCGGGCGTCCCAGTCCCACCACCTTCGCCGACGCCGTCGAGGAGACCGGCGCCGCCGCGGCCGCGGCGCTGGACGGCGGACCGTGCGGGATCGGACTTGAGTCCACGGTCGTGGCCCTGCTGGACCAGCCGCGGCTCCTGCGCCCGGGGGCGGTGACGCGGGCCGAGATCGAGGCGGTGGTCGGGGCTCTGGCCGAGGCGGAGGCCGATGCGAAGCGCTCGCCCGGCCGGCTGACGCGGCACTATGCGCCCAACGCGCCGGTGCGGCTGGATGCGGCGAGGCCCGCCCCTGGCGAGGCCTGGCTGTCGTTCGGCCCGGGCGCGCCGGGCCCGTTCAACCTCAGCCCGAGCGGCGACCTGCGCGAGGCGGCTGCGAACCTCTTCGCCTATCTCCGCGCCGCCGACCGCACCGGGCCGGCGGGGATCGCGGTGGCGCCGATCCCGCACGAAGGCCTGGGCGAGGCGATCAACGACCGCCTGAAGCGCGCGGCGGGCTTTGTCGGCTAGGCCCGCGGGGCTAGATTGACCCCATGACCGCCCCCGTCCCCGCCGATGTGATCTCGCGCCTGAAGGCGGTGCTGGGCGCCGGCGGCTGGAGCGAGGACGCTGAGCGCATCGCGCCGAAGCTGGTGGAATGGCGCGACCGCTGGGTGGGCCAGACGCCGTTCCTGGCCTTGCCGAAGACCACGGCCGACGTGGCCGCGGTGGTGGGGATCTGCTTCGAGGCGGGTCAGGCGATCACGATCCAGGGCGGCAACACCGGGCTGGTCGGCGGCCAGATTCCGCAGGGCGAGGTGCTGCTGTCCACCGAACGGATGAAGGGCGTCCGCGAGGTCGACCCCTTCGACGACGCCCTCACGGCCGAGGCGGGGGTTACGCTGGCGGAGGTGCATGCGGCGGCGGCCGGAGTGGGGCGGCGCTTTCCGCTCGGGCTGGCGTCAGAGGGCTCGGCGACCGTGGGCGGCGTGGTCTCCACCAACGCCGGGGGGACCCAGGTGCTGCGGTACGGCATGGCCCGAAACCTGGTGCTGGGCCTGGAGGCGGTGCTGCCGAACGGCGAGGTCTGGAACGGCCTGAAGCGTCTGCGCAAGGACAACACCGGCTATGACCTGAAGCAGTTGCTGATCGGGGCGGAGGGTACGCTGGGCGTGGTGACGGCGGCGGCGCTCAAGCTGTACCCGGTCATGGCGTCCCGGGCCGTGGCGATGATCGGCGTCGGCAGTCCGGAGGACGCCATCCGCCTGCTCGCCCGGGCCAAGGACGAGACCGGCGGCGCCGTGGAGGCCTTCGAGCTGATGGGGCGCCTGGGCCTCGACTTCGCGCTGCGCAACATCGCCGGCACGCGCGACCCGCTGGCCGAGCCGCATCCCTGGTACGTCCTGGCCGAGTTCTCGTCGGGAGAGCCGGGTTCGGCGGAGGCGGCCATGGAGCGGTTCCTGGCCGAGGGGCTGGAGGCGGGCCTGGTCCGCGACGCCGTGGTGGCCCAGAGCGATGTCCAGGCGAAGGCGCTGTGGGCGATCCGCGAGAACCAGTCGCCCGCTCAGAAGCCCGAAGGCGCGACCTGGAAGCACGACATCGCGGTGCCGGTGAGCCGGGTGGCGGCGTTCCTCGCCGAAGCGACGGCGGCCATGCAGGCCTTCGCCCCCGGCGCGCGGATCGCCGCTTTCGGCCACGTAGGGGACGGCAACATCCACTACGACGTCCTGCGGCCCGATGGCGGCTCGGACGCCGAGCACGCCGCGCGGCGCGACCAGGGCTCGCGCATCGTCCATGACCTCGTGGCTTCGATGGGCGGTTCGATCAGCGCCGAACACGGGCTGGGCGCCATGAAGACCGCCGAGGGCGCGCGTTACAAGAGCGAGGTCGAACTCGCGGCCCAGCGCGCCATCCGCCACGCGCTGGACCCCAAGCGCATCCTGAATCCGCGGGTGCTGTTCTAGCTGTCCAGCACCTGGCGGACCTTCAGCGCCACCTGCTCGATGGTGAAGGGCTTGGCGATGAAGGCGACGTCGGCGTCCAGCATGCCGTTGTGGACGATGGCGTTGCGCGTGTAGCCGGTGGTGTAGAGCACCTTCAGGCCCGGGCGCTCCGCCCTGGCCTTGTCGGCGAGCCGCCGGCCGTCGAGGTCGGGCATCACCACGTCGGTGAACAGGAGGTCGACGCGAGGCTGGAGGGCGAGAACCGTCAGCGCCTGGGCCGCGTCCGAGGCCTGGACCACCGTGTAGCCGAGCTCGCGCAGGGCATCGACACTGAGGTGGCGGACGCGCTCGTCATCCTCCACCACCAGGATGATCTCCTCGGGCCTGCCGTGCGGCAGCTCGCCGACGGGGCGCGGCTGGCCATCGGTGGCGTCCAGTTCGCCGGTGTTGCGGGGCAGGTAGATCTTGATCGTCGTCCCCACGCCGGCCTCGGAATAGATCTTCACGTGGCCTTGGCTCTGCTTGACGAAGCCGTGGACCTGGCTGAGGCCGAGGCCGGTGCCGCGGCCGACGCCCTTGGTGGTGTAGAACGGTTCGAAGGCGCGCTCGACCACCTCTGGGGGCATGCCGGTGCCGGTGTCGCTCACCGAGATCATCACATACTGGCCGGGATGCACCTCCTGGTGGGCGGCGGCATAGGCGTCGTCGAGGTGCGCGTTCGAGGTCTCGATGGTCAGCCGGCCGCCTTCGGGCATCGCGTCGCGGGCGTTGACGCACAGGTTGACGATGGCGTTCTCGAGCTGCGCCGGATCGGCGAAGGTGCGCCAGAGGCCGCCCGCCAGGACCGTCTCCACCCGCAGGTTCTCGCCGATGGTCCGGCGGAGCAGCTCGGACATGCCGCCTACCAGCTTGTTGACGTCCAGCACCCGCGGTTCCAGCGGCTGCAACCGGGAGAAGGCCAGGAGGCGGGCGGTGAGCTGGGCGGCGCGACCGGCGCCTTCCAGGGCGCTGTCGATGCAGGCCTCGGCCTTGGCGACATCCTTGGAGAGGCGCCGCTTGGCGAGGTCCAGCGAGCCGATGACGATGGCCAGCATGTTGTTGAAGTCGTGGGCGATGCCGCCGGTGAGCTGGCCGATCGCCTGCATCTTCTGGAACTGGCGGACCTGGGCCTCCGCCGCCTCGCGGCTTTCGCTCTCGACCCGCAGGTTGGCGTTCGCGACCTCCAAGGCACGGGCGGACTCAAGCGCGCCCCGCAGGCGCCGGCGCCCGTCCGCGAACGCGAAGGCGCCTAGCGCCACGACGGCGAGGCCGCTGACGAGGAGGGCGATGCGCAGGCGCAGCCCTTCCATCCGCAGTTGTTCGGAGCGGGCCGCCAGCAGGCGCTCTTCCGCGGCCCGCATCTGGACCATCAGTTCGCGAAGCTGCTCCATCACGAACCGCCCTTCGTCGAAGCGGTCGGCGAGCTGGGCAGGCGGCGTGCCGGCCTGGAAGCGGGCCAGGTTTTCGCCCAGGTATGTGAGGCGGCGGCGGGCGAGGGCCCTGAACCGGGCGATCCGCTGCGCCTGGGCCGGATTGTCGCCGAGCATGCGCTGGAGTTCGGCGATGTCGCCGTCCAGCCGCGCGCGGGCCAGCTCGTAGGGCTTCAGGAATTCGGTCCGGCCGCTGAGAATGTAGCCCCGCTGGCCGGTCTCGGCCTCCTGGACGAGGGAGGCGGCGTCGGCAAGACGCTTCTCGACCTCCAGGGTGTGGCGGACGAGGCTGGCAGCCTGTTCCTGCCGTGCGGTCAGCCAAACGGCGCCGAGGACCGACAGGGTCAGCATCGTGAAGCCGATCAACAATGCGATCAGCGGCTTATCTGTCCGAACAGCGCCCATGCAGCACTCATGGCCGAGCCTCAGCAGGCGATCAAGCCCGGCGCGCCCGCCTTGGCGCCGCGGCCAAGTCGCGGCAAAGGACGCCGATGCTGATCGTGCTCTCTCCGGCCAAGGCGCTGAACTTCGACGCGCCGCCCGCTTCCGCGCCCCTGACCCTGCCGCAGATGGCCGAGCAGACGGCCGAACTGGCGAAGACCACGAGGAAGCTGCGAGTCGTCGACCTGAAGCGGATGATGTCGCTGTCCGACGCCCTCGCGAAGCTGAACCGCGAGCGGTTCCAGGCCTTCGACCCCGAGAGCGAGGAGGGCCTGCAGGCGGCCTTCGCCTTCAACGGCGACGTCTACCTGGGGCTGAAGGCGCGGGAGCTCGACCGCAAGGCCCTGGGCTGGGCGCAGGACCACGTGCGGATCCTGTCCGGGCTCTATGGCGTGCTGCGGCCGCTGGACGCGATCCAGCCCTATCGGCTGGAGATGGGTGTGCGCATCAAGACCCGGCGCGGGCAGAGCCTCTACGACTTCTGGGGGTCGCGGATCGCTGAGGCGCTGGACGAGGCGGCGGCCGGCCACAGGGACGGGACGATCGTGAACTGCGCCAGCAGTGAATACTTCGGCGCCGTGGACCGGACCGCGCTCAAGGCTCCGGTGCTCTCGTGCCGCTTCCTGGAAGAAAAGGACGGCGAGGCCCGGATCATCTCGTTCTTCGCCAAGCGGGCGCGGGGCGCCCTGGCGAGATACGCCATCGACAACCGGATCGAGCGGTCGGCGGACCTCAAGGGATTCGACATGGACGGCTACCGGTTCCAGCCGCACCTGTCGTCGGACCAGGAGTTCACCTTCCTGCGGCCCCAGCCTCCGCCGCCCGTGCGCGGCAAGGCTCAGGCGTAGAGGCCGGCGGGCCCGCGCCAGCCGCCGGTGACCGTGAAGCGCCAGGTCCGCTCGGCGCCCGGCAAATCGTGCTCGCTCCAGGCCACCTCGGCGGTCCCCTGCAGGTGCAGCAGCTCGCCAGCCGCGAAGTCCACGAACAGCAGGGCCGCCCGCGGCTCGAGCAGCAGGTTGCCCAGGGTGTTGAAATAGCGGTTCCCCCGATAGTCGGGGATGGTCAGGATGTCGCCCGCCACCTGGACGAAACCCGGCGGCCCGCCGCGGTGCGAGACGTCGACGCCGCCGTTCTCCACGCCCGGCCCGCTGGTGGTCGCCACGAAGAAGGTGTCCGCGGCCGCGATCTGCTTGCGGGCCCGCGCATCCAGGCCGGCCAGGGGTTCGGCCTCGATGGCCACGCGGCGGTCGGCCATTACGTGGCGGGGGTGGATATACTGGGGGCAGTTGCCGAAGCTCTGGCGCACCCGGACCGTCAGGCCCTGGTCGTCGGCCTGCTCGACCACGCCGTTGGCGCGGTTGCGGCGGCGCGTGTCGGGCTGGATGCCCAGCAGGCCGACGGGCGCGCCCGGCTCCATCCGCCGGCCCGCGGGATCGGCGCTGCGTGCGGCGATGGCCAGCGTCGTGGGGTCCGGGCTTGAGACGAAGCCGGGGCGGCCGGTGAGCAGCGTGGCCATCGGGGCGCCGTCCGCGTCCAGGGTCGCGGCGACCATGAACGGCAGGCTGGCGAAGAACTCCCGGTGCTGGTCGGGCATGAAGCTGCGGATGCCCGCCCCGCCCGGGATGTGGTCGGCGCCCGAGAGCGTCTGGGCGCGAAGCTCGCCGACGTGCCAGGGGGTGTCGTCCATGGCCTTAGGCCGGAACCGGCGAACGGGGCATGGCGGCGACGCCCGGGAGCGCCTCGAACCGTGCGATCCAGGCCCGGACGGCGGGATAGGGCGCCAGGTCCACGCCGCCTTCCGGCGCGCAGGCCACGTAGGGGTAACAGGCCACGTCCGCCAGGGTCGGGCGGTCGCCGGCGAGCCAGTCGGCTCCGGTGAGCGCCCCATCCATGAAGCCGAGTAGGCGGGCGGCGACGGCGTGGGCGTCGGCCAGGTCGGTCTTCAGGCCGAACAGGTGCACGGCGCGCGCATTGGCCGGGCCGAAGCGGACCTCGCCCGCCGAGATCGAAAGCCAGCGCTGGACCCTCGCGGCCTCGACAGGCGTCTCCGGCAGCCAGGCGCCCGAGGGATCGTAGCGCTTGGCCAGGTAGACGAGGATGGCGTTGGAATCGGCCAGCACCACGTCGCCGTCCTCCAGGACCGGGATCTGACCCAGGGGGTTCAGGCGGCGGAAGGCGTCGGTGTCGCGCTGGTCGCGCCCGGCTTCCACCGTCGCATAAGGGAGGCCCAGCAGGCCCAGGAAGACGCCCACCTTGTGGACGTGGCCGGAGAGGTGGACGCCGTGCAGGCGGATCTGACTGGTCATGAACGCAAGCTAGGCGTTGCGATCTGCATGCAGAAGCGGGCAAGATCGCAAGTCAGAATTGCGGAAAATGGAATAATGGATCGGCTGGACGAGCTGGCGGTGTTCGTCGCCGTTCTGGAGACGGGGAGCCTTGCGGCCGCGGCGCGCCGACTGCGGCGCTCGCCGGCCGCGGTGACGCGGACCCTGGCGGCGCTGGAGGGCCGGATCGGGGCGCGCCTGGTGGAGCGGACGACGCGCCGGCTCGCGGTGACCGAGGCCGGGCGGCGGCTGGCCGTCGAGGCGCGCGCGGTCCTGGCGGCGTATGAGGCGGCGATGAGCGGCGAGGACGACGGCCCGCTCCGCGGAACGTTGCGGATCAGCGCGCCGCTGGTGTTCGGCCGCCGCCATGTGGCGCCGCTGCTGGCCCGGTTCCTGGACGCCCATCCGCAGGTCGCCGCCGAGCTGGTGCTGAACGACCGCAACCTCGACGTGATCGACGCGGGCCTGGACGTGGCGGTGCGGATCGGCGCCCTGGCCGACTCCAGCCTGGTCGCGCGCCGGGTCGGGGAGGTGCGCCGGGTGGTGGCAGCCTCGCCGGCCTATCTCGCACGCCGGGGGACGCCGGCCGGACCGGCCGACCTCGCCGAGCACGACATCGTCTATTCCAGCACCCAGCCGGGGCCGACCGAATGGCGTTTCGACGGGCCGGGCGGGAGTCAGACGGTGCGCCTGCGCCCGCGGCTGATGATCAACGCCATCGAGCCGGTGGTCGCCGCGGCGGTCGAGGGGCGGGGCGTGACGCGGGTCTTCTCGTACCAGGTGGCCGACGAACTGGCGGACGGGCGGCTGGTCCGGCTGCTGGCGGCCCACGAGCCGGCGCCGATCCCGGTCCAGCTGGTCACCGTGAGCGCGCGGCTGGCGCCGACGCGGGTGCGGGCGTTCCTGGACTTCGCCGCGGAGGGTCTGTCGCGCCTGCCGGTGATCCGCCCGGCCTGACCTCGCGTCACGGTTTCCAACGATAACCTGGGGCGCCATGCTCCCGCGCAACGAACGACGGGAGGATGTCCGATGGCCCTGCACACCAAGCTCTGCGACCTGCTGGGGGTGAAGCACCCGATCATGCTGGCGGGCATGGGCGGGGTCTCGTACGCCGAGCTGGCGGCGGCGGTCTCGAACGCCGGCGGCTATGGCGTGCTGGGCATGGCCGGCCGCGGGCCGGACTTCATCCGCGAGCAGATGCGGCAGGTGAAGACGCTCACCGACAAGCCGTTCGGGGTCGACCTGCTGGCGGCCTCGCCCGAGAGCCTGACAGCGTCGGTGGACGTGATCATCGAGGAGGGCGCCTCCAGCTTCGTCGCCGGCCTGGGCGTGCCGATGCCGATCCTGGAGAAGCTGAAGAAGGCCGGCCTCAAGGTCATGGTGGTCTGCGGGGCGGTAAAGCATGCGGTGAAGGCGGAGCAGGCCGGCTGCGACGCGGTGATCTGCCAGGGCGGCGAGGGCGGCGGCCACACCGGCCTGGTCGGCACCATGCCGCTGGTGGCCCAGGCGGTGGAGCAGGTGAAGATCCCGGTGGTGGCCGCGGGCGGCCTCTATGACGGGCGGGGGCTGGCGGCGGCGCTGAGCCTGGGCGCCGTGGGCGTCTGGATGGGCACCCGGTTCATCGCTTCGGCCGAGGCGCACGCGGGCCAGATGTACCGCGACGTGATCGTGGAGGCCTCCGACGAGGACACCATTCGCACCCGCAGCTATTCGGGCAAGCCGATGCGCGTGAAGAAGAACCCCTACGTCGAGGACTGGGAGACCCGTCCGGGCGAGATCCAGCCGTTCCCGCAGCAGGCGATGCTCTCGACCCGCGAGGGGGTGATGGGCGGCATCGGCGGCCAGATCGAGGGCCTGGACATCGACCGCTCGTGCTTCGCCATGGGCCAGTCGGCGGGCGGGGTCCGGGACGTCCTGCCGGCGGCGGAGATCGTGGCGCGGATCATGGCCGAAGCCGAAGCCGCCATCGACCGCGTCTCGGCGATCCGGCGCGGCGCGGCGGTTCCAGCCTAAGCCGCCTCGGCTAGGTAGGCGACCGGATCGCGCAGGAAGCCCCGGGCCTCGCCCAGACAGCCCTGCCAGGCGGCGAGATGGGTGACGGCGCTGTCGCGGGTGTCGGACTTCACCAGCATGGCGGCATAGATGGCGTGCGCCTTGCCGGCCTTGTCCTGGTAGATGCGGCAGAAGACCGAGGTCTGGTTGAAGCCGTTGATCTGGGCCAGGGTCGGCGAGCCGCCGTCCAGCAGGCTGTCGAACAGCGCCGCCTGGCAGGCGCGCCCTTGCGGATTGCAGCCGGCGAACTGCAGCGAGAAGTTCGCCGCCGTGGAGGTGACGGTGACGAACACCGAATCCTCTTCCTTGCGGCCGGTCTGCACCTTGGCGCCAGCCTCGCCCAGGATCGCCATCAGGCCCTGCGGGTTCTGCGCGTCGTAGGTCGCGGCAGGCTTCGGCGCGGGCCTGGCGGGCGCGGGCTTTGCGGCGGGGGTCTTGGCCGCGGGCGCCTTGGGGGCCGGGGCGGCGGCGAGGCAGGCGAGGGCGGCCGGGACGAGCAGCAGGTGTCGGATCATGGCGGACCGCTAACAGACCCTCGATCTTGGCGCGAGCATGTCCGTCCGGTTTCCGTGGCGGCGGGCCGCAACCCCCGATAAGCTCACGACGGTCTCTGGGGAGGGCAGGATGGATATCGGGCTGATCGTCGCACTGGTGTTCCTGGCGCTGGCGGTGGTGGTGGCGCTGGGCGCCATCAAGATCGTGCCGCAAGGGCGCGAGTACACCGTCGAACAGTTTGGCCGCTACACGCGGACTCTCAAGCCGGGCATCAGCTTCCTGACGCCGTTCGTCGAGGGCGTCGGCCGGCGGGTCAATATGATGGAGCAGGTCCTGGACGTGCCGCGCCAGGAGGTGATCACCAAGGACAATGTGATGGTCCAGGTGGACGCCATCGTATTCATCCAGGTGATGGACGCCAGCCAGGCGGCCTACCGGGTGGACAACCTGAACTACGCCATCTCGCAGCTCACCATGACCAACCTGCGGACGGTGGTGGGCTCGATGGAGCTGGACGAGGTGCTGAGCCAGCGGGACCTGATCAACACCCGCCTGCTGGACGTCATCGACCAGGCCACGACGCCCTGGGGGGTGAAGGTGGCGCGGATCGAGATCAAGGACCTGACGCCGCCGCCGGACATCACCAACGCCATGGCCCGCCAGATGAAGGCCGAGCGCGAGCGGCGCGCCGTGATCACCGAGGCCGACGGCGAGAAGTCGGCCGCCATCGCCCGCGCCGAGGGGCAGAAGCAGTCGGCGATCCTGGAGGCCGAAGGCCGCAAGGAGGCCGCGTTCCGCGACGCCGAGGCGCGCGAACGCTCGGCGCAGGCCGAGGCCAAGGCCACCGAGCTGGTCTCGGACGCCATCGCCGCCGGCGACGTCAACGCCATCAACTACTTCGTCGCTCAGAAGTACGTGGAAGCTTTCGGCAAGCTGGCGGAGAGCCCGCAGCAGAAGACGGTAATCGTCCCGGCCGAGATGGGCGCCCTGGTGGGCACCGTGGGCGGGATCGGCGAGCTGGTGAAGGCGATCGGCGCCGATGGTCCGCCACCGCCGCGCGCGCCGGCCCGGGGCCGCGGGTCGGTTCCTCCGACGGGGGCCTGAGGCGTGGACGCGGTCACGGGCCTGCTGGCGGAACAACCGTTCTGGATCTGGGCCGGCCTCGCCGCCGCGATCCTGGCGGTGGAAGTCTTGACCGGCTCGGGATGGCTGCTGTGGGCCTCCGCGTCGGCCGCGGCCACCGCGGCGGTGGTCGGTCTCGCGAACATCAGCGTGCCCACCGCCCTGCTGGTCTTCGCCCTCCTGACCATCGTCTCGACCCTGCTGGCGCGGCGCTACCTTCCGCGTCAGGTGGTTGGGCCGGCGGGCGACATCAACGACAATGTCGCGCGGCTGGTGGGCGACGAGGGCTCGGCGGTGACGGCCTTCGTGCGCGGCGCCGGCCGGGTCTTCATCGACGGCAAGGAATGGGCGGCCGAACTGGACGACGGCGAGGCGCTGGAGGCCGGAGCGAGCGTCAAGGTGGTGGGCGTGGAAGGCGCCCGCCTCCGCGTGCGCCGCATCTGAGGCCAAGGCCGCTCCCGGGGCGTCGCCGAACGCTGTGCTGTCAAGCTAAGCCATTGGAAACAAGCCATAGTTCGGCCCGGTTCGCCGGGCAGCTTGACCCCGGCGACATGGCCGCGTTTATGTGCCGCAAAATAACGACCCCCCGGTCACGACCCAGGAGAAGACACAGGTGAAGACGCCTAAAGCAATCGGGCTGGCGATGGCGATGGTCGCCGCGCTGCTGGTCCCGGCGGCGGCCATCTCGCAAGGCAAGAAGCCGGCCGCGATCCCTGAGGCCGCCCGCAAGGCCGGCAAGGCCCAGGCGCCGGAGGTGGTGCAGGCCGCGGGCCTCTCCTGCCAGGTCGACGACGCCCGCCTGATCGGCGAGGACAAGAAGAGCAAGACCTCCTACTACGAAGTCTCGTGCGGCGCGGGCCAGATGGGCTACGTCCTGCAGAAGCCGGCCGAAGGCGCGATCATCGCCTACAGCTGCATCGAGGCGAACACGCCGCCGGCCCCCGGCCAGGCGCCGTCGGCCCCCTGCATCCTGCCCGGCAACTCGGACCCCAAGGCGGTCCTGCAGCCCCTGCTGAAGGCCGCCGGCGCCGACTGCATTCCCGAGCAGGCGCGCGGGATCGGCCAGACCAAGACCAACACCTACATGGAAGTCGCCTGCCAGGGCGGCCAGGGCTACATCGTGCTGGCGAGCGTGCCGTTCGACAGCGCGAAGCCCGCTCAGGCCCAGAACTGCCTGATGTACGACGACGCCGAAACCAACATCAAATGCACGCTGAGCGACAAGGCGACCCGGATCGCGGTCGTCGACAAGTATGCCGGCATGGCCAACAACGGCTGCGCCGTGAAGGACCGCCGCTTCGTGGGCGTGTCGAAGGACAACTCGACGTTCTACGAAGCCTCGTGCCAGGACGGTAAGGGCTATATCTACAAGGTCGCCGCCGCGGGCACGCTGACCGAGACCTACGAGTGCGCCAAGGCCACCCAGATCCTGGGCGGCTGCACCCTGACGGACGCCCGCCAGGCCCAGAGCGAGCAGGCCGGCCTCTACACCAAGCTGGTGACCAGCGCCGGCGGCAAGTGCGACGTCGACAAGTACGCCCTGTTCCCCTCCAAGCCAGGCGAGGAAGTCGTCGAGCTGGTCTGCAAGGACGGCTCGGGCGCCATCCTGATCTCGAAGGCCGGCCAGAAGGGCCAGGCGCTGGACTGCGCCCGCGCCCCGATCGCCGGCTACAAGTGCTCGCTGACCAAGCCGGAGGCGGCCTACGCCCTGCTGACCGCCGACCTCAAGAAGTTCAACTTCAACTCCTGCGACGTCTCGAACAGCCGCGTCGTCGGCAAGACCGAGAAGGGCACGACCTATGTGGAAGTGGCCTGCGCCGACAAGCTGAAGGGCTATATGATCGAGTACCAGGACACGCCTGCCGTCACCGCCGTCCAGGCGATCGGCTGCGCGTTCGCCGGCAACTGCAAGCTGCCCGGCAACACCTAGGCGTTTCGGCCAAGGCCGGAATCACGAAGGCCCGCGGAGCGATCCGCGGGCCTTTTGCTTGCCGAACCTTGGGGCAGGGCCGCGAGGTTGGCGCGCGCATTCGAAGGAGAGACCCGATGCCGGCCTATGTGATCTTCATCAAGAACAAGACCACCGACCCCGAAGAGCTCAAGACCTACGGCCAGAAGGCCGCCGGCGCCCGGGGGGACCATCAGATCACGCCGCTGGCGTTCTACGGCCCCCTGGAGGTGCTGGAGGGCGACGCGGCCGAGGGCGTGGTCCTGCTGCAGTTCCCGGACAAGGCCGCGGCCCGTGCCTGGTACGACAGCCCGGCTTACCAGGACGCCAAGCAGCATCGCCTGAAAGGCGCGGACTATCGCGTCATCCTGGCCGAAGGCCTTGGCGGCTAGATCTTCGCCTCGATGAACATCGGGCCGCGCTGGCCCATGGCGCCGGCGAAGGCCTTTTCGAACTCCTCGGCGGTGGCGCAGCTCACCGCCGGGAGACCGAGGCCCTTGGCCACCGCCACGAAGTCGATGTTGGGATCGCCCAGGTCCAGCAGCTTGCGGGCCGAGGGTCCGGCCTCGCCCGCGCCCGTGCGCTGCATCTCGATGTTCAGGATGCGGTAGGTGTAGTTGGCGAACACCACCACGGTGATGTCGAGGTTCTCGCGCGCCATCGTCCAGAGCGCCTGCACCGTATACATCGCCGAGCCATCGCCGTTCAGGCTGAGCACCTTGCGGTCGGGCGCGGCCACGGCGGCGCCGATGGCGAGCGGCAGACCGATGCCGATAGCGCCGCCGGTCAGGGCCAGCAGGTCGTGCGGGCGAGCGGTGGCGGTGTTGGCGGCGATGCCGGCGCCGGACGTCACGGCGTCGTCGCAGATGATCGCGCCCTCGGGCATGTGGCGGGCGATGGACGCGCCGATCGTGTAGGCGGTCTGCTTGCCGGTCGGGGCCGCATCCGGCAGGACGAGAGCCTGGCTTGGCCCTTCCTTGGGCGCGCCCAGCGCATCGGCCAGGGCGGCCAGGCCCGCGACCGCATCCTCGCCGCGCTCGGCCAGGGTCAGGGTCTCACAGCCCTCGGGGACCAGCACGCTGGGGCGGTTGGGATAGGCGAAGAACGCCACCGGCATGGTCGTGCCGGCGTAGACCATCAGGTCCACGCCCTCGAGCTCGGCCAGGGCCATCTCGCCGAAATACTGCATCTTCTTCGGCAGGAAGCCGCCAGCGCCCCGCGGCTGGCGCGCGACGAAGGTGTCGGAATAGATGGTGACGCCGGCCGCCTCCAGACGCGCGGCCTGCTTCAGCGCGTCTGCGCGGACGGCCTGGCCGCCCAGCAGGACGACCGGCTTCTTCGCCCCCTTGATGGCCTTAGCCGCGGCGTCGACCGCCGATGCCGCGGGCGCGGACCGCGCGGGCTTCTGCGCGATCACGGGCTCGCCCTGGGCCGGCAGCCAGGCGGCGTCGGCGGGCAGGATCAGGCTGACCGGGCCGCCGGGCGGGCCGTAGCTGGCGGCGACCGCCTCGGCGGCCAGGCTGGCCACCGTCTCGGGCGTGTCGGCCGACTTGGCCCAGATGGAGTTCGGCTTCACCAGGGTGGCGATGTCGGAGTTCAGCGGCGCATCGTACTGGCGGTGATAGGTGGCGTGGTCGCCGATCACGTTGACGATGGGGGTGAAGGCCCGCCGGGCATTGTGCAGGTTGGCGACGCCATTGCCGTAGCCGGGGCCCAGGTGCAGCAGGGTGCAGGCCGGCTTGTCCGCGATCCGGCCGTAGCCGTCGGCGGCGCCGGTGGCCACGCCCTCGAACTGGCACAGCACCGGGCGCATGGCCGGCACGCCGTCCAGGGCGGCCACGAACTGCATCTCGGACGTGCCGGGGTTGGCGAAGCAGGCGGTGACGTCGTTGGCCACCAGGGTCGAGATCAGGGCGTCGGCGCCGTTCATCTAGAATTCCATCACGTCGGAGGGAGCGGGGTCGGCGAAGAGCCGGTCTATGGCCCCGGCCCGGTGGGTGCGGGCGAGGCTCTGGGCGATGTAGCCCTTGTCGGTGATCTCGCCCGAACTGGCGTCGGGCGCGTCCGGCAGCACCAGGGCGCGGGCCACGCGGCCGCCGGAGCCCTTGGCGCGAGCGTTGAACGCCGCGAGGCCCGCGCGCACGGCGTCCTCGATCTCGGCCCGCGGGCGAGTGGGGTTGGGATAGAGCAGCAGGCCCACCGCGTCGCGGTTCTCGCCGCAGACCACCGCGTCGGTCACGGCGTCGCCGATCGCCCCCACGGCACCGATCCGCAGCTCGCCCACCGAGACGAAGGTGCCGGAGGCCAGCTTGAAGTTCTCGGACAGCCGGCCGTCGAAGATCATGCCGGCTTCGGGATTGGCCGGGTCGACGAACCGCGCGGCGTCGCCCAGCCGGTAGAAGCCTTCCTCGTCGAAGGCCGCGGCGGAGAGCTCGGCGCGGCCCAGGTAGCCGGGCGTCACCTGCGGTCCCTTGACCCGGAAGTCGAGCTTGCCCGCCTCAGGAACCAGGCGCACCGAGGTGCCGGGCAGGGGCAGGCCGATCATCCCCATGCGGGCATTCGGCCAGTGGACGTTGCAGGCGGTGGGGCCGGTCTCGGTGGCGCCGTAGCCGGAGCCGAAGCTGATCCGCTCGCCCACCGTGCGCACGGCCACCGCCTGGATCCGGTCGGCCGTCGCCTGGCCCAGGGCCGCGCCGCCGTATTGCAGCAGCCGAACCCGGGAGAAGAAGGCGCGGGCCAGGCCGTCGTCCTGCTCCAGGGCCTCGGCGAACAGCATCCAGGCGGCGGGGACCATGTTCTGGTAGGTGGGCGCAACCTCGCGCAGGTTGCGGATCGTCTCGCCGAACTTCGCCGCCGTCGGCTGGCCCGCGTCGATGTAGAGCGAGCCGCCCCGGTGGGCCGAGTAGTGCAGGATCGCGTTGGCCCCCAGGCTGTGGCTCCAGGGCGCCGAATGGACCATGACCGGCGGGTCCGGATCGTCGAAGCAGGCGGTAATCTGGGCCGCGTTCAGGCTCATGGTGCGATGACTGTTGATCACCGCCTTGGGCAGGCCCGTGGAGCCTGACGTGAGCAGGTACTTCGCATGCTGGTCGGGCGCGGCGGACGGGTCCGCCGGGCTCGACGCGTAGAGCCGCTCCAGCAGGATGTCGCCGGGGCGGGGGTTGGCGGCGGCGATCACCGGCAGACCGGCCAGAACATCCGCGGCCAGGCCCTCGGAGAACAGGGCGGCGTCCTCCGTGTAGACGGCGGCAGGCTTCAGGACTTCGCAGGCGTGGGTAAGCCGCGAGATGTTCGCGCCCGGCAGGCCGTACTGCGGCGAGACCGGCGCGATCGGCATGCCCTGGCCCATGGCGGCATAGGCGATCAGGGCGTGGTCGATGGCGTTGCGGGCCAGGATCAGCAGGGGGCGCTCGCCGACGACGCCCAGGGCCTGCAGCCCGCCGGCGAGGGCCGCGATCCGCTGCCAGGCCTCGGCGAAGGTCACGGCGCGCCAGCCCTCGCCCGAGCGCTCGGCCAGCCAGATCCGGTCCGGCCCGGCCGCGGCCCAGTGCCCGAGGGCGGCGGTGACGGTCTGGAACTGCGTCGAGTACGGCGTGGGGTTGGTCAGCACGAATTCGCCGCCGGGGCGCGCCTCGACGGTCAGGCGGCGCGGCGCGTAGCGCGGATCCCGGAAGGGGGCGGTCGAGATGTTGAGCTCGGCGTCCATGGCGCGAGCGTTACGGGGGCCGGGCGGGAAAGGGAAGCCTGTCTTTGGCCCGGCGGGGCCCGTCGGCTGGGGCAGGCCGCCAAGCGTTGCGCGCCGGTTCGTCCTCAACCCGTCGGCGACGCACGCCCTCGGCCGGAATAGGAGGCGACGAGCTCGGCGTGGGCCGCATCGAGCTGGCGGGCGTGGCGCGCGGCAAGACCCTGGAGGTGCTGCAACAGGGCGCCGGCCTCTGCTTCGCGCAGGTCGAAGTCGATATCGGCCGGTCCGAGGAGCGTGTTCTCGAGGCCGGAAAGGGTCAGGCCGCACATCGACCACCGGGGGAAGTCCCGTTCATCGATGCTGATGAGCGACCGCAGCCGGATGTGGGCGTGGCGCTCGTCCCGCAGGATCCGCTCGTAACAGGCGATCACCTGCGCGTCCGGGCCCTCCAGCACCTGCACGAAGCTCTCGCCGTCGGCGAACAGCAGGCCGGTGACCGCATCGAGCCGGTTGCGATGGGCCGAGACGATGAGGATGTCCTGCATCGCCCCGGCAAGGCTGGCGGCGGCCGTGTCCGAGATCCGGCTGACGTAGAGGAGGCGGCAAAGCATCGGCGATCCATGTGCGGCCAGCCGACCAATAGGCCCTGGGCGGGACGATGCAACCGCGGCCCCGGCGTCACGCCACGTCAAGGTCCCGACGTCGGCGCTCGAGCCACAGGCGCTCGGCAGGGGGCGGTTCCAGGGCCAGCGCCGCGGCGTAGGCGTCGCGCGCCTCGTCGCGACGTCCGCTCCTCGCGCTGAGGGCGGCCCGGGCGGCCTGGTAGGGCAGCCAACCCTCCAGGCCCTCGATCCGCGCGAGCTCGGCGAGGCCCGCGTCCGCGCCGCGCGCCTCGCCGATGGCCACGGCCCGATTCACGGCTACGGCGGCATGGGGGCGAACCTCGGCCAGGACGTCATAGAGCGCGGCGATGGTCGGCCAGTCCGTCGCGCCCGTCTCGGCGCGGGTGCAATGGGCGGCGTGGATGGCGGCCAGGATCTGCCGCGGGCCGCTGCGGCGAAGGGCGGCTGCGCGGTCGAGGAGCTTCGCGCCCTCGGCGATGAGGTCGCGGCGCCACAGGCGGACCTCCTGCTCGGGTGGCGGGACCATGGCGCCCGCATCGTCCAGCCGGGCCGGACGGCGCGCCTCGGCGAACCGGACAAGGGCGGCGAGACCCAGGACCTCGGGCTCGCCGGGGACCAGTTCGGCCAGCAGGCCGGAGAGGCGCAAGACCTCAGCGGCGAAGGGCGCGGCGTCGCGATCGGCCAGCGCGGCGTCCTCGTAGGCCTGGGCATAGGCGATCTCGAGGGTGGCCAGGACCGCCTCGAGCCGCTCCGGCCAGGCGGCGCGGGTGGGGACCTCGAACGGCACGCCGGCGCCGGCGATCTTGCGTTTCGCGCGCGTGATCCGCTGCAGCATGGCCGGCTCGGCGGTGAAGAAGGCGCGGGCCAGGCGCTCCGTGGACAAACCGCAGACGACCTTGAGCGTGAGGGCGGCGCGGCTGTCCGCCGCCAGCGCGGGATGGCAGCACACGAAGATCAGCTTCAGCAGCTCGTCGGGTATGGGCTCGTCGGCCGCCATCAGCGCCTCCTCCGGGGTGGGCGGTGGCTCGGGCGCATCGAGCACCGCCCGCGCGCGCACGGCGGCCCGCCGCTTGGCGTCGATCGCCCTCCGCAGCGCGGCGCGCCACAGCCACGCGGCGGGATCGCGCGGCGCCTGGTTCGGCCAGGCCACGAGCGCGGCGGCGGCGGCTTCGGCGAACGCCTCTTCGGCGAGGTCGAGGTCGCGCAGGCGCCCGGCCAGAGCAGCCACGACCCGCGGACGGGCGACGGAGATGTCCTGGCCGAAGCGTCGCATGGGTCAGTAAACAGCCAGAGGGCGGACCTCGACCTTGCCGCCGTCGACGACCGGGACGCGCCGCGCGATGGCGAGCGCCTCGTCGAGGTGGGGCGCGTCGATCAGATAGTAGCCACCCAGGTGTTCGCGGGTCTCGGCGAAGGGGCCGTCGTGGAGGGTCTGCTGACCGCCCCGGGTCACGACTGTGGTGGCGGTGGAGGTGTCCTGAAGGCCGGAGCCGCCCTTCATCACTCCCCTGGCGCGGAGCTCGGCGGCCAGGGCCATGTGCTTCGCGACAATGTCGGTCAGCGCCGCCTGGCCGGTCTCGCCCTCGCGCCTTCGGGTTCATAGATCAGGATCATGTATTGCATCGGTTCCTCCGCCGGATCAGTGGGCGACCACCGGGCGGACCTCGACCTTGCCGCCCGGGATGATCGGAACCTTGCGGGCCCAGGCGGTCGCGGCTTCGAGGTCGGGGACATCGATCACGTAGAAGCCGCCCAGGTGCTCGCGGGTCTCGGCGAAGGGACCGTCGTGGACCGTCTTGGCCCCGTCCGCATCGGTGCGCACCGTGCGGGCGGCGCGGGTCGGCTGCAGCTCTTCGCCGGAAAACTCGACGCCCGCCGCCACCAGGTCCTCGGCCAGCTTCATGTGCTGGGCGATGATCTCCGCGAGGGTCTTCTGGCCCGCTTCGCCCTCGTAGGCGCCTTCGGGCTCGTAGAGCATCAGCATGTATTTCATTTGGGTCCTCTCCGGCGTTGAAGTTTGCGCGACGCGCAAGCGTGCGTCACCGGGGAGACGGGCGTCGTCCGCCCGATTCGACAGGGGTCTGCCACATGCGGTCGATTTTTCTGGCGGCCATGGCCGCGGCGGTTCTGGCCAACAGCGCGACGGCGGCGGAGGACCCGCACGTGCGGGCGCTGGCGGCGGGCTACAAGGCCGCCTTCCTCTGCAGCGGGGTCTTCAACGCCGGCCGGCCCGAGGCCGAGATCGCGGCCGACGACCTGGAGGGGATATATCCGGATTACCAGGCGCTGGTGCGGACGCTGCCGGCGGTGGTCGACCGGCAGGCGAAGACGGTGAGCGTGGCGTTCGATCCGAAGCTGCCGCCGCGGATCGCGGCCTGGCGGCCGAGTCTGGGCTGCGCGCAACTGCCGATCGGGGCGGGGGCGGAGGCCGTGGCGAAGCTGCCGCGCCTGGATATCCAGCCGCCGCCGGCCGGGAAGGCGAACTGGCCCGACGGCGACGAGAAGGCCACGGCCAGGACGCCGAAAGCTCTGGAGCCGCTGCTGGCGCAGGCGTTCGACCCGGGCGTCTACGGCGGCAAGACCACCGCGGTGGTGATCGTGAAGGACGGGAGGATCGTCGGCGAGCGCTACCGGCCCGGCTATGATCTGCACACGCCGCAGCGGACCTGGTCGGCCGCCAAGAGCCTGACCGCCACAGTGGTCGGCCGGGCGGCGCAGCTGGGCAAGGTGAACGTCGAAGCGCCGGCGGACATCCCGGAGTGGCGGGCGCCGGGCGACCCCCGGGCCGCCATCACGATGGCCCAGCTGCTGCACATGGGCTCCGGCCTCTGGACCGACGGGCCGGGCAACCGCACGGACGAGGTCTATGTGGGGGGCGGCCTGGTCACGGAGTGGGCGACGCGGATGCCGCTGGAGGCCGCGCCCGACAGCCGCTTCCGGTACGCGAACAACGACACGCTGCTGGCGGCGCGCAGTGTGCGCGCGGCCCTGGGCGATGGGCCGGACGCGCTGGCGTTCCCCTTCACCGAACTGCTCTGGAAGATCGGCATGCGCCACACGACGCCGGAGACCGACTGGCAGGGGAACTACATCCTCTCCAGCCAGGTCTGGACCACGGCCCGGGACCTGGCGCGGCTGGGCCTGCTCTACCAGAACGACGGGGTGTGGAATGGCGAGCGCCTGCTGCCGGAGGGCTGGTCGCGGTTCGTCGCCACGCCGGGGCCGGCGCAGCCCGAGAAGGGGCCGGGCTATGGTGCGTTCTTCTGGCTGTACGGTCCGGGGCAGGGCCTGCCGGAGGGGACCTACGGCATGAACGGCAACCGCGGGCAGTACGTGTTCATCGTGCCGTCCAAGAAGGTGGTCATCGTCCGCCGCGGCTTCGATTCCGCGGCGGCGCGGTTCGACGAGCAGAAGTTCGCCCGCGACGTGCTGGCGTCGCTGGACTGACGCCTCAGGCGTCGGCCGGCAGGGTCTCCAGGAACCGCACCGGCTCGCCCAGGCTGGGCGCGACGATCTCGTCGTCGCGCATGACCACCCGGCCGCGGATGATGGTGGCCTTGGGCCAGCCCTTGGCCTCGAAGCCGTCGAAGGGGGTCCAGCCGGCGCGGGTCGCCATCTGCTCGTGGGTGAGGGTGCGCCGGGCCTTGAGGTCCACGATCGTCAGGTCGGCGTCGTAGCCCACGGCCAGGCGGCCCTTGTCGGCCAGGCCGAAGATGCGCTGGGCGCCGTGGCTGGTGAGGTCGACCAGGCGCTCCAGGCTGAGCTTCCCGTCGGCCACGTGGGTCAGCATGACCGGCAGCAGAGTCTGAACGCCCGGCATGCCCGAGGGCGAGGCCGGGTAGGGGCGGGCCTTCTCCTCGCGGGTGTGCGGCGCATGGTCGGAGCCCAGGACGTCGGCTACTCCGTTGGCGACGCCGACCCACAGGCCCGCCCGATGGGCGGCGTCCCGGATCGGCGGGTTCATCTGGGCGAAGCCCTTCAGCTGTTCGTAGGCCTCCGGTCCGGCCAGGGTCAGGTGCTGGGGCGTGACCTCGACGGACGCCACGTCCTTGTGGCCGGCGAGGAAGGCGATCTCCTCCTTGGTCGTCACGTGCAGGACGTGGATGCGCTTGCCGGTCTTGCGGGCCAGGCGGACCAGCCGCTCGGTGGACTGGATCGCCGACTGGGCGTCGCGGACCTCGGGGTGGCTGGTCCAGTCGCCGGTGCGCGCCAGGGGGCGGCGGTCGGCGAGGCGGTATTCGTCCTCGGAATGGAAGGCGGCGCGGCGATTGATACTGCGTAGCACCCGCTCGACGCCCTCGTCGTCGGCCACCAGCAGGGTGCCGGTGGAGGCGCCCATGAAAACCTTGATCCCGCAGCAGCCCGGCAGGCGCTCCAGCTCGCCCAGGAAGGCGGCGTTCTCGTGCGTGCCGCCCACGTAGAAGGCGTGGTCGCAGTGCATGCGGTGGTTCGCGCGCTTCAGCTTGTCGGCCAGGGCGTCCGGGTCGGTGGTGGTCGGCTCGGTGTTCGGCATTTCGAACACCGCGACCACGCCGCCGAGCACCGCGCATCGGGAGCCGGTTTCCAGGTCCTCCTTCCACTCCAGGCCGGGCTCGCGGAAGTGGACCTGGGTGTCGATGACGCCCGGCATGACCGTCAGGCCGGTGGCGTCGAACACCTCGCCCGCCGAGGCCTGGGAGAGGTCGCCGATGGCCGCGAACTTGCCGCCCCGGATGCCAATGTCGGCCGCCCCGCGCCCCGCGTGGTTCACCACTTCGCCGCCGCGGACGATCAGGTCGTAGGTGGTGTCAGGCATTCCGGGGTTCCGTGGCTTTCAGGAGGTCGTTGGCGGCGGCGAGGACCGTCTTCACCGGCAGGTCCATCATGTGACACAGCGCCTGGCCGAAGCCAGGGTCAACCGCCTGGATCTGTTCGAACGAGCGAGGGCCGCGCACCACTCGCGCGTGCTCGCCCCAGGGCGCATAGAGGCGCTCGTCGGAGGGGCCGAACAGGCCGATGGTCGGGCAGCCGGCGGCGGCGGCAAGGTGCATGGCGCCGCTGTCGTTGCCGATGAACAACCGCGCCCGCTTCAGGCAGGCGAAAGCGGTCAGCAGGTCGACCTTGCCGGCCAGGTTGATGAAGCGTCGGCCAGCGGAATCCTTCAGCGACCGCGCCAGGCTCTCGTCGCTGGGCCCGCCCAACACCATCAGCCGCCCGCCCGCCAGCGGCCCGTAGCCGTGCAGCAGGGTCATGGCCACCTGGCTGAACCGCTCGACGGGCCAGGTCTTGCCCACCCAGTTGGCCGCCGGCGCCATGGCCAGGATGGGACCGGCGCCGCGGGTCAGCTCGTCCGCATAGGCCTCGACGTCGGCATTGGTGAAGATGTGGGGCGCCGCCGGCTCGTCCTCGATCTTCAGGACCTTCGCCGCCTCCAGCACCTTGTGCGCCGGTTGGACGCTCTTGCGATGGATGGCGCGGCGCTTGGTCGACAGGAAGCGCGAGATACCCGAGCCGCGCAGGTCGACGATCAGGCCCCAGTTGGTCTGGCGCACCTTCTGCCAGAGCTCGAACCAGTGGCTCCCGCTCTTCGACTTCTCCAGGACGATCACCCGGGCCAGGTTCGGAACCGCGGCGAACAGGGGCGCGGCGTCAGGACCGGCGACGATGGTGAAGCGGGCGTTGGGGATCTCGTCGGCCAGCCGCTTGATCAGGCCGGACGACAGCACGGCGTCGCCGATCCGGGTGGCCGTGATGAAAAGGATCGGGAAGGAAGCCGACATCGGCATTCCTATACGCATGCGGCCGCTGGCGCTCCACACCGCGCGGCCCCAAATTGTCGGGATGTCGCAGACTGTCACCTTCGCGCACTTGCCAAGCCGTTCGCTCATCGCCCTCTCCGGCCCCGACTGGCGCAGCTTCCTGCAGGGGCTGATCACCCAGGATGTCGAGACCCTGGCGGTGGGCGAGGCGCGGTTCGGGGCCCTGCTGACGCCCCAGGGCCGGTTGCTCTACGACCTGTTCGTGGTCCCGAGCGGCGACGGCGCCTGGCTGGACGTCGAGGGCGCGCACCGCGACGCCCTGATCCAGCGCCTGACCCTCTATCGCCTGCGGGCCAAGGTGGAGATCGCGGCGGACGATACGCAAGTGAGCATCCTGTTCGGCGGCGATCCGCCGGACCGGGCGGGGTGGGTCCGCGACCCGCGGCTGCCGGAGCTGGGCTGGCGCGGCTATGGGGTTAAGGCCCCGCCGGGCGCGCAACTGGCGAGCGAGGCCGAGCGGGAGGCCCAGAAGCTGGCCCTGGGCGTGCCGGGTCCGGCGGACTGGGGCACGGACAAGACCTATCCCATCGAAGCCAATTTCGACCTGCTGAACGGTATCGACTTCAAGAAGGGCTGTTTCGTCGGCCAGGAGACCACGTCGCGGATGAAGCGCCGGGGAACCATCAAGAACCGGATGCTGCCGCTGGTGTTCGACGGGCCGGCGCCGGCGCCCGGGACCGAGGTGTTGAACGGCGAGCTGCGTGCGGGCGAGGTGCTCTCTGGCGGTGACGGGCGCGCTATCGCCCTCGTGCGACTTGATCGGGCCCTGGGGGCGGACCTGACCGTCCACGGCCGGCCGGCGCGGGCGGAGGTTCCGGACTGGATGGCCGGCGCGATGGCGGAGTCCGCGGCTTAGCCACGGCTGTCATCCCGGTCTTCGCGTGCCGCGAAACCGGGATGACAAAGGGTGATATGTTTACCGCTCTCCGAAGAACGCCCGGAGCAGCGCCAGCGTCTCCGCCGGCTTTTCCTCCGGGATGAAGTGGCCGCAGTCGAGGGACTGGCCGCGGACGTCGTCGGCCCATTCGCGCCAGATGGCGAGGGTGTCGTACCAGGCGGCGAGGGCGCCCTTGCCGCCCCAGAGCACCTGGATCGGGCAGGCGACCTTGCGGCCGGCGGCCTTGTCCTCGTTGTCCAGGCGGCGGTCGTAGCCGGCGCCGGCGCGGTAGTCCTCGCACATGGCGTGGACGACGGAGGGCGTTCGCACCGCAGCAGCGTAGTCGGCGTAGGCCTCAGGGTCGAAGTCTCGGCCCGCGTCGGGGTACTGGAGGCCGAAGAAGAAGGACTCCGGATCGGCGCCGATGAGGCGCTCGGGCAGCGGGTAGCGCTGGGCCAGAAACGGCCAGTGCCAATAGCCCAGGGCGAACCGGCGATCGGCGCGGGCCCAGACCTCGCCCGTCGGGATGATGTCGAGGATCGACAGCCGACGCACGGCCTGGGGGTGGTCGAGGGCGAGGCGGTAGGCGACACGTCCGCCCCGGTCGTGGCCGGCCACGTCGAAGGTCTCGAAGCCGAAATGGCGCATTACGGCCATGGCATCCCGGGCCATGGCGCGCTTGGACGCGGTCTCATGGTCCTCACTGGCAGGCGGCGCGGTCGAGCCGCCGTAGCCGCGCAGGTCGAAGCAGACGACGGTGAAGTCGCGCGCCAGACCCTCGGCGACCTTGGCCCACATCATGTGCGTCTCCGGATAGCCGTGCATCAGCAGCACCGGCGGCCCCGAGCCGCCGCGGCGAACGCGGAGCGAGACCTCGCCGGTCTTCACCTGCGACAACTGGAAGCCTTCGAACGCCATCGAAACTTTGGCCCCTTGTTTCCAGCCGCCGGCTGCGCTGAGAGTGCCGCCGATGACTGGGACCCTGACTCGGTGCGAATGGCGCGGCATGGCCGGCGACCCGCTGTACGAGGCCTATCACGACACCGAATGGGGCGTGCCGGAATATGACTCCCGCGCGCTGTGGGAGAAGCTCGTCCTCGATGGGTTCCAGGCGGGGCTCGCCTGGATCACGATCCTGAGGAAGCGCGAGGCCTTCCGTGCGGCCTTCGACAATTTCGACCCGGAGAAAGTGGCCCGCTACGGCGAGGCCGACCGCGCCCGGCTGATGGCCGACGCCGGCATCGTCCGCTCCAACGCCAAGATCGACGCGGCCATCGAGAGCGCGAAGATCTATCTGCAGATGCAGGCGCGCGGCGAGGATTTCTCGGACTTCTGCTGGGGCTTCGTGGGCGGCAAGCCGATCCAGAACCGGTGGAACGCCTTCGGGGAGGTCCCCGCCCAGACCGAGCTGGCGGTCGAGGTGTCGAAGGCGTTGAAGGCTCGGGGCTTCAAGTTCGTCGGCCCGGTGATCGTCTATGCCTGGATGCAGGCCGTGGGGATGGTCAACGACCACTTCACCTGCTGCTTCCGGCACGACCAGGTGAAGACGCTGGCGCGCTGATGGCCAAGGGTCCCACGCTTCTCCTGGAAAAGACCTTCGTCGGCGGCCCGGTGTGCGGCGTGGACGAGGCGGGGCGCGGCCCGTGGGCCGGGCCGGTCAGCGCGGCCGCGGTGATCCTGCACGACAACCCGCGGAAGATCCCCAAGGGCCTGGACGATTCCAAGAAGCTGACGGCCAAGGCGCGCGAGGCGCTGGAGATCGAGATCAAGGCCAAGTCCCTGGCCTGGGGCGTGGGCTTCGCCAGCGTCGAGGAGATCCACGAACTCAACATCCTGCATGCCACCGGGCTCGCCATGTGCCGGGCGATCGAGGCCTTGAGCGTTCAGCCAACCTTCGCCCTGGTGGACGGGAACTACCGCTTCAAGCTGCCCTGCGAGGTGAAGACGGTGGTGGGGGGCGACGGCAAGTCCAAGTCGATCGCGGCGGCCTCCATCCTGGCCAAGGTCGCCCGCGACCGGCTGATGATGGAGATGGATGCGCTCTATCCGGGCTACGGCTTCGCCAGCCACAAGGGCTACAACGCCCCCACCCACGTGGAGGCCCTGGTGAGCCTGGGCCCGTGCGAGATCCACCGGCGCGCCTGGCGACCGGTGAAACTGGTGCTGGCGGGCAAGGATCCGCGGCTCGAAGGCGATCTTCAGGACGAGCTGCCGTTCGAGGGCTGAGCCCTCGCGTGACGCGCCGAGCCGACGATTCCGCGAATTTCTATTCCAGGATGTGATGCTGATTCGATCATCGTCTCGCGCGAAGTCGAGCAGTCAATCTTAACGCAGTTGGCGTAGCGTCGTCCCGATTTGAACCCGGGCAGTCCATGTTCTCCGTCCTGACGTGCATCTTGGTCGAGCATGACCTGAGGTTGGTCGTGTTGGCTGCGCTGACCTGCGCCCTGGGGTGCAGCGCGGCGTTCGGCTTCCATATCCGCAGCCTGAAGGCGCCGGGCGCGTCGCGCTGGGCCTGGATCGGGCTGACCGGGGTGGCGGCCGGTTGCGGCGTCTGGGCGACCCATTTCATCGCCATGCTGGCCTACCTGCCGCAGATGCCCACGGGCTATGAGATGTCGACCACGGCGCTGTCGTTGGGCATGGCGGTGGTCGGCATGGGGGCAGGCTTCGCGGTTCCCGTGCTGCAGTCGGGGCGGATCATCGCCTGGGCGGGCGGCGCTCTGACGGGCCTGTCGGTGGCGGCCATGCACTTCATGGGCATCAATGCGATGCGAGCCTCGGCCCGGATCGAGTGGGACCTGGCCTATGTGATCGCCGCGGTGGCGGTCGGCATGGTGGGCGGCGCGGCGGCGTTCGAGGCGCGCCGCCGGCTCAACGGCCGCGCGGGCTGGGTGGCGCCCGCCACGATCCTGTTGCTGGGCATCGTCGGACTGCACTTCACCGCGATGACCGCGCTGAAGCTCGTGCCCGATCCTTCGCTGGCCATACCGGAAGAGCTGATCGGCCGCGCACCGCTGGCCCTGGCCACGGCGCTGATGGCGGGCTTCATCCTGGCGGGCGCCTCCAGCCTGATCTGGATGGAAGGCCTCGGCCGGCGATCGACGCTGAACGGCCTGCGCGACGCGCTGCACGCGGTGTCGTCGGGACTGGCGTTCTTCGACGCTCACGGCCGCCTGGTCTCTTGGAACAGGGCCTACGGGGATCTGATGGCCAGCGCCGATGTGGCCCTGGCTGGGGGCGTAACGCGCGACGAGCTGATCGCCGGGGTCCTGGCCGCCGGCTGGGAGCCGCAGATCGACTACAGCCCCAAGCACCACACGCAGCCGCGCAAAGGCCGCTCGGCCAGCCTGGAGCTGAAGCTGCCCGACGGCCGCTGGATGCGCCACGAGGCCTTCACCACACAGGACGGCGGCGGGGTCTCCGTCGTGACCGACATCACCGAGGTCCAGGAGAGCGCCAGGGCCCTCGCCCAGGCCCGCGACGCGGCCGAGGCGGCGAACCGCGCGAAGTCGCAGTTCCTGGCCAACATGAGCCACGAGATACGCACGCCGCTGAACGGTGTGCTGGGCGTGGCGGACGTGCTGGCGAACAGTAAGCTTTCCGCCACCCAGCAGGAACTGGTGGGCGTGATCCGCACCTCCGGGGCGCTGCTGAACTCCCTGCTGGCCGACCTCCTCGATCTGGCCCGCGTGGAGGCGGGCGCCGCCGAGCTGCGCCCCGAGGTCGTGGCGCTGGACGAGCTGGCCCAGTCCGTCCGGGGCCTCTTCGCGCCACGTGCGCAGCAGAAGGGTCTTGCCCTGCGGGTGGAGATCTCGCCCGGCGCCGGGGCGCGGGTAACCTGCGACGCCACACGCCTGCGCCAAGTGCTGGGCAACCTGGTGAGCAATGCGGTCAAGTTCACCGACGCCGGTGAGGTCGCGATCGTCCTGGATCGCGAGGGCGATCGCGTGACGTTCCGCGTCCGAGACACCGGCGCGGGTTTCGACGAGGCGATGAAGGCCACGCTGTTTGGCCGCTTCCAGCAGGCCGACGACAGTTCGACCCGAAAGCATGGCGGCGCAGGTCTCGGCCTGGCGATCTGCCGCGAGTACGTGGCCCTGATGGGCGGCGAGCTGGATTGCGTGAGCATGCCGGGCCAGGGCTCTACCTTCATGTTCACCCTGGAGGTCCCGGCCCTCGCGCAGCCCCAGGTCGTGATGCCGGCCGAAGCGCAGCCGCCGGGCGAGTCGGGCCGCTTCCGGGTGCTGATCGTCGATGACAACCAGATCAACCGCCAGGTCCTGGCGCTGATCCTGGACTCCGCCGGCATCGAGCACGCGGAGGCCGAAGACGGGCAAGCCGGCGTCGAGGCGGCTGTCACAGGGGGCTTCGACGCCGTCCTGATGGATATCCAGATGCCGGTGATGGACGGCTTCGAGGCCACCCGGCGCATCCGTGCGTGGGAGGCGGAGCAGGGCCGCCCGCGCATGCCCATCCTCATCGTGTCGGCCAACGGTCTGCAGGCCCACGTGGACGAAGGCGCGCGCGCCGGCGCCGACGGCCACCTGAACAAGCCGGTCTCCGTGCCCCAGCTGCTCGGCGCCTTGGAACGACACGTCGGCGCCGCGCTCGCAGCCTGAGATCTGCCCAATCGGCCGTTGACGGCCTGTTCACCATGTTGGCCTGAAGATTCACGCCTTCTGTTGTGTTTGAGGTTGGGCCATGGGGCTGCCGGTTGACGCCATTCTGAACGGCGATTGCCTGGAGGAGCTGAAGAAGCTCCCCGACAGGTCGGTCGATCTCGTGTTCGCAGACCCGCCCTACAACCTCCAGCTTGGCGGCGACCTGCTGCGGCCGGACAACTCCAAGGTCGACGCGGTCGACGACCACTGGGACCAGTTCGAGAGCTTCGCCGCCTACGACGCCTTCACCAAGGCCTGGATGGCCGAGTGCCAGCGCGTGCTGAAGGACGACGGCGCGCTGTGGGTGATCGGCAGCTACCACAACATCTTCCGCGTGGGCGCGACGCTGCAGGACCTGGGCTTCTGGATCCTGAACGACATCGTCTGGCGTAAGTCGAACCCGATGCCGAACTTCAAGGGCACCCGCTTCACCAACGCGCATGAGACCCTGATCTGGGCCGCCAAGAGCCGGGGTGGCCGCCGCTACACCTTCAACTACGACGCCATGAAGATGGCGAACGACGAGTTGCAGATGCGCTCGGACTGGACCTTGCCGCTGTGCACGGGCGAGGAGCGGCTGAAGGACGACAAGGGCGACAAGGCCCATCCGACGCAGAAGCCCGAGGCGCTGCTGCACCGGGTGATCATGGCCTCGACGAAGCCGGGCGACGTGATCCTGGATCCGTTCTTCGGCACCGGCACCACCGGCGCGGTGGCGCGCCGCCTGGGCCGCAAGTTCATCGGCATCGAGCGCGAGGCCGAGTACGCGGCCATCGCCGAGGCGCGGATCGCCCGGGTGATCCCGGCCACGGCCGAGGAGATGGCGGTCACCGGCTCCAAGAAGTCGGAGCCCCGGGTGCCGTTCGGCAGCCTGGTGGAGGCCGGGCTGCTGCGGGCCGGCGACGTGCTCTACTGCCCCCGCGGCCAGAACGCGGCGCGGGTGCGGCCCGACGGGAGCTTGGTCGTGGGCGAGCTGTCGGGGTCCATCCATAAGATGGGCGCGATGGTCCAGTCGGCGCCGGCGTGCAACGGCTGGACCTACTGGCACTTCAAGACCGACAAGGGCCTGGCGCCCATCGACGTGCTGCGGGCCAAGGTCCGGGCGCAGATGCCGATCTGACCGGTTTCCGCCGCTGAGCGGGGGAAGTCGCTGGACCCCGTACCGGTTCTTCGGTCACCCTGATCCGAACAGGTGTTTTGAACGGGGGTGACGGCATGGGCAGGTCGCGGCGATGAATCCGCGCGTGTTCGTGCTCACCATGGTGACGTTCGCGTTCGGCTCGGCGGCGTTCATCTTCGCCGGCTTGCTCGAAACCATGGCGGCGGACCTGGGCGTCTCGACCGCCGTCGCCGGCCAGCTCCAGACCGCCTACGTCCTGACCTCCGCCGTGCTTGGCCCTGTGGCCGCCCATGTGCTGGCCAGGTTCGACCGCAAGCTTGTGGTGCTCGCAGGCCTCAGCTTCGGCCTCTTGCTGCACCTGGCCTGCGCCGTGACGCCGAACTTCGAGACCTTGCTGGGCCTGCGCGGCCTGGCGGGACTCGCCGGCGCCATGTCGGGGCCGGCGGCCAGCGTCGCGGCGGCCTCGATGGTCCCGCCCGAGCGGCGCGGGTCGGCGCTGGCGATGGTCGCCGGCGGCATGACCCTGGCCTTCGTGCTGGGCATCCCGATGGGCAGCGTGGTGGGCTCGCTGTTCGGCTGGCGCGCCACCTTCCTGTTCGCGGCGCTGCTCTCGGCCTCGGCGCTGCTGGCCGTGGCGCTGTTCCTGCCGCGGGCGCCCGCGCCGCCGAAGCGGGAAGGCGGCGCCGTCGCCGTCTCGGCGATCTGGCCGCTGTACCTGACCACCTTCCTGGTGTTCGCCGCCAACATGACGCTCAACCTCTACATCGCCCCCGTCGTGCGGGTCGGGGCTGGCGTGACCGGCGCCGGCGTCGGGGCGTTCCAGGCCATGATCGGCTTCGGCTCGATCATCGGCCTCTGGCTCGGCGGTCGCGCCGCCGACCGGAATGTCGGCAAGGCCTGGATCATGCAGGGCTTCGCGATCCAGGGCGTGGCCATGAGCCTCCACTTCGCCGCCACCCACCATGCGCTCCCGCCCGGCCTGCCGAGCCAGCTCCTGGTGGCGCTCGCGATCCTCGTGGCGGCGACGGCGCTGTTCTCGATCACGCCTGTCATCCAGTCGCGGCTGATCCAGATGACCGATGGGGCGCCCGTGGCGCTCGCCCTCAACGGCTCGGTGATCGCCGTCGGCCAGGCGCTGGGCTCGGCGGCGGGCGGGGCCTCGCTGGCCGCCTGGGGCGTGCCCGCCATCCCGGCGACGGCCCTGGCCCTGTCGCTGGCCGGCTTCGCGATCCTCAGCGTCGCCTTCCCGCGCCGTCGCTAGAGCAGGTTCGCCAGCGCCGTCCGCGCAGCCTTCAGGAACACGCTGGGCAGGGCGTCGAGGTCGCGGCGCGGGCTCCAGATCACGCCGGCCGCGTCTCCCTCTGCGCGGAGCAGGCGCAAGGTCAGGGTGAAGTGGGTGAAGCCGTGCTCCACCTCGCCCACGCCGCGCCAGGCGGCCGGGGCCGGCGCCGCCTCCGCCGCCTCAGCGTCGCTCCAGCGGGTCGCTCGCCAGTCGCTCGTGGGCAGGGCCAGCATGCCGCCGAGCAGCCCCTTGGGCGGACGGCGGACCAGGGCCACCTCTTCGCCCCGGGTCAGGACGTAGGCGACGCCGTGGCGATGCGGCCGCCCCGCCTTGGCGGTTCGTCGGGGATAGGTCTCGGGGGCGCCGGTCGCCAGGGCCGCGCAGTGCGACGCGACCGGGCAGCGGTCGCACAGCGGCGCCTTCGGCCGGCAGACGGTGGCGCCCAGGTCCATCAACGCCTGGGCCCAGTCTCCCGGGCGGTGGTCGCGAACCAGGCCGGCGGCCAACCGCTTCAGCTCGGGCTTGGCCTCGGGCAGCGGCGTCTCCACCGCGAACAGTCGCGCCATCACCCGCTCGACGTTGCCGTCGACGACATTGGCGGGCCGGTCGAAGGCGATCGCGCCAACCGCGGCGGCGGTGTAGGGGCCGAGGCCCGGCAGGCCGCGCAGGCCCTCCTCGGTGTCCGGGAAGACGCCCCCATGCTCGCGCGCCACGGCGCGGGCGCAGGCCAGCAGATTGCGGGCGCGGGCGTAGTAGCCGAGGCCCGCCCAGGCGGCCATGACCTCGCCGTCCGCCTCGCCCGCCAGGTCCGCGACCGTGGGCCAGCGGGCCGTGAACTTCAGGAAATAGGGCGTCGCATGCGGCACCGTGGTCTGCTGCAGCATCACCTCGGACAGCCACACCCGATAGGGATCGGCGCGCCCGCCGGCGGCATGGTCCGCCGGACCCACGCGCCAGGGCAGGTCGCGGGCGTTGGCGTCATACCAGGCGAGAAGCTGCGTGCGGAGGGTCTCGGGGTTCACGCGCCCGCCTACCATCCCGGCGTCCGGCGCGGTAGTAAGGAGCCATGGCCCGCCGACTTCCCACTCGCGAGGAAGCCCTCCGCATCCTGGCGGAGAAGAAGACGCGGCCGCCGTATCGGCCGGCGCCGCCGGCGGGGCGCGCCCTGAACCGCTTCGTGAAGGAACTCGACGCCAAGTACGGCCAGGGCGCGGGCGCGCTCACCACGCGCTGGCGCGAGGTGGTGGGGTCCGAGATTGCCCGGCGGACCGAGCCGGTGAAGCTGGTGCGCGGGCGCAACGGCGGCGCGTCGTCGCTGGAGATCCGCGTGGCCGGCCCGGCCGCCGCCATCATCCAGCACCAGGCTCACGAGATCCTGGCGCGCGTGAACGTGTTCCTCGGGCCCGAGGCCGTCCAGAAGCTGCGGATCGTGCAGGGGCCGCTGCAGCGCCAGGCCGAACCGCCGCCCCGGCGCCGCGCCGCGCCGCTGGACGCCGCGGCCGAGGCGAAGCTGGCGGAGGGCCTGGCCGGAGCGCCCGACGGGAAGCTGAAGGACGCGTTGCTGGCTCTGGGACGGGGTGTTCTGAAGCGCCAAGGCCAAGGTTGACACATATCCGCCGCGGTCCCATCGGCATCTGCCGGCCGGGCCCCTCTTGCGAGGGTTGCTTGGGGCGCGCGGGAATCGCGCTTTAATCCTTTGTTCAGAACTGCCGGAAGGTCTTCGATGTCGATCCTCAGCCGCCGTCTCCTGATGGTCGCCGCCGCCGCGGGTGCGGCCCTGGCGCTCGCGAGCTGCAACAATGCCGGGGGCGGCGGTGGCGCGGCCTCCACCGAAGCCATGACCATGGGCAAGGCCGACGCGCCGGTGCACATCGAGGAATATGCCTCGACCACCTGCAGCCACTGCGGCCGGTTCGCCATCGACGTCTTCCCCGAGTTCAAGGCCAAGTACATCGACACCGGCAAGGTGCGGTGGACCTACCACGAATTCCTGACGCCGCCCGAGGCCGTGGCTGCGGCCGGCGTGCTGGTCGCCCGCTGCGCCGGCAAGGACAAGTATTTCAGCGTGATCGATGCGCTCTTCCACAGCCAGGAAGAGATGTACCGGACCGGCGACGCCCGCGGCACGCTGCTGAAGGTCGCCCAGTCGGCCGGCATGACCGAGGCCCAGTTCAACGCCTGCGTCCAGGACGAGGCCGCGGCCAAGGCCCTCAACGCCCGGGTCGAGGCGGCCCAGAAGAACCGCAACATCACCTCGACCCCCACCTTCTACATCAACGGCAAGAAGCTGAAGGAGGGCGAGCTCTCGATGCAGGAGCTGGAAGCCGCCGTCGCCGGGGCGGGCAAGTAGCGTGACCAGGTTCACCCGCCGGGCCGCGATCGTCGCCGCAGCCGCTACGGCGGCCGGCGGGGCCGCGCCCGCCTGGGCCCAGTTCAAGGCCGCGCCGGGCGACATGAGCCTCGGCGACCCCAAGGCCCCGGTGCATGTGGTGGAATATCTGTCGCTCACCTGCCCGCACTGCGCGCACTTCCACGCCGACGTGTTCCCCGCCTTCAAGGCCAAATACATCGACACGGGGCGGGTGCGCTTCACGATCCGCGAACTGCTGACCGCGCCGGCCCAGGTGGCCGCCGCCGGCTTCATGCTGGCGCGGTGCGACGGCGGGAGGAGCTACTTCAAGATCGTCGACGAGGTGTTCCGCAGCCAGGCCCGCTGGCAGAGCGGATCGATCAAGCCGATCTTCGTGGAGATCGCGAAGAACAACGGCCTGACCGAGACCCAGTTCGAGGCCTGCATCACCGACCCGAAGGCCCAGGAGGCTTTGCAGGCGCGGCTGGAGTACGCCACGGGGACCGACAAGGTCACCGGGACGCCGACCTTCTTCGTGAACGGCGTGCAGCTGCCCAACCAGGAGACGCCGACCCTCGCCGATCTGGACGCCGCGATCGCCCGGGCGTCGAAGTCCACGGGGAGGCGCTAGCCGGCCGTGCACTTCCAGCGCCTCAGGCTCGCGGGCTTCAAGTCCTTCGTCGATCCGACCGAGTTTCGGATCGAGCCAGGACTCACGGGCATCGTCGGGCCGAACGGCTGCGGGAAGTCGAACCTGCTGGAGGCGCTCCGCTGGGTGATGGGGGCCAATTCCGCCAAGGCCATGCGGGCCGGCGGAATGGACGACGTGATCTTCGCGGGGGCTTCGAACCGGCCGGCGCGAAACCATGCCGAAGTCTCACTGACCATCGACAACGCCGAACGCCGGGCGCCGCCGGCCTTCAACGACCATCCCGTGATCGAGGTGGTGCGGCGGATCGATAAGGGCGCAGGCTCGACCTACAAGATCAATGGCCGGGAGGTGCGCGCGCGCGACGTCCAGCTCCTGTTCGCGGACGCCTCGACGGGGGCGAGCTCGCCGGCGCTGGTGCGTCAGGGCCAGATCTCCGAGCTGATCGCCGCCAAGCCGCAGAACCGCCGCCTGATCCTGGAGGAGGCGGCCGGCGTGTCGGGCCTGCACTCACGGCGGCACGAGGCGGAGCTGCGTCTGCGCGCCGCGGAGACCAACCTGACCCGGCTGGACGACGTGGCCCAGGAGCTGGAGGCCAACCTCGGCCGCCTGCGGCGCGAGGCTCGGCAGGCCGAGCGGTACAAGCGCCTGTCGGCCGAAATCCGGGCGCTGCAGGGCGCGGTGCTCTACGCCAAGTGGGCCGAGGCGAAGGCGGCGGCCGAACGCCTGGTGTCGGAGAGCCAGGCCGCCATCCGGGCTGTGGAGGAAACCGCGCGCGCGGCGGCCACGGCCACGGCTCGCGCCGCCGCGGCCGAGGCCGCGCTGAAGCCCCTGCGCGAGGCCGAGACCATCGCCGCGGCCATCCTGCACAAGCTGGCCATCGATAGGGATCGGCTGGAGCGGGAGGAGGAGGCGCACGCCGCGGAACTGGCGCGCCTCACCGGCGACCTCGAGCGCATCGACGCCGATCGCGCCCGCGAGGCCCACATCACCGACGACGCCGAGGTCGCGCTGAAGCGCCTGGCCGAGGACCTGGAGGCGCTGCGGCGTCAGATCGAAGCTGCGCCGGAGCGGGGGCCCGAGCTCGAGGCGGCGGCGCGGGCCGCCGAGGTCGCGCGGGCCGCCGCCGATGCGGAGGTCGAGCGCCTCGCCGGCGAGTTCGCGGCCCAGGAGGCCCAGCGCCGCGCCGCGCGCGCCAGGGTCGAGGAAGCCCAGGGGCGGCTCGCCCGCACACGGCGCGCCCTGGACCAGGCCAGGCAGGAGCGCCAGGCCCTGGGGCCGATCCTCAACCCGCAGGCCGCGGCCGCGCGCGCCGCGCTGGAGGAAGCGGAAGCCGCTCTTGCAGCCGCTCGCACCGCGCTGGACGCCGCGGAGGACGAGCGCGCCAAGGCCACCGAGGCCGAGGCCATCGCCCGCGAGGCGGCGCGCAAGCTGGAGGAACAGCTCGGACGGCTGACCGCCGAGGCCCGCGCCCTGGCGGCGCTGGTCGCCCAGGCGCGGCGCGGCGGCTTCGCGCCCGCCCTTGATTCGGTCTCGCCGGACCGCGGTTATGAGACGGCGCTGGCGGCCGCCTTCGGCGACGACCTGGACGCGTCGCTCGATCCGGCCGCCCCCGCCTATTGGGGCGGCCGCGAGGCGCCAGCCCCGGCCTGGCCCGAAGGCGCCACGCCGCTTGCGCCCCTCGTGAAGGTTCCGGCCGCCCTCGCCGCCCGCCTCGCCTACGTGGCCCTGGTGGATCGGGCAGACGGCGAGCGGCTGCAGAAGGCCCTACCCCCAGGCGGTCGCCTGGTCTCGCGCGAAGGCGACCTTTGGCGCTGGGACGGCTTCACGGCCCGGGCCGACGCGCCGAAGCCGGCGGCCGTGCGACTGGAACAGAGGACCCGCCTCAGCGAGGTCGAGACCGAGATCGAAAAGCTGGAGCCTCGCGCCCGCGCCGCGCGCGAGGCCGCCAACGCGGCGCAGGCCCGGGTGCGGGCCGCGGACGAAGCCCTGCGGACCGCCCGGCGCGAGCCGCCGGCCCTTGAGCAGCGCGCGGCCCAGGCCCGCACCGCGCTGGAGCGCTTCGACCGCGAGGCGGCGCTCAAGGAGGCGCGCGCCACGTCCCTGGACGACCTCATCGGCCGTTTCGAAGCGGAGTTCGCCGAGCACGAAGCCCAGCTCGCCGCGGTGGTCGCCGAAGCGGGCGACGAGGGGGAGGCGAGCGACATCGCCGAGCGCCTCGCCGCGGCCCGCGCCGCCGCCGGGCCCGCCCGCGAGGCCGCCGCCCAGGCGCGCTCCGCCTACGAGATGGAGATCCGTGAGCGCGATGGCCGCGCGCGCCGCCTGGAGACCCTGACCCGGGAGCACGATGACTGGACCCGCCGCTCAGGCGCGGCGGCCAAGCGGGTCGCCCAGCTCGACGAGGCGCGCGGCAAGGCGCACGCCGCGCTGGCGGCGGCCCAGGACGCGCCGTCCACGCTGGAAAGCCGCAAGTCGGCCCTGCTGGACGAGTTGGCCGCGGCCGAGGCCCGCCGGGCGAAGACGTCGGACGCGCTCGCCGCCGCCGAGCACGAGCGTGCGGAGGCCGACCGGGGTCTGCGCGCCTGCGAGGCCGCCGCGTCCGAGGCGCGGGAGGTGCGCGCCAGCCTCTCGGCCCACGCCGAGGCCGCCGTGCAGCGTCTGAAGGAGGTTTCCGAGAACATCCGCGAAGCCGCCAAGGTGGAGCCCGACGAGCTGGCCCGGAAGCTCGCCGACGAGGCCGTGGCGATCCCCTCCGACGCCGAGGGGATGGAGGCGCACCTCTTCAACCTGGAGCGCCAGCGCGAGGGCATCGGGCCCGTGAACCTGCGCGCCGAGGAAGAGGCGCAGGAACTGGCGGCGCGGCTTGAGACCATGAACGTCGAGCGGGCCGACCTGACCGGCGCCATCGCGCGCCTGCGTCAGGGCATCGACGAACTGAACCACGAAGGTCGCGAACGGCTCACGGCGGCCTTCGGCGTGATCAACGAGCACTTCAAGACGCTGTTTTCCGCGTTGTTCCAGGGCGGGCAGGCGGAACTGCGGCTGGTCGAGTCGGACGACCCGCTGGAGGCGGGGCTCGAAATCTACGCCTGTCCCCCGGGCAAGCGGCTGGCGACCATGAGCCTGATGAGCGGCGGCGAGCAGGCGCTGACCGCCTCGGCGCTGATCTTCGCCGTCTTCCTGGCCCAGCCGGCGCCCATCTGCGTGCTGGACGAGGTGGACGCGCCGCTCGACGACGCCAACGTCGACCGCTTCTGCAACATGGTCGACGAGATGTGCCGCCGAACCGAGACGCGCTTCATCGTCATCACCCATAATCCGGTGACCATGGCGCGCACCGACCGCCTGTTCGGCGTCACCATGGCCGAGCGGGGCGTCTCGCAACTGGTCTCGGTGGACCTGCGGCAAGCCGAGGCGATGGCCGCCCAGTGACGCAACGTCACGCCCGCACGATCATCGGGCGTTGATATAAATAAATAAAAACAAGAATTTACATGGTCTCGAACGAATCTTGACGCACTGCAAACGCGTCTATAGGTTCCGCGCGACCTGAAGCCCCGGCCATCCGGGGTGACGGGGCGCGAGGCCTCCCTTCCATGCCGCAGCATGACGAGACGCGCGAGGAAGCGCTCCGGCGCCTGAGCGCTCGGGCGGGGGCTCTGGAGGCCCGGACCGTCCAGACGCCACAGGACTATGGCGTCAAGGCGGCCGGATATGGATATCGCCTCCTCGGCGTGTTGCTGGGGGGACTGTTTGTCGGTTTGGGGTTCGGGGCGGCGGTCGACGCGCTGGCCGGAACGGGCCCCTGGGGAATGATCGTCGGAGTCCTGGTGGGCTTCGGCGTGTCGATCTGGATGGCGGTGGGCTCGGCACGCAAGATGTCGGCCGACCTCGAGCGGGAGCTAGGGCCCGCGCGAGACCTGCCCCCGGACGACGACGAGGAAGATTGAAGGAGTTCGAGGCGGCATGGCCGACCCGATGCATCAATTCGAGATCCACAAGATCGTGGATCTGCCGGACTTCGCGATCCCGGGCGTGGGCGTCATCGACATGGCGTTCACCAACTCGACGCTGGCCATGACCCTGGCGGCGGCGGGGATCGCGGGCTTCTTCGCCCTGGCGACGTCCAAGGGCGCCGTCGTGCCCGGCCGCCTCCAGATGGTGGGCGAGGCCGCGTTCAACTACATCGACAACCTGACGACCTCGATCATCGGGCATGAGGGGCGGAAGTTCTTCCCCTTCATCTTCACCCTGTTCCTGTTCATCCTGGCGATGAACCTGCTGGGCCTGTTCCTGGTGTTCACCGCCACCTCGCAGCTCGCCGTCACGGCGACGCTGGCGGCGATGACCATCCTGCTGGTCCTGATCATCGGCTTCGCCCGCAACGGCGCGAACATGTACAAGCTGTTCGTCCCGGCCGGTGTGCCCTGGTACATGCTGATCCTGGTGACGCCGATCGAGTTCATCTCGTTCCTGCTCCGTCCGGTCACCCTGGCGCTTCGTCTGTTCGGCAACATGCTGGGCGGCCACGTCGCCCTGAAGGTGTTCGCCGGCTTCGTCGTCTCGCTGGGCATGCTGGCGGCCGGCGGCGGGCTGGGCCTCCTGGGCATCCCGGGCGCCATGCTGTCGCTGGGCGGCGTCGTGGCCCTGACGGCCCTGGAGTTCCTCGTGGCCTTCCTTCAGGCCTTCGTCTTCGCGGTTCTGGCCTGCGTCTATCTGAATGACGTGGTCAACCTCGGCCATCATCACTGACGGCCGTTCTCCACCAACCCAAACGTTCAACGAACAACAGGACTTAAGACATGGATCCGGCAGCGGCTAAGTACATCGGCGCTGGTCTCGCCACCCTCGGCATGATCGGTGCGGGCATCGGCGTGGGCACCCTGTTCGGCGGGTTCCTGCAAGGCGCCACGCGCAACCCGTCGGCCGCCGGCGGCCAGTTCACCAACCTGATCCTCGGCGCGGCTCTGACCGAAGCCCTGGGCATCCTGGCCTTCGTGCTCGGCCTGCTCATCCTCTTCAGCTAAGCCCGCGCCCGTCGAGGGCGCGCGGCTTCGACGCGGCGCGCCTCCAGACGGACTACAAGGACTTACGAGCCTGATGGCCACCGAGACCCATTCTGCGTCGCCCGTCGACGCCTCCGACGGCGTATCCGCCGCCGAAGCCGCGCACGCTGCGTCCGACCACGGCGTCCCTGCCGGGACCACCGAGGCGGCCGGCCACGGCGAGGGCGGCGGCGGCCTGCCGCAGTTCCAGTTCGAGTACTGGGGCGGCCAGATCGTCTGGCTCCTCATCCTGTTCGCGATCCTCTACGTCCTGTTCGCCCGGGTCTTCGTCCCGCGCTTCCGGGCGGTGGCGGACACCCGCGCCCAGACCATCGCCGACGCATTGAGCGAAGCTCGCCGCGTCCAGGCCGAAGCCGACGCCAAGGCCGAGGCGGTGAAGGCCGACATCGACAAGGCCCGCGCCGACGCCCGCAAGCTGGTGGCCGACGCGCGCGCCAAGGCGTCCGACGAGATGGCCAAGACCCAGGCCGCGCAGGATGCTGAACTGTCGGCGCAGATCGACAAGGCCGAGGTGCGCATCCGCGGCCTGCGCGATCAGGCCATGACGAATGTGGGTGGGATCGCGGCGGAAACCGCCTCGTCGATCGTCGCCAAGCTTACCGGCAAGCCGGTTACGGCCGCTGAGGCCAAGGCCGCTGAAGGGGTCGCCTGATGCCCGCGTTCCTGAATCCCGCCGAGGCCGAGTTCTGGGTCGGCGCAGGCCTGCTGATCTTCCTGGCCATCGTCATCTTCGTGGCCAAGGCGCCCCGCGCGGTCGCCGCCGCCCTGGATGGCCAGGCCGCGAAGATCCAGTCCGACCTGGACGAGGCCGCCCGCATCCGGGAGGAGGCTCAGCGCCTCCTGCAGGAGCTGCAGGCCGAGCGTGACGCCGCCCAGCGTCAGGCCGAGGACATGCTCGCCGCCGCCCAGGAGCAGGTCCGCCTGTTCGAAGCCGACGCCAAGGCCAAGCTCGAGGAAAGCCTCGCGCGACGCCAGAAGCTGACCGAGCAGCGCATCCAGATCGCCGAGGCCCAGGCGGCGGCGGACGTGAAGGCCGCCGCCGCCGAACTGGCCGCCCAGATGGCCGAACGCGTGCTGACCCAGCGCCTTGCCGGCGCGAAGTCCGATCAGCTGATCGACAAGGCGATCGGTCAGCTGACGGGGAAACTGCAGTAGTTCGACGAGATCGGGCCCGCGCCCTTGCGGCGCGGTGGCCCGTGGCCGGACGCCTGGCGTTGGGGAACGCCGCGCGTCCGTCGCCTGTCCACGAACCCCACAATGACATGATCAGTCCGCGGCGCTCCACCTGGGGAGACGCGCCGGATTTCCGGACTGTGCATGAGCCTTGTGGGGTTCGTGGGCGCACCCCGCCGCCGGTGCGGCGCGAAGGTCGCTAGCGCCGGAAGCGTCGGCGGAGCGGCTTCACGAAGCGGATGCGCCGGGGCAGCAGAATACGCTCGACCCGCAGGGTCTGATGGTAGAACAGCGCCATGAACTCCGGGTCGCGTCGCAGCAGCCGCCGGATCGGCGACAGCATCCGCGGGTGGGCCCGGTGCAGCCGCACGAACTGGCGGCGCGCCTTGAACGAGTTCTTCAGCACGATCATCAGGCCGACCACGATCACCGGGATCCCGCCGGGGCCCGGCAGGGGGGCGATGGCGATGCCCGCCACGATGATCGCGAAGCCAAGCATCACCAGCCCGAACCGCTTGATGCGGCCGGCAATCTCGCGCGCGAGATCGTCCGTGGCGCGATAGACGCGCAGAGAGGGCATGGCGAATGACACTTGGATAGTCCTGGGGGGTGCGCGGCGGAACGGGGAGGACCCGCCGTCACGCACCTCATATGCGTACGTACGGGAGAATCGTAAAGACGAGGCGCCGTTAAATTTTCCTAACGTGCGCCTATTCCCCAGCTCATGGCGCCGGCGCCACACCTCGGTGCAGGACTGTCACAGATTGGCACAGGATCCTGTGCATTTCCCGTCACTTAGGCGCCGCCGGACTCCCGCTTCCAGACCAGTTTCGGCTTCCGGGCGGCCAGGGTCTCGTCCAGCCGCCGCATCGGGGCCAAGTGCGGTGCGCCCTTGAAGCGCTCGACGTCACCAAGCTTGGCCGTTTCGGCCAAAGCGCGCAGGGCCTCGCAGAAGCGGTCCAACTCGCGCTTGGACTCGGTCTCGGTCGGCTCGATCAACATGGCTCCGTGCACCACCAGGGGGAAGTACATGGTCATAGGGTGGAAGCCCTCGTCGATCATGGCCTTGGCGAAGTCGAGGGTGGTGATCCCGGTACCTTCGAGCCAGGCGTCGTCGAACAGCGCCTCGTGCATGCAGGGACCGTCGGGGAAGGCCGGGGTCATGACGTCGGAGAGGCGGGCCTTGATATAGTTGGCGCTGAGGACAGCGTCCTCGGCCACCTGACGCAGGCCGTCGGCGCCGTGGCTGCGCATGTAGGCGTAGGCGCGGACAAACATGCCCATCTGGCCCTGGAAGGCGGACATGCGGCCGAAGGCCTGGGCGGCGTCGGCGGCAGCCTCCTCGACCAGGTTGAGGCCGTCGGGGCCGCTGACGACCCAGGGGGCGGGGGCGAAG
>NZ_LSJI01000056.1 GCF_001557235.1 Phenylobacterium sp. CCH9-H3 | reverse complement strand
CCCTGCTTCTTCGTCAACGGCGCCCGCCACGGCGCGCGCGGCCAGGACAGCGGCGGACAGCGCCTCGAAACTGTAGCCGCCGTCGTGGCGGGCGCCGTTGACGAAGAAGCAGGGCGTGCCGTTCACGCCGCTCCTGACCCCGCCCATGAAATCGTCGCGCACCTTGCCGCCGTATGTCCCCGCTTCCAGCGCCACGCGCAGGGCGGGCTGCGGCAGGTTGAGAGCGCCGGCGATGGCGAAGATCACGGGCAGGCTGAGCTTCTCCTGGTTCGCGAACAGGGCCGTGTGCATGGGCCAGAAGGCGCCGTGGGCGCCCGCGAACTCCGCGGCCTGGGCGGCCATCTCGGCGAGGGGGTGGACCTGCGAGAGCGGGAAGTGGCGGAAGACGCCCTGAACATCCTGCCCGAACCCGCGCAGCACCGACTCGACGACCGGTTCGGCCGCCGCGCAGTAGGGACACTGATAGTCCCCGTATTCGACCAGAACGACAGGGGCGTCGGGATCACCGCGCCGGTGATCCTGCGGCGTCAGCGGCGCCTTGAGCATGGCCATGGGACGGCTCCTGAGAGGACATACGATCGAGTGCGTCGAGGAACCCGTCGGCGCCCGGGTTGACGGCGAGGGCCGAGCGGAAGCTCCAGGCGATCACGCCCTGCTCGTCGAGGACGAACAGGGCCCGCTCGGCGACCCCCTCGCCTTCCCGGTACGCGCCGTAGGCGCGCGCCGTCGCGCCCTTGGGCTCGAAGTCTGAGAGCAGCGGGAAATGCAGGTTGCGGTCCTTGGAGAATGCCTGATGGCACCACACCCCGTCGACGGAGACCCCCAGGAGCTCGGCGCCGCGGTCGTGGATCTCCGGCAGGACCTGATTATAGAGGGTCATCTGGTCGCCGCAGACCGGGCTCCAGTCCGCGGGGTAGAAAGCGATGACGACGCGCCGGCCGCGCAGCTCGCTGAGCGACAGGAACTGGTCGGGCGTGACCCGCAGCGTGAACCCGGGGGCCGCGCCGCCGGGCGGAAGGATCTCGCTCACACAAGCCTCCGATCGGTTGTCGAGAGCACGCTAGCCGGCTGCGCGCGGGGCCGAACTGATGCGCGTCAGCCTCCCGGCGCGAGACCCGGCGGCTGGACGGCGGATTCAAGGGGAGAGCGGGAACATCCTCAGGTATCTTACGGATGAGTTGGGGGACCGACTTTTTCGTTTCCGAAGGTACGAGTGCTTCCGGAGATGTGACTGAGGAAGCTGATGGTACGTGCCGGCGACGCGGGGCTCCGTGTGTCCTCAGCGCTTCTCGAGCGGGTCGCGCGCGATACGCCTTGCCTCGTCGGCGTCTCAGACCCCGAGTTCCGCCTGCTCTTCATCAACGACTACGGCCGACGAATGACGGGACTGTCCGCCGAGGCCGACCTGTCGGCCTTGTCGTTGTCGGACCTCTTCCAGCCCGGCGATCGCGAGATCGTCCGCGATGTGGCGCTCCCCACCCTCCTTCGCGACGGCGTATGGGAGGGCGTGTACGACTTCCACCACTTCGCCGGCGGGGACAGCCAGAAGGTGAAATGGGACCTCTTCGTGCTGCGGGATGAGGCGGGTGAGATGATCGGGGCCGGATGCCTCACCAAAGATCTGACGCAGCGCCTGGACGCAGAGCGCAAACTCCGCTCGAGCCAAGGACGCCTCAAGGCCGCCAGCGATCTTGTGGGCCTGAGTTCCTATGCGTGGGACCCGCGGTCAGGCCTGCTGGAGTGGGACGACCGGCTCAAGACCCTCTGGGGCGTTCCGGCCGGCGTCGAGCCGGATGAAGCTCTGTGGATGGAGGGCGTGCATCCGGACGATCGCGAAGCCGTCCAGGCCGCCATCGATCGGGCGGTCGATCCCGCCGGCGACGGGGTCTACGACATCCAGTATCGCGTCCTCGGTCTGCAGGGCCGGTCCGAGCGGTGGGTGCACACGCATGGTCAGACGCAGTTCCAGGACGGCGAGGCCGTAGCCTTCACCGGCGCGGTCCTCGACATCACCGATCAGAAGCGCGCTGAAACGCTGCTCAGGCGCAGCGAGGAGCAATACCGGAGGTTCGCAGAGAACACCGCCGACGTGCTCTGGATCGTCAACGTCGATGTGCAGCAGCTCGCATACCTGAGCCCCGGCTTCGAGCTCGCTTGTGGCCTGCCGCCGGACGTGGCGATGGCCGACATGCGGGCCTGGACCGACTGCATCCATCCTGAGGATCGGGCGGCGCGGCTGCAGACGCTGCAGCGGGTCGCGGAAGGCGGCGAGACCATCACCCACGAGTACCGCATCCTGCGGCCCGACGGCGTGGTCCGCCGGCTGCGCGATACGACCTTCCCGATCCGCGACGCCGAAGGTCATGTCCTCCAGATCGGCGGCATCGCCCACGACATCAGTCATCGGTCGCCCCTCGGCGTCTATGTTGTAGGGACCGACCGCGCGGCGCGGGAAAAGCGCGCCGCCGACCTGCGCCGCGCGGGTCATCGGGTGACCACCTTCGCGACGGAGAGCGCGTTCCTGGATGTCGCCCTCGCCCTGGAGTCCGGATGCGTGCTCGTCCGGACGGACGATGCGAGCGCGTCGCGTTTCGCCTTGGCGCCGGACCTGCGACAGCGGCGCGCCGACCTGCGGTTGATCTACGAGACGGGCTTGGACGAAGACGTGGACATGGCGATCCGCGCGATGAAGTCCGGCGCGGTCGACGTGTTGTCGGCCCCTGCAGGGATCGACGCCGTGCTGGCGGCCGTGGCCTTGGCTCTGGCCGACTTGCGCGAGGACGAACGGGAGGATCGCGCCGGCCAGATGGCGCGCAATCAGATCGCGCTGATGTCGCAGCGCGAACGGGATGTCCTGGAGGGCCTTCTGAGGGGCGGCACCAACAAGACGATCGCCCGTGAACTCGGGATCAGCCCCCGCACGGTCGAGACCCATCGCGCCGGGGTGATGGAGCGCCTCGGCGCCCACACCGTCCCGGAGGCGGTGCTGGCCGCCGCGGCCGCCGGGCTCAGGCCCTTGCGCAGCCGATCCGACTGACGTGGTTCAGACGCCGCCGGAGCCGGCGAGTCGCGGGTTGAGGCGCTCGCGCACGTCGGTCACCACGCGCGCCGCCGCGTCCTGATCCAGGCCGCACAGCAGAAGCGCTTGGTCGGCGAGACCGAGGCCGGCCGCCAGGTTCTCCGGGAACACCACCTCGGCGCCCCAAGCGACGAGTTCGGCCGCGGCGTTCTCGTCGGAGGCGCTGGCCAGCCGGCGAGCCTGCGGGGCGCTGGCCTGCGCCCAATCGAGAATGCGGTCGGCTTCCCGCGCGGTGTCGAAGGTCAGCACCAGCAGCCGGCTGCGGGCGGCGCCCGCGGCTTCGAGGACGCCCAGGCGGCTGGCGTCGGCGAACACGACGTGAAGCCCGCGGCCTCGCAGCTGGCGGTAGCGCGGGAAGTCCTTCTCGAGGGCCACATAGGCCACCCCGGCCGCTTCGAGGGCTTCCGCCACCGGCCGCCCGATCCGGCCGCAGCCGCACAGGATGACGTGTCGATCGAGCTCCTGCGATGCCGCGGAGATGTCGGTTCGCGCCTGCGGAGGCGCCAGCCAGACGGCCCGGCGCGCCAGGAGCGACCATCGCGGCATCAGGACCGGGGCCAGGCTCATGCTGCCCAGGAGCGCGAGGGCGACGGGCCCGGCGAGGCTCGGTGGGGCCAGGCCCGAGGCCATGGCCTGGGTGAGCAGGAGGAGGCCGAACTCCCCACCGTTGGCGAGCGCCACCGCCACGCGCAGCCCGTCCTCGCCGGGCCAGCGCCTCAGCCGGGCCACAAGGAGGAGGATTGCAGGCTTGACCAGCACGAAGACCGCGAACCACGTCAGCACCGCCAACGGATGCGCGGTGGCGGCGTCGAGATCGAAACCCATCCCGACCGTGACGAAGAACAGTCCAAGGAGCACATCGCGGAACGGCCGGATGTCGTCCTCGGCGTGATGGCGGATGTCGCTCTCGCCGACCAGCATGCCGGCCATGAACGCGCCGAGGGGGGCGGCGAGGCCGGCCAGGCCGGCCACCCAGGCGGCGCCGAGGGCGAGCAGCAGGATCGCGAGGAGGAGCAGCTCCGTGGACCGGTTTTCCGCGACCCACGCGAGGGCGCCCCGGAAGAAAGGGCGCCCCAGCACGGCCGCGCCGACCAGCGTGACGCCGCCCAGCGCCGCCTGGGACAGCGTCGAGAGGGGCGGGGCGTTCGTCCCGCCGGCGGCGGCTCCCACCCACACCAGGAGCAGCAGGCCGGCCAGGTCCTCGAACAACAACAACCCGAGGATCCGTCGCCCGGCGGACGACCCAAGCTCGCCCTGATCCGACAACTGCTTGACCACCACGGCCGTCGAGGACAGCGCCACGGCCCCGCCAACGAGCACAGCGCCGCCTGGGTCGGCGCCGAGCAGCGTCGCGACGATGGCCCCCGCGACGCCGCTCAATCCGACGTGCAACGCGCCCGCCCCGAAGACGTCGCCGCGGGCCGCGAGCATGGCCGGCACCGAGAATTCCAGCCCGGCCGTGAACATCAGGAAGATCAGTCCGAGTTCAGCCAGGAAGCGGGTCGCCGCGTCCGGCGCGACGAGGTTGAGGCCATGCGGCCCGACGGCCAGGCCCGCGGCGAGATAGCCCAGGATCGCCGGCAGCCCCACGCGTCGGAACGCGGCCACGGCCAGCGCGGACGCGGCCATCAGGATCAAGGCCTTAACTAGGAATGGCTCGTCCAAGACGCCCGCCTACGGCAGCAGCGCGGTGTCGCCGATCAGCAGCCGGTTGTCGACCGCCGTGACGCCCGGCGCCTGCCAGGCCGCGCGCTCGGCGTCCTCCTTCTCCGCAAGGGTTCGGACCATGCCCTTCAGGATCACCTTGCCCCCCTCGGTCTCGACCACGATCCGCGCCGCGTCCACGTCGGCGCTGCGCACCAGCGCGTGTTCGATCTGGGCCTTGATGTCGTCCGCCGGCAGCCGCGGCTTCACCCGGATGAGGTTGGTCACGGACCTCACCCCGCGCAGGCGACGCACGACCTCCTCGGCCTGCTCCTTCTGGAACCGCCACTCGACCTCGCCCTCCAGCGTCACATCGCCGTTCCGGACGATGGGCGTGACACCCGTGAGATATGGGACCTGGCTGACCAGGGCCAGCACGGCGTCTTGCGCCAGGTCGGAGTCCGGCCGCTCTTCTGCCGATGCGATCTTGACCTGCAGTTCGTTGGCGATCGCGGCCACGCCGACGATGCGCTTGGCGTCCCGCTCGGCCTGCTGGTGTTCGGTGTAGCTGCGGACGAAGCCGGTGAGGGTGACGATCCGGTTACGGACGCTGACGCCGATGTCGTGGGAGTCGATCGCGGGATCGTACCGGATCTCAAGCTCCACATCGTGCTGGATATCGCTATCGGCCCGCATGGCGTCCTCCTCTCGGCGCGCCGAAGTGTGACGGGCCCGAACCGCCGGGGCGCTGATGTACGTCAGCGCGGCGCCCGCAGCGCCCGGATTCTCTCCCGCAGCGCCTCAGGCGGTTCCTCCAGGCAGTCGCAGGTGGCGGTCCGTTCCACGGATCGCTGGCCCGGACGTCCAAGCTGCTCGCGCAGCACGCCCAGGGCCGGCGGCGTGGCGATGAGGATGAGCCGCTCGTAGCGTCCCTTGACGCCGGCCAGGTTCAGTTGGTGGGCGTAGCGGGTGAGAAGGCGCCGCTCCGCCTGCGCATCGAGGTCGCGCGGATTCACGACGGAGCGGCCGGACCCGAACCGCTGGCCACCGACCGCGGGCTCATGGTGCGCATGCATGCGGTCCTGTTCGGTCTGCCGGCAGTCCCAAGCCTCCAGTTCCCGGAGAGCGCCACCGCGACGGCGTTCCTCGAGCGCGCGGCAACGCTCGGCATTGGCCACGATGAGCCAGGTGATGGTCGTCGGCAGCAGCATGTGCGCCTCCACGTGGGGTCGAAGGTGTGCGACGCGGCCGGACGCCTCCGCCGACGTTCGGCCGCCCCGACCTTCACACCTTGATGGCGATCAGGTTCTGCACCTCACGGACGCCGGGCGCTCGCCAAGCGGCACGTTCCGCGTCCTGGCGCTCGGCCCAGGAACGGACCTGTCCGCGCAGGATGACCTTGTCGCCATCCACCTCCACGGTGATGGTCTTGGCGTCGGTCTCCGCGCTGCGCCGGAGGGCGTCCTCGATCTGGCTTTTCACCACTGTCGTGGCGACCTTCGCCTTGATCGCGATCAGGTTAGTCACGCCTTTCACGCCCCGGACCCGTCGCACGGCCTCCTCGGCGCGCTCGCGCAGATAGTGCCACTCAACCTCGCCTTCGAGGGTGACCCAGCCGCTCTTGACGGTGACGGTGATCTTCTCGCCGGAGTAGGGCAGCGTGAAACGGATCTCCTGGACTGCGTCGCGCGCGATCTCGGGGTCCGGGCGCGCGTCGAGATTGGGCAGTCGCACCTCGATGTCGTTGGCCACCCCCCGGACGCCACTGACCCGCTTGGCGTCGCGCTCGGCCTGCCACCTCTGGGCATAGCTGCGGACGAACCCGGTCAGGGTGACGACGCCCTCCTTGACCGCAACGGCGATGTCGGCGGCGCGGATGTCCGGATCCCACTGCAGTTCGGCCTCGACGTCGTGCCGGATGTCCTCGTCAGACTTCATGGTCCTGCTCCTTGTCCGTCCCCATTTCGGCGGTCTGCGGGAGATGCCCAGCCGGAACGTCCGGCGGCACTGACGCGCGTCAGTGCGGGGCCGTGGGCGCGGTTCCGAGTATTCGCCCTTAGGGACTGTCCGAAGTGGCGCCGCGGCGCCGGAGGCCCACGATGTCGCCCGCGATGGGAGAACCGCCATGTTTGAGGGTTATGGCGGCGCCGGCGACGGCGCGGGCCGAGGGTCCATCACGCCGCCGGTGATCGCACCGCGGCGCAGACCGGCGCCACGACTTGTGCTTCAGGGGGCCCAGCGGTCGCGGGAGCCTGGGGCGACGATCTACGCGCAGAGCGACCCGGCGGAGTTCATCTACCAGGTTGTCTCGGGCGTGGTCCGGACCATCACCCTGCACCGTGACGGCCGCCGCATCGTCCACGGCTTCCACCTCCCGGGCGAGATCTTCGGCATGGAGCGCGAAAAGATCCACCACTGCTCGGCCGAAGCGGTGGACGCGACCCGTCTGGTGCAGTGTCCGGTCACGCGGCTCAACGCCCTGGCGGAAATCGACAAGGAGGCCGCCAAGGAGCTTTGGATGAGCCTGCTGGTCAGCCGCGACCGTACGGCCGAGCGCTTTATGTACGTCCTGCACGGCACGGCTTTCGAGAAGCTGGCCTACTTCCTGATCGACCTGGCGTGGCGAACCCAATCCCGGGGCAGGATCGAGCTTCCGATGTCGCGCTACGACATCGCCGACTACCTGGGCCTTTCGAGCGAGACCGTGAGCCGGACCTTCACGGCGTTTCGGACCCGCGGCCTGATCTCGACAAGCGGTCGCGTGGTGCGGCTGCTCGACAAAGAGATGCTGCGCGAGGACGACGCGTCCTCCGCGGACGACGACGACGGCCTGCACTGGCCGCGGACACTGCCCTAGGCGCCCGACAGGTTGGCCCGGTCCCCGGGCCGCAGCGACGCCTTGACAAAGAAGGAATGAACCATGGCCGAGCTCTGCGATCTTTGCGGCGTACGTCCCGCGACCGTGCGCGCCCGCGTCACCCGCAATGGCGACAGCGAAACCCTGAACCTCTGCGAGCTGGACTACCGCCGGCTCGCGGCGCAACAGCGCTCGTCATCACCGCTGGAGTCGCTGTTCGGCGGCCGCGGAAGCCTGTTCGACGACTTCTTCGGTGAGACGGGCGGCTTCTTCGGCAGCCGCGGCGCCGATGGCCAGGGCCGGGTCTCCGATGATCCTCCCGCTCGTGCCGCAGCGCGGCGGATCGGCGAACCAGAGGAGCGGCTGAGCGAACACGCGAAGGAAATCCTCCAGTCGGCCGCCGAGCGGGCGGTGCAGTTCGGCCGCCGCGAGGTGGACACCGAGCATCTGCTGTTCGCGCTGACCGAGAGTGATGTCGTCCGGACGGTCATGGAACAGTTCAAGGTGTCGACGGACGAGCTCCGCCAGCAGCTCGAACAGGAGTCGCCCCGCGGCGACGCCGGTGACGAAGGTGGGGAGATCGGCGTCACGCCGCGCGTGAAGAGCGCGCTCGGGCGCGCCTTCGCCGCCTCCCACGAGCTCGGCCATTCCTATGTCGGGCCGGAGCACCTGCTGATCGGCCTGGCCGAAGAAGGCGAGGGGATCGCCTGCGACATCCTGCGTCGCTACGGGCTTACGCCGCAGGCGTTGCGCCAGCAGGTGGTGAAGGTGGTCGGGCGCGGGGCCGAGGAAGGCCGCGTCGAAACGCCGACCAACACGCCCAACCTCGACAAATACGGGCGCGACCTCACCCGTCTCGCGCGCGACGGCAAACTCGATCCGGTCATCGGCCGCGCCAACGAGATCGAGACCGCGATCGAGGTGCTGGCCCGGCGCAAGAAGAACAATCCCGTGCTGATTGGGGAACCGGGCGTCGGCAAGACCGCCATCGTCGAGGGCCTCGCTCAGCGCATCGTGGCCGGCGAGGCGCCCGATGCGCTTCGAGGCAAGCGGCTGGTCGAGCTGTCGATCAATTCGATGGTCGCGGGCTCGAAGTACCGCGGCGAGTTCGAGGAGCGCGCGCAGCAGATTCTGCAGGAGGTCGCCGAGCACAAGGACGAACTGATCCTGTTCATCGACGAGCTCCACACCATCGTCGGCGCTGGCCAGGGCGGCGGGGAGGGCGGCCTGGACATCGCCAACGTCTTCAAGCCCGCCCTCGCGCGCGGAGAGCTCAACCTGATCGGCGCGACGACGCTCAACGAGTACCAGAAGAACATCGAGAAGGACGCAGCCCTGGAGCGTCGCTTCCAGCCGGTCTTCGTGGCCGAGCCCACCATCGCCCAGACCATCATGATCCTGCACGGCCTGCGCGACACCCTGGAGGCCCATCACAAGGCGACGATCACCGACGAGGCGATCCTTGCGGCGGCCGAGCTCTCCGAGCGGTACATCACCAACCGCTTCCTTCCGGACAAGGCCATCGACCTGATCGACCAGGCGGCCGCCCGGGTGAAGATTTCCGCCACGGCCCGCCCGCCCGAGGTGCTGGAGCTGGAGCAGGAGGTGCGCCAGATCAAGCGCGAGCTGGAGAGCGCCAAGGCCCGCAAACAGGAGGATCGCGTCAACGACCTGCAGGCGCGCTGCGAGGCGAAGAACAAGGCGCTGGAGGAGGCCGGCGATCGCTGGCGGCGCACGGTGGGCACCGGCGCCGCCGAGGTCCGGGTCGAGCACATCGCTCAGATTGTCTCGAAGCTCACCGGGGTTCCCGTCTCGGAACTCACCGTCGAGGAACGCGAGCGGCTGGTCCAGCTCGAGCAGCAGCTCCACAAGCGTGTCATCGGCCAGGACGAGGCGGTGAAGGCCGTCTCCGACGCGGTGCGGCTGGCCCGGGCGGGTCTTCGTGAAGGCCGCGGCCCGATCGCCAACTTCCTGTTCCTCGGCCCCACCGGCGTCGGCAAGACCGAACTCGCCAAGGCTGTCGCGGAGAACGTCTTCGGGTCCGAGGAGGCCATGGTTCGCCTCGACATGAGCGAATTCATGGAGCGCCACACCGTGGCCCGGCTGATCGGAGCCCCTCCGGGCTACGTCGGCTACGAGGAGGGCGGCCAGCTCACTGAGCGCGTGCGCCGCAGGCCGTTCAGCGTGGTGCTCCTGGACGAGATCGAAAAGGCCCATCCGGACGTGCACAACGTCCTGCTGCAGGTGTTCGACGATGGCCGTCTGACCGACGGCAAGGGCCGCGTGGTGGACTTCACCAACACGATCATCATCGCCACCAGCAACATCGGCTCGGAGATCATCCAGCGGCGGCTGCGCGCCGGCGCGGAGCAGGACGCCACGAAGTTGCGCGAGGAGCTGAACGAGCCGCTCCGTGCCCACTTCCGGCCCGAATTCATCAATCGGCTGGACGAGATCATCGTCTTCCATGCCCTGACCCGCGAGCAGATCCGCCAGATCGTCGAGCTGCATCTGGAACGGGTGCGCGGAGCCGCCCATGGCCAAGGCGTGGAACTGGGGATCGACGAGAGCCTAATCGCCTACATCGCGGACGCCGGCTATCGCCCCGAATTCGGGGCGCGCGAGTTGCGCCGGCTCATTCGCACGACGCTCGAGACCGAGCTCGCCCGCGCCATGCTGGGCGGCGAGATCCGGGACGGCGACCAGGTGCAGGCTCGCTGGGACGCCGTTGGCCATCGGCTGGTGCTGGAACCCCGGCGAGACCCGGCGGTCGCCAAGCCGGCCCGCAAGCGCGGCGAGGCGCGTAAGCCCGGTGGGGGCGGCGACGAACCGCGCCGGTCTCCGCCGTCCGAGCCCGCGGCGCAGCCCCAGCCTGCGGCGTGACCCATGTCCAGCAGCAAGCCCGCGCCGGACCCTGATCCTCCCGCCCCCGACTTGGTGGAGGAAGCCCTGGAGGAATCCTTCCCGGCCAGCGACCCGCCTGCGTGGGCGGGCCACGGCACAGTCCGCGAGATGCCCGACGATCCCCCTCCGTCGAAGTCAAAGGAGACCTGACATGGCGAGGAACCTGCCCACCCCCTTCCGCTTCATCGAAGAGGCGAGCTGGGCGCCGCTCGGCCTGCTCCAGCGTGAGATGGGGCGCCTCTTCGACGAGGTCTCGCGCGCCGGCGCCGGCGAAGCGCTTCCCAGCGGACTGATCGCCCCGCGCCTGGACGTGAAGGAGACCGACAAGGAATACCGCGTGTCGGTGGAACTCCCCGGCGTCGCCGAGGAGGACATCGAGGTCGATGTGGACGACGACCTGCTCACTGTGCGGGCCGAGAAGAAGGAGGAGCGGGAGGTCGAGCGGGCCGACCAACATGTCACCGAGCGCCGCTTTGGGGTGTTGCAGCGTTCGATCCGCCTGCCGCAGTCGGTTGAGGCCCAGGCCGTCAAGGCGACCCTCGACAACGGAGTGCTGCGGATCGCCATTCCGAAGTCCGAGCGCCAGGCGAGCAAACGCCGCGTGCCAGTCACCACCAATGCGGCCTCCGCCAGCGAGAGCGCCCGGGCCACAGGCCAGGCCGCCTGAGCGAACCGACCCGGTGGAGCACGAACCGCCAGCGCTCCGCGCCCTCGTTCCAGGGAGACGATCCCATGACCACCGCCGATGACATCTCGACCGCCGCCACCGAACGTCGCGTGGACGCCCTGAGCGCCCTCCTGGCCCGAAACTGGTGGGCCGTCGGCCTGCGGGGGGTGGCCGCCATCGTGTTCGGGCTGGTCGCCCTCTTCGCACCCGGGGCGACGGTTCTGTCGCTGGTCATCGTCTTCGCGGCGCTGATGCTGTCCGACGGGGTGCTGAACCTGATCGCCGGGGTGCGCTCCGCGCGCCGTCGTCAGCGCTGGGGCGTGCTCATCCTGCAGGGCGTCACCAGTCTGATCGCCGCGGCCGTCACCATCCTCCTGCCGGGACTGACGATGATCGCCTTCGTCTACCTGATCGCCGCCTGGTCGATCGTTTCCGGCGGGCTCGCGGTTGTCGCCGCGGTGCGACTGCGAGGCGACCACGGCCGCTGGTGGATGGGCCTGGGCGGCGTGCTGGCCATCGTCGCGGGGGTCCTGCTGGCGATCACCCCGCTCCTGGGAGCCCTGGTGCTCACCTGGTGGCTGGGCGCCTACGCCATCGTGTTCGGAGTGACCCTGCTGGTGCTGGCCTACCGCCTGCGCGCGCAACGCTCGACCAACGACCCGCACCACAACGCCACGCCGCATCCGGCCTGAACGAACGTCCTCCGCTCCGGCCTGCCTCGCCCTCCGGCCCTCCCGTCGGAGGGCGCTTTTTCGCCAAGCCTCGCCCGGCTCACGATTGCGGACGAGGTGCTGACCTGCGTCAGGGAACTCCTTCACGGGAGACCGATGATTGCGCATCGGAGCGATCAGGAGGTCTCGCAATGGAAGCGTCGAAGAACTGCGCGATGGTGCTCGTTGCGCTCCTCGTGGTCGGGTGCACAACGGCGACCGGGATGGGGACGGGGAGGTCGCGGGCCGGTACGGCCAGCGCGATCTTCACCTGGAAGCAGGACGGGACGCGGAGCGGCCGGATGACGGCGTCGCTCGACACGGGTGAAATCTATGTCGGTCCCTTGTTCGAAATCACCCGCGAGACGCGGGTCGCCGCGATCGAGCCGCTGTGGCAGGGCTGGGACCGTCCCTGGCCGGGCTGGGAGCACTGGGGCCCCGAGGGCGCCTTCATCTCCCACTACAATGGCGCGGTGGTCGCAAACCTCATCGGACCGGACGGCCACCTGCGTTGCCGCGTCCGGCTTACGCGGCCGACCGCCGGCATGGCCGGCGGGGGCGGCGGCCACTGCCAGCTGCCGGATGGACGGACCTTCGGCGCGACGTTCCCGCCCTTGGGATGGCCTGGCTGACGACCTGGCTTTCGGCGCGCAGGGCGGCCCGCCGGGCGGGAACCTGATCTCGTGACGATAATCACGCATTCCATGGGCGGGTCGGTAACGGAGGCCTGCAATGGTCGCCGCAGCTCCCACCGCCCGCGACGGCCTTCGCAAGGGGTGGCGCGCGCGTCTCCACTAACGCCCCTCGACACCACCCCTCGGCGCGCAACCCGTAACCGCACGCGAGGAGAATTGAGCGTGCGGATTCGTCTGCGCCGCAACGCTCCAATCCGCTCGGCTTCCGTGTGTGGCGCCTAGGCCGACGGCCGTGTTCATGGCGTGCTCTGACAAGAGCCCGTACAGAAGCACCGACTTGCTGGCATGTCGTGCGCTGCGGATGGCGGCGCCGGCCCATCCGATAAGGGCTGCGCCCTCCAGGGCCTGAGGTACACGGGTGGACACCCCATTGAGTCCTGTCCCTTTCAGGAGCCTCGCCAGGCCGATGCTGGGCTCCTCGAGGTGACCGATCACGAGCAGGCAGTACGGGCGAACGATCGCGACGGCCTGGGTGAGCGCCGCTGACGGAGCTCCCTCGATGAGCCGCAACTCGCAGATGACCCCGCCCTCCACGTGGTCGCGCGCCTCCTGCAAGCCCGCGATGATGCGCGCGCGACTGGCCGGATGCGAGAGGCTCGACAAGGTCACGGGCACGATGGCCGTCAGACCCCGTCGGCCCTCCTGACAGGAGCGCCTCGAGACCTTTCAGCAGCCCCGCGACGTCGATGCGCAGCAGGTCCGCGGTCGTGAGCCTCGCGAGTTCCGGCCCGCGCAGCTGGCGGCCGGATCGCAGGTGGGCCACGCAGTTCGTGAGCCGCAGCCCAATGGCGCGCCGCTCGCGCAGTTGAAGGACCGGTTCCAGCCGCGTGGTGACCTGGAGCCCGACGCCATAGGCCGTGACGAAAGGGGTCCATTGGTTCGCCCCGCCCAGGGAATTCGGCGAGTCCGGCGGGGGGGCGCGTCCCGCCTCGCCAACCGGTTCGGCCGCCTCGGCCGCGCCGACCCGAACATCGACCCGTCGCGCCTCGACGCCCTCCGGTGAGATGCGCACGACCTCGTGCACCCCCGCATCGGCCATCTCGCCGTCACCCAGAAAGTGCGTCAGGATCTCGCGCAGGGCGCGTAGGCACAGAGCCTGGCCTGCGAGCCGCTCCTTGTCAGGTTGGCAGATCAGGACGTCGGTGTCGGAGATCCGGAGGTGGTACGCCGTAGGGCCCAGCTGCCGGTCCAGGGTCGAGGCGACGTGCTCGTGTACATGCTCGCGTCGCACGGGCCATCGGCTCCCGAAGCGCTGGACCACGCTATCCAGGTCGATGACGCAGACCATGCCGGCCGCCAGCGCCTGAGGATTGGCGAACTGCTCCATCGCGGCCTCAAGGCCTGCGGACTGAAATCGCGAGACGCGCAGCTCAGGGGCGCTGACGAACTCCGGCAGGGCCGTCGCCATGGCGATAGCGTTCAGTTCTGCTTTGCGGGGGACGCGGCGGCGGCCAGCGCTTCGGTGAGGACGGTGCAGGCCGCGTCGACATCCAGCGGCTTCGGCGCGCAGGCGTCGTATCCGGCCGCAAGGTCGGCCGGAGGATCGGACGAGCAGCTGGCCACGTAAGCCCGCGACGACGGACCCCCACCGGCGCGGAGCCTGCGGACGGCCTCATCGCCCTCCAGCACCGGCATGTGACGGTCGATGAGAACCAGATCGAACGCTTCGACGGCGCAGAGCGCGAGCGCGGCGGCCCCATCCTCCACCACGTCGACCGAACACGCGAGCGCCTCGAAGATGGCTCTGGTCAACTGGCGATGGACGGGATGATCGTCGGCGATCAGGACCTTCGGCTTCGGTTCGGTCGGATTCGCGCGAACGGAGTCCTTTCGCGCGCGCTCGGGGCCGTTGTCTCCAGGCGGAGCGCCCTTTGCAGGGCGCGCGCGACGGCAGGCATCCGCTCTGGCTTGTTCCGCAATGCCCGACGCCGACTGTGCTCGGACTCCGGCAAGAAGGGCGTCTTCGAAGACGGGACAGTGGCGGGCGTGGATTCCTCGCGCGAACCCGCAATCGCGACAGACCTGGTCTGTCCCGGACGATGTCCTTCCACTGGCGTCAGCTGCTGACGCGGCATCCCGCGGCGAACCGCCGTGGGGCCGCCCTTGCGGGGCGTGAGCAAGGGACATAACCGCGGCCTCGGTCGCTCGACACTGCGCTGACGGCATTGACGACATGGCTTTCCTCGCTGTCGCGGGCGGCCCGGGACAGGTCATGGTTGGATCCGGGGAAATAGGAGGCGGCGGCAGGGCCAGGCGGCGATCGGAAGGCTCGCTCGGCGGTCACCAAGTCATGGGGCGCCGGGCGCCTCAGGCTGCGGCCGGGACGTCGGCGGTCGGGTCGCTACGCTGTCGAGAGATGCGGGAAAGCGCCCTCAAGCCAGCGGCCAGGCCGATCTCGATGAGCCGAACGTCGGTGGTCGGGGTCGATCTCCAGGTCGTCGTGCAGAAATTCCCTGCCGCGTGAAAGAAGAACCTGGTCGAATGTGCTCATCTAGATTTATCCGCCGGCGCGCTCTCCTTCTTTGCGAAGAGAAGCTGTGCTTGTCTGTCTTAGCGTATGATATTGCGGGTATCGAACGATGGTCGGCGCCGGTTTCCGCCAAAGTGGGGGCGAATTCCGCCAGCATCGATGGGAGGCTTGCGCGGAGCCGCGAGATCGGAGATCCCCGGGCCGGACACGCGTCCGACGCACGAAACCCGGACGCAAGGCGGTGTGGTCGCCCGATCCAGGCTGCGATGTATCCCTGGCGCCGGTCCGCCGTCACGCCGCGGCATAGGTGTTCGCCTGTGGATTCACCGCCAGCCTGACCAGGTCCGCCGTGGCGCGGGTCTGTGTCTTGATCCGCAAGTTCGCGCGGTGCAACTCGACGGTACGAGGGCTGATACCGAGTTCGCGCGCGATTTCCTTGTTCGACCGGCCCGAGACCACCCCGGAGAGCACGTCACGTTCCCGAGGCGTGAGGCGTGCCAGGGCTTGCCGAAAGCTGGCCAGCGCCCACGCTTCTCCCGTGCGCTGGCGGAGCCGCCGCTGAGCGTTTTCGACAGCTTCGAGGAGCGCGCCCGGAAAGACCGGCTTCTCGATCACGTCCGTGGCGCCCGCTTGAATCGCCGCCACAGCGGTCCTGACATCGCCTTCGTCGGATACCAGGATGCCCTCGAAGGGGAGGCGTCGGTCCCGGATCTCACGGATCAGTTCCAAGCCGCTCATTCCCGGCAAGCGCATCGCGGTGATGACACACCCCGGCGGCAACAGGGATGCGTCGTCGAGGAACTCGACCGCTCTTGAGAAGATGCGGACGGCGCACGCGGCCTCGCGCAGCGAGTGCTTCAGAGCGTCCGCGACCGCCAGGTCCCCTTGGACGATGTAGACCGCGCCCGCGGACGGCGGACTTCGCGAGCCGGGCTCAAAATCCGTCTGCGCGTCGCGAGCCGGTGATGTGTCGGTGTGGAGCTTGATGGCGCTGGAAGGCGCCACGTCCCGGTGCGCGGAAGCGGGCGTAAGGTCGTTCCCGGAGGACACGTCGTCCGCCCCAAATGTGACTGAGAGAAGAGACCTCATAGCGAAGAATCCGCAGAAGCAGGAATTGTATACGCGTGAGTTACTCGTGTGGACGTTTCTGCATCCCGATTCGGGATCTACCGGGTCGGCGCGCGCAATACGAGCCGGAACAAGGTGCAGTTTCGGCCAATCTGGACGCGGCTCCGGCCACCCGCCATGAGTTCCTCCGCCCGCCTCACTTCGGCTTCCTCAAGCGCGCGTCATCAAGGCTCAGCGTCCTCGACGACAAAGGCAGAGCCGAAGCGCTCGCGATACTCCGTCGGCGTTGCGCCCAGGTGGCGAAAGAGGGCCCGGCGCATGGCCTGCAGGGTCGAGAAGCCACTTGCCGCGGCGATCCGCTGCAACGGGAGCTTCCGCTCTTCCAGCAGTCGACGCGCTGAATCCACCCGAGCAATTTCGACATAGGCCGCCGGCGTCATTTTTGTCTCTCGCGCGAAGGCGCGTGCGAAATTGCGCTCGCTCATGCCGGCTTCCCGCGCGAGCCGCCCCACCGAAAGATCGCCACGCAGGTTCTCGTTCACCCAGCGAAGCGCCTCGCGAATGGGCTCCTTGGCGGAAAACTGCGCCGCCAGCTGGGCGCTGAACTGCGATTGCCCGCCGGGTCGCTTGAGGAACAGGACAAAGAACTGCGCGACCGCGAGCGCCGTCTCACGGCCAAGGTCCTCTTCGACTAGCGCGAGCATGAGGTCGAACGCGGCGCTGACGCCCGCCGAACTGAACATGTCGCCATCCCGAATGAAGATGCGGTCGGGTTCCACAATGGCCTCGGGATGACGGGCGGCCAGCTCGTCCGCGAACTGCCAGTGGGTCGTCACCCGACGGCCAGCCAAAAGCCCGGCCGCGCCCAGAATGAACGCACCCGTACAGGTGGAGCCGAACCGCCTCGTGGTGGGAGCCGTACGTTTCAGCCAGGCTATCGCTTCCTCCGTTCCGGGAAGCGCCTGGCCGCGGGCGGCCGGGAGCACGATCAGGGTGTCTATCTGCCCGGCGAATTCGGCGAGGGCGGCGTCAGCCAGAATGCGGGGCCCGGCCGAGGATCGCAAGGGCTCGAGGTCTTCAGACACCAACACCAGCTGATAGTGATCCTTCCCCGACTGGCGGTTGGCCTCGTGCAACGTGTCG
>NZ_LSJI01000055.1 GCF_001557235.1 Phenylobacterium sp. CCH9-H3 | reverse complement strand
CCGCCGAGGCCCTGCCCGCCCCGCCTGAGCCCGAACCGGAGCCCGCCCCGGTCGTGGCCGTCGCCGAAGAGGCGCCGCCGGCCAAGCCGAAGCGCTCGCGCAGCCGCAAGGCGGCGCCCGCCGCCGAGGCCGCGGAAGCCGTGGCTCCGCCGGAGCCGGTTCTGGAGGCCGTCCCAGCCCCTGAGCCGGAGCCCGAACCGGTCGCCGCGCCCGAGCCGGTGGCTGCCGCCCCCGCGCCGCGTGAGCCTGACCCGGCCGAAATCTCGGGTCCGGCGCCGAAGCCGCGTCGCGGCTGGTGGCGCCGCGGCTAGGGCGTAACCATGTTGGCCGCGGGCCCTTCCAAACCGGTTCCGGTTTGGCGGGACCCGCGCTAGCATCCGACCGGCTGGGGGTGTCGGACTACGATAGAGTGTCGAGCATGATCTCCCCTTTCCGGTCGGTTTCGCGCCTGGCGCTGACGGCCGCGGCGGCCCTGACCCTGACGGCGGCGCCGGCCTCGGCCCAGTCGCTGATCCGCGACACCGAGATCGAGGAGATCCTCGCCCGGGACGCCGAGCCGATCCTGAAGGCGGCGGGCGTCGATCCCAAGAACGTCGAGATCGTGATCGTCGGCTCGAAGGAGCTGAACGCCTTCGCCGGGCCGCGGATCATGGGCTTCAACACCGGCCTGATCCTCGAATCGGACGACCCCAACGAGCTGCAGGGCGTCATCGCCCACGAAGTCGGCCACCTGGCCGCCGGCCACAGCGCCCGCTCGGGCGATATGCAGTCGGCCGGTATGCGGCCGTTCCTGCTGACCATGGGGCTGGGCGTCCTCGCCGCCCTCGCCGGCTCGCCTGAGGCCGCCGCGGGCCTGGCTGGCAGCGCCAGCTATTTCGGCACCATCGGCGCCCTGGGCTACAGCCGCGAGCAGGAGAGCCGCGCCGACCAGGCGGGCGCCCAGCTGCTGGACAAGGCGGGCCTGTCCGGCCGCGGCCTGGCCGAGTTCTTCGACAACTTCCGCTACCAGGAGGTCTTCGACGAGGCCCGGCGCTACGCCTATTTCCGCAGCCACCCGATCTCGTCCGACCGGATCGAGAGCCTGCGTCGCAAGGTGGAGACCCAGCCGAACTTCGCCAAGAAGGACAGCCCCGAGGCCATGGCCGAGCACGCGGTCATGAAGGCCAAGCTGGACGGCTTCCTCAACCCGCAGGTGGCGATCACCAAGTACGACGAGAAGGCCACCGACTATCCGTCGCGCTATGCCCGGGCCATCGCCTACTACCAGCTGAAGGAGCCCGACCGGGCGCTGAAGCTGATCGACCAGCTCCTGACCGAGCAGCCGGACAACCCCTACCTCTGGGAGCTGAAGGGCCAGATCCTGTTCGAATTCGGCCGCACCGAGGAGGCCGAGCTGCCGCAGCGCAAGTCGGTCGAGCTGAAGCCCGAGGCGCCGCTGCTTCGCGTCAACCTTGGCCAGACCCTGATCGCCCTGGACGACAAGAAGAAGGTCGCCGAGGGCGTCGTCGAACTGAAGAAGGCCCTGACCCAGGAAGAGGACAACGCCGTCGCCTGGCGGATCCTGGCCGAGGCCTACGACAAGCTGAACGAGGACGGCCTCGCCCGCCTCGCCACCGCCGAATACAACTTCAACATCGGCGACAAGCGCCAGGCCCGCGTGTTCGCCATGCGCGCCCGCGAGATGCTGACCCGCGGCACGCCGGAATGGCGGCGCGCCACCGACATCGTCCTGGTGGCCGAGCCCACCCGCGAAGACCTGCGCGACCTGGCCCGCGAGGGCTCGGTCGTCGGCGCCACGCGCTGAGCCGCCTTACCTATCGGGATCCCATGAAGACGCTCCTGCCTATCGCCGCCGTGCTCGCGGCCGCCCTGGCCCTCCAGGCCTGCAACAAGCCCGCCGAGGCCGACCCCGCATTCGGCGCCAAGGTGCGGGCCTATCTCCTCGAACACCCCGAGGTGATCGAGGAAGCCGTGGTGAAGCTGCGCCAGAAGCAGATGCTGGAGCAGGCCAAGGCCCAGGCCAGCACCGTGGAGAAGTACCGCAAGCAGCTCGAGCGCGATCCTCGCGACTTCGTCATCAATCCCAACGGCGAGTTCACGGTGGTCGAGTTCTTCGACTACCGCTGCGGCTACTGCAAGGTGGTGGCGCCCGAGGTGATGAAGCTGATCCGCGAGAACCCGGACGTCCGCTTCGTCTTCAAGGAGTTCCCGATCTTCGGCGAGGTCTCGGACACGGCCGCGCGCCTAGCCCTGACCGCCCAGGCCAAGTCGAAGGGCGTCCAGCTCCACAACGCCTGGATGGCCGACAAGGGCCTGGACGACGCCGCCCTCGACCGCCACCTGGCCGAAGCCGGCCTCGACCCCGCCTCGGTCCGCAAGGCCGCCGCCGACCCGGCCATCACCCAGCAGATCCAGGACGTGCGCATGCTGGCCGGCGCGCTGGGCCTGCAGGGCACCCCGGCGTTCATCGTCGGCGACTACGTGATCCCGGGCGCGGACATCAACGCGGTCCGCGCGGCGCTGGCCAAGGTGAAGGCCGGCGAGATGAAACGGCCCTCGGGCTCCCCGACGTAAAGAGCCGCCTCTGCTAGACTGGCCGCCTCAGCTTTGACGGGGATCGGCATGGTCGAGCGCGTGGTGGTGATGGGCGCGGGAATGGCGGGTCTCTGGACCGCCATGGCCCTGGCCGGCCCGGGCCGGGAGGTCACGGTGCTGGACCGCGATCCGCCACCGCCCGCCGGCGACCCGGACACGGCGTTCCAAGACTGGCAGCGGCGCGGCGTGGGCCACCTGCGCCACAGCCACGCCTTCCTGGCCCGCCTGCGCACCCTGGTCCGCGACCGTCACCCCGCCCTGCTGGACGCCCTCCAGGCCGCCGGCGTGCGCGAGCTGGGCTTCGAGGGCTCCCTGACCGCCGCGCACAAGCGCGCCTACGTTCCCGCCCCCATCGATCGCGACCTCGCCATCCTGACCAGCCGCCGCACCACGCTGGAGCTGGTGATGCGCCGCTACGCCGAGAACCTGCCGGGCGTCGTCATGCGGCCCCAGACCTTCGTGAAGGGCCTGACGATCGTGCAAGGCGGGCCGCCCACCGTGACCGGCGTGGTCCTGGAGGATGGCGGCGAGCTGACCGCCGACATCGTCGTCGACGCCCAGGGGCGGACCTCCCAGGCCTATGAGTGGCTCGCCGAGGCCGGGGTGGCCATCCCCGAGAGCGCCGAGCCCTGCGGCGTGATCTACTTCACGCGCCACTACCGCCTGCGGCCGGGCCAGGAAGAGCCGCCGCGCGGCTCCGGCTCCACCACCGGCGACCTGGGGTTCCTGAAGTTCGGGGTGTTCCCCGGCGACAACGGCTGCTTCTCCATCACCCTCTGCGCACCGGAGGTCGAGGAGGAGATGCGCAAGGCGATCGTCGACCCGGAGGTCTTCGATGCGATCTGCCGCCAGCTGGCCGGCGTCGCCCCGTGGATCGACCCTGAGCGCACCGAGCCCACCAGCCGCGTCTTCGGCATGGGCCAGCTGGAGAGCCGCTGGCGGGAGATGGCGCCGGGCGGCCAGCCGGCCGTGCTGGGCTTCTTCCCCGTGGGCGACTGCGTGGTGCGGACCAATCCGCTCTACGGCCGGGGCTGTTCGTTCGCCGCGGTGAGCGCGCACCTGCTGCTGGACGCCCTGGCGGCGGAGGGCGATCCAGGCCGGCGGCTGCTGCACTACCGCGCCGGCCTCGAGCGGGAGCTGCGCCCCTACTACGACGTGATGCGCAAGGCCGACCGCTCGGCGATCCGCCGCGCCCGTGCCGCCCTGCTGCCGCCCGCACGGCCGAACCTTCGCTCCAGGCTCATGAAGAGCTTCCTGGAGGATGGCGTGGCGGTGGCGATCCGCGAGGACGTCGAGTTGCTGCGGGCCTTCCTGAAGGGCTTCCACATGCTGGAACACCCCGAGGCCTGGCTGAAGCGGCCGAAGAACCTGGCCAAGATCGTCCGCGTCTGGGCGCGCGGCAAGGCCCGGAACGCCGACCTCTACCCCGTGCTGGGCGCGCCGGGGCGGACGCAGATGCTGGAGGCTGTCGGCGTCTCGCCCACCGCCGACGAGGAACGGGCCCGCGCGCAAGCGGCGTGAGCTATAGGTCCGGATAGCCCGTGGTGAGCGCCGACCGCAGTCGCGCGATCTCCGCCGCCCGGCCGGCGGGGTCGAACAGGGCCGGAAACTCCACCGGGGCCTGGGCGCGCCACCAGGCCTGGAAGCTGGCCGGCCCGCTGGCGAAGGGGTCGGGAAACGCCGCCTGCAGGTCCTGGCGCAGCCGGAACACCAAGCGCTGCTCGGGCAGGATCGTCTCGCCGTCGGAGAAGGCCGCAAACCCCCAGGCCGGGCCCGCGCCGGCCGTCTCGCGGCGATAGGCGTCCACCATCTCCGCCACCACGGGATCGTCGCGGTACGCGTCGAACGCCCCCTGGTCCACCGCGCTGAAATGAAAGAACCCCAGCGGCTTGCCGTCGATGGTCGGGTTCACTGGCGGGCCCGCCAGGCGCCGTGCGCCGAGGTTCCACGGCGCCACGTTCAGGTGCGCGCCCCGCAAAACGCGCACCCGATCGAAGTAGGCCGGGGCGAAATCCATCCAGCGCTGGTCGGTGTAGAGGCCGCTGGCGATGTCCTCGCGGCAGAAGCGGTAGAGGCGCTCGCGCCACCAGTGGGCGAAGGCCGGACCCTGTCCTCGGGCGGCCACGGCCAGGAAGCCCAGGTTGTAGATGCCGTGCTGGGCCGTGCAGACCTCGCGCGCGATCACGCCGCCCGTCGTGGCCTCGGGCTGCGTCTGGTGCGGCGTCAGCAGGACGTCGGCGCCCTGCAGCGCCTCGACCACGTCCGCCAGGTCGGAAAAGACCACGATGTCGGGATCCAGATAGATCGCCGCGTCGCAGTCGGGGCGGGCGAGCAGCCGCGCGAGGGCGAGGCCCTTCACCGCCGTGGCCAGCTCGACCAGCGAGTGACAGAAGGCCCACGATCGCCAGGCGGGCACGCCGAGGTCGGCGAGGTGATGCACCTCGTCCGCGCCGGTCGCCTCCAGCTCCGAACCCGACGGCCGGTCGGCGAGGACCAGATGCAGGCGCCACTCAGGCCGCACGCGGCGCAGAGACGCGAACAGGGCGCGAACCCTTGGCTGATAGTTCGCCGCCGCACTGGTGAAGAGGTGCATCCTCATGCCGGGTTTCGGCCGCCCAGCATCCGGGCCACGGCGCGAAGCGGCGCGGTAAGGCGCCATGAGGTGGAGTTGCGTACGGCCGCCAGCGCCTGTTCCAGGGCCGCCGCGTGTTCGCCAAGCGTGCGCATGTCGAAGTCCCGCCGGGCGATTTCCCGCTCGGCCGCCGCGATCCGCGTCCGGAATTCGGAGACCAGCGCCTCGAAACCCTGGTGGCCGAGTTGGCCCAGCCACTTGGCCCGGAGGCGCCCGCGCGCGGCCAGGTGGCGCTCCGCGCCGCTGTCGCCGAGGCCCGAGCAACCGAGGCCGGCGCGATAGACGGCGCTGACGCCGGCCACCCGCTCCAGCGGGGTATGCCGGGAGACCTGCAGCCAGAAATCCCAATCCTCGTAGACGTCGAGGCTCTCGTCGAAGCGACAACCGTCCGCCAGCAGACTGCGATGGAACAGCACGGCGTGGATCGGCAGGTGGTTCCAGGCCATCAGCATCGCCGGATCGAACGCCGCGTCGTAGCTGTCCACCGCCACGCCCTCGCGCTCCACCCGGACGCCCGCGTAGGCGGCCCGCACGCCGGGCCGGCGTCGCACCGCCGCGGCGAGCCGCGCCACGTGATCCGGGAACATCAGGTCGTCGTCGTCCAGGAAGATGACGAAGTCGCCCGAACTGGCGTCGAGCCCCAGGTTGGCCGCCTGGCTGCGACCGAGACGCGCGCCCTCCCCGACCTGCCGCAACGGATAGCGGCCGCAGCGGTCCGCGAGCACGCCCCCGCCGCCGAGGGCGTCCACCACCACGACCTCGAGGTTCGGGTAGGTCTGCAGCGCCACCGAATCCAGCGCGTCCTGCAGCTCGGGCCGTCCCATGCTGCGGATGATGACGCTGACCGGCGGAAGGTCGCGCGGATCGACGGCCAGCCCCAGGTCCCGCTGGCGCGCGTGCTCCGGCTGGTAGAGGCGCAAGGGGTCGGCGGCCAGCTCGGCGGCGTCGACGACCGCATAGGCCTCGGCGGCGGTCACCGTCGGCGGCAGCGTATAGGTGCGGAAGCGGTTGAGGGCCGCCATGTGCTCGTCGTACGGCTGGCGGAGCAGCTGCGAGCCGAAGCAGCGGGCGGCGGCCTGCTTGCGCCCCTGCACGGCCGAAATATCGAGCAGGATGTTGGGCCGCAGCGGCACGCCCACCTCGTAGAAGGCGATCCGCACCCCGCGCCCGCGCCGCCGCACGGCCTCGGCCGCCGCCATGGCCAACGCCCGGTGGTCCGGGTGCATCTCCAGCGGCGACGGCGCATAGACGAGGTCGGCGCCGCCGATCGCGGCGGCGATCCGGTCCACCAACGGCTCTCCGTAGGCCAGGCCCTGGTCCGGCAGGTCCCAGAACTCGGGCTCGCCATACCCCAGGATGGCCGCAGCCGCCCGGCTCTCGCCCTTGCGCCGCCGGGCCTCACCGGCGTCCGCGCCCAGCGCCCCGTCGGTCACCACGACGACCCGGACCGGCGTCCTCGATTGAACGTGCCGGATGATGGCGCCGCCGCAGCCCAGCACCTCGTCATCGGGATGCGGCGCGATCACCAGCACCGACGCGGCGGGGATCTCCAGCACCGCGCCGTAGGGCGTCAACAAATGCTCCATCGCCGATGCTCTTCAGGTCCCCGTGCGCCCTGCAATCCTATAGCGGCGAACGGGAGGCGGCACGCGACGACTTGACCGCCCCTGCGTCACGGGCGTTGCCTGCGCTGCAACGAATTTCCCGGGAGGACCGCATGTCCGAATACAAGCTGCTCATCAACGGCGCCCTGGTGGAGGGCGACGCGACGCTGGACGTGATCAACCCGGCGACCGAGGAGACCGTGGCCACCTGCGCGCGGGCGTCCAAGGCCCAGCTCGACCAGGCGGTGGCCGCCGCCAAGGCCGCCTTCCCCGCTTGGAGCGCCACCTCGATGGACGAGCGCCGCAAGGTGCTGGTGGCTATCGCCGACGCTATCCAGGCCAACCTGGGCGAGCTGGCCCGCCTGCTGACCCAGGAACAGGGCAAGCCGCTGCAGGACGCCACGGGCGAGATCTTCGGCGCCTCGGCCTTCTTCCGCTATTTCGCCAGCCTGGACCTGCCGGCCAAGGTGGTCACCGACGACGCCACCTCCCGCATCGAGATCCGGCGCAAGCCGCTGGGCGTGGTGGGCTGCATCGTGCCGTGGAATTTCCCGATGATCCTGATGGCCTTCAAGGTCCCCGCGGCCCTGCTGGCGGGCAATACGGTGATCGTGAAGCCGGCCCCCACCACGCCGCTGACGGCGCTGAAGCTGGGCCAGATCATCAAGGACATCGTGCCCCCGGGGGTGGTCAACATCATCGCCGACGCCAACGACCTGGGCGGCGAACTGACCAAGCACCCCGACGTGCGCAAGATCAGCTTCACCGGCTCCACCGAGACCGGCAAGAAGGTCATGGCCAGCGCCGCCGACGCGCTGAAGCGCATCTCCCTGGAGCTGGGCGGCAACGACGCCCTGATCGTCCTGGACGACGTGGACGTGGCGGCGACCGCGCCCAAGGTGTTCGGCGCGGCCATGCAGAACGCCGGCCAGGTGTGCATCGCCGCCAAGCGGATCTACGTCCACGAGAGCATCTACGACGCCATGTGCGACGAGTTCGCCACCCTGGCGAAGAACATGGTCGTAGGCGACGGCCTGGAACAGGGCACCCAGATGGGGCCGCTGCAGAACAAGGCCCAGTTCGACAAGGTGATGGGCTTCATCGACAGCGCCAAGAAGGACGGCAAGGTCATCGCCGGCGGCGGGCGCAAGGGCGACAAGGGCTATTTCATCCAGCCCACCGTCGTCCGCGACATCGCCGAGGGCTCGCAACTGGTGGACGAGGAGCAGTTCGGCCCCGTCATGCCGGTGATCAGGTATTCCGACCCCAAGGACGCCGTCGCCCGCGCCAACGCCTCGATCTACGGCCTGGGCGGCTCGATCTGGGCCAAGGACTCGGACAAGGCCTGGGCCCTGGCCGAGAGCATGGAATCCGGCTCGGTCTGGGTGAACAAGCACGCCGACCTGCAGCCCCACCTGCCCTTCGGCGGCTCCAAGTTCTCCGGCATCGGCTCGGAGCTGGGCGAGGAAGGCCTGAAGGAGTTCACCCAGGTCCAGGTGCTGAACATGGCGCGGTAGGGCCGCTTCCCTCCCCCTTGTGGGGAGGGACGTCAGATCAGCCCGCTGAGCGGCGAGGATGGGTCGGCGTACATGCGCTTGCCCATGCGCCCGGCCAGAAACGCCTCCCGGCCTGCGATGACCGCGTGCTTCATGGCGCGCGCCATGCGGATCGGGTCCTTGGCCTCGGCGATGGCGGTGTTCATCAGCACCGCGTCGCAGCCCAGCTCCATGGCGATGACGGCGTCCGAGGCCGTGCCGACGCCGGCGTCCACCAGGACCGGGACCTTAGTCTGTTCGATGATCAGCCCAAGGTTCAGCATGTTCTGGATCCCCCGGCCCGAGCCGATCGGCGCGGCGGCCGGCATGATCGCCGCGGCGCCGGCGTCCTCCAGTTTCCTGGCGTAGACCGGATCGTCCGAGCAGTAGACCATCACCGAAAAGCCGTCGGCGATCAGCAGCTTCAGCGCCCGCAGCGTCTCTTCCATGTCGGGCAGCAGGTGCGGGGTATTCGACAGGACCTCCAGCTTCACCAGGTCCCAGCCGCCGGCCTCGCGCGCCAGGCGCAGGGTGCGCACGGCGTCCTCGCCGGTGAAGCAGCCCGCGGTATTGGGCAGGAAGGTGAAGCGGTCCGGCTTCACGTAGTCCACCAGCATCGGCTGGCTGGGGTCGCTGAGGTTCACCCGGCGCAGCGCCACGGTGACGATCTCGGCGCCCGCGGCCTCGGCGGCGGCGGCGTTCTGGGCGTAGTCCTTGTACTTGCCGGTGCCCACGATCAGGCGCGAGCGGAAGGTGCGGCCGGCGACCGACCAGGTGTCCTCGGTGTGCGCGGACCCGTCCATCTCAGCCGCCTCCTATGAAGTGCACGATCTCGATGCGGTCGCCGTCGGCGAGCGCGGTCTTCGCATAGGCCGATCGCGGCACGATCTCCAGGTTCCTTTCGACGGCCACTTTGCGGGTGTCGAGGCCAAGCGCCGAGACCAGCGCCGCCACATCGGCGACGTCCGAAAAGGCGCGGGTCTCTCCGTTCACGGTCAACTGCATCATCTGTTTTTGGGCGTCAGGGCTGACGAAGACAAGCCGGGGCGGCGTCAGCCGCCAGTTCATTCGTGGTCAAATCGCACGCCTCCGGCGCGCAGGAGTCGACAAGCAAAGCTCCGACGCGCCGCCGTCCTTGTGACCAGAGCCGTTGGTCGCTAAAAGTCCCCGGAATCGACGGCGGAGCCGAATGCCGAAACCGATCTATGTGCTGAGCGGCCCCAACCTCAACCTCCTGGGGACCCGCGAGCCGGAGATTTACGGACATCAGACCCTGGACGACGTCCACCGCCTCTGCGAGGCGCGTGCGAAGTCCCTGGGCTATGAGGTCGTGTGCCGGCAGTCCAACCATGAGGGTGAGTTGGTCGACTGGATCCAGGAGGCGCGGGAAGCTGCGTCCGCCCTGGTGCTGAACCCGGCCGCCTATGGGCATACCTCCATCGCCATCCTCGACGCCCTGAAGATGCTTTCCATCCCGATCGTCGAGTGCCACCTCTCGAACCCTGCCGCGCGCGAGGCGTTCCGGAGGGAAACCTACGTTTCGCTCGCCGCGACCGGCCTCGTGTCCGGCTTCGGGGCCAAGAGCTATGAACTGGCCGTCGAGGCCGCCGCGGGCCTGGCCCGTTAGAGACCACAGAAGACAAGGGCCGATACATGGCTAACACCCCGAAGG
>NZ_LSJI01000054.1 GCF_001557235.1 Phenylobacterium sp. CCH9-H3 | reverse complement strand
GGCCTGACCGCGCCGCGCCCCGGCGCGTCAGCGCCCAAAAGAACTCACCGCAGAAGGGCGCAGAAGCGTCCGCGCCTGCTGCGCCTTCTGCGTGATTCTGCGGTTTCAATGACAGCGCCTACGGCGCCCCCGCCACCATGCCCACGAGCCTACAGCGTCCCCACCCGGTTCACCGCGTCCAGCCAGCGGGCGTAGGCGCGTTCGCGCGGGTCGGGCGCCATGAGCGGGCGGTAGGACTCGGTCGCCGGCCGGGACGCGGCGGCCTCTTCCATGTCGCGATAGACCCCGGCGCCCAGGCCGGCGAACAGGGCCGCGCCCAGGGCGGTGGTCTCCTGGTAGGTCGCCCGGCACACGCCGATGCCGGTCAGGTCGGCCAGCCGCTGGCTGAACCACGGGCTCTTCGACATCCCCCCGTCGATCCGCAGCTCCACCTGGCCCTTGAAGGCCTGGGGCGCGTCGGCCCGCATGGCCTCGATCAGGTCGCGGGTCTGCAGGGCGCAGGCGTCGAAGGCGGCCCGCGCGATCTCGGGCCGGCCGGCGTCGCGGGTCAGGCCGAAGATGGCCCCGCGGGCGTTGGCGTCCCACCAGGGCGCCCCCAGGCCCGTGAAGGCCGGCACCAGCACCACGGGCAGGTCGTCGCGCGCGCCCATGGCCAGCGCCTCGGCCGCTTGCGGCCCGCCCTCGATCCCCAGGCCCTCGCCCAGCCACTGGATCGCCGCCCCGGCGATGAAGATCGCGCCCTCCAGCGCATAGGTGGTCCGCCCCGCCACCCGGGCCGCCACCGTGGTCAGCAGCCGCGCGCCGGAGACGGGCGCCGCCTCGCCGGTGTTGATCAGCATGAAGCAGCCGGTGCCGTAGGTGGCCTTCATCTCGCCCGGCCGGATGCAGCCCTGCCCCATCAGCGCCGCCTGCTGGTCGCCGGCCACGCCGCGGATGGGGATCGCCCGGCCGAGGATCGCAGCGTCCGTCTCCCCGAAGTCGCCCGCGCAGTCGCGCACCTCGGGAAGCAGGTCCAGCGGAACCCCCAGCATCCCGCCCATCTCGGCCGACCATGCGCCGGCGCGGATGTCGTAGAGCAGGGTGCGCGAGGCGTTGGTGGCGTCAGTGGCGTGGACCTTGCCGCCGGTCAGCTTCCAGATCACCCAGGTGTCGATGGTCCCGGCCAGCAGCGCGCCGGCCGCCGCGGCCTCCCGCGCCCCGGCCACGTGGTCCAAGAGCCAGGCCAGCTTGGTCCCGGAGAAGTAGGGGTCGAGCAGGAGGCCGGTGATCTCGGTCGCGCGCCGCTCGTGGCCCGCATCCCTCAGGCGGACGCACATGGCCTCCGTGCGCCGGTCCTGCCAGACGATGGCCTTGTGGATCGGCCGGCCGGTCGCCTTCTCCCAGACCACCAGGGTCTCGCGCTGGTTGGTGATCCCGATGGCGGCGATCTCGGCCAGGGTGCGCCCCGCCTTCTCGACCGCCGCCTTCAGCACCTCGACCGAGGCCGCGAAGATCTCGTCCGCGTCGTGCTCGACCCAGCCGTCCTGCGGATAGTGCTGCTGCAGCGGGACGCCGGCCTCGGCCAGCGGCCGGCCATCGGCGGCGAAGACGATCGCGCGCGTCGAGGTCGTGCCCTGGTCCAGGGCCAGGATCAGCGGTTGGTCCATGGCTGCGTTTCCTCCCCGCCCGCGTTAAGGCTTAAGCATGTCTTCACTCGGCAAGCGCAGAGTCGGATATAGCCGAGTTCGTACTGTAGAAATGGGAGACCGGCGCTTGAGCCTCGCGATGAGCAGCGAAAGCCTGCTCGATCTCGCAAAGAGCCGCCAGCCGGCGGACCGGGAACGCCTGCTCCTGGCGATCGCGGACCTGTGCGATTCCCCCTTCGCCGGCGAGGCGATGAAAAGCACGGGCATCCAGGCCCTGCTCTCCTCGATCTTCATGAGCCTGGTGGTCGAAGCCGAGCGCGAGATCCGCCACCGCCTGTCCCAGAAGCTGGCTGCCGCCGACTGGGCGCCGAACGCCCTGGTCAACGTCCTGGCGCTGGACGACATCGAGATCGCCCGCCCGATCATCTCCCAGAGCCCGGTGCTGAAGGACCTCGACCTCGTGCGCCTGCTGGTCGAGGCCACCATCGAGCACCAGATCGAGGTCGCCCGCCGGCCGCGCCTGTCCGGCGCCGTGGTCTCGGCGATCCTGCAGCAGGCCGAGCCCGCCGTCCTGACCGCCCTGGCCGGCAACCCCACCGCCGAGCTGTCGCCCGCCGACATGGAAGAGCTGGTGGAGGCCTCGCGCCAGATCGCCGCCCTGCGCACCCCGCTCTCCCAGCATCCCAAGCTCACCGGCCAGCTCGCCAAGCGCCTCTACCTCTGGGTCGGCCTGGCGCTGCGCCAGGGGCTGGCCGAACGCTTCCGCCTGGACGTCACCGTGCTGGACGAGGCCCTGGCCGCCTCGATGAGCGAAGCCCAGCACGGGCTCTCGCACGACGCCCTGCCCCGCTTGGCGCGCGAGGGCGAGCGCGAGGCGATGGAGCAGCGGCTGATCGACAAGCTGCATTCGGCGGGCCAGCTTCGCCCCGGCTACCTGATCCGGGCGCTGCGCGAGGGGCGGCTTGGCCTCTTCTCCGCCGCCCTGGCGGTCCTCGGCCGGTTCGACGCCAACCATGTGCAGGCGACGCTGGATTCGGACCGCCCCGAGCTGCTGGCTCTGGCCTGCGCCGCCGTGGGCATCGACCGCAGCGTCTTCCCCGACATCCTGGAGATGACGCGCAAGCTCAACGACGGCCGCCCGGGCGGCGGGGCCGAAGGCGCGCGCAAGGCGTCCGTGGCCTTCGCCCCCGTCTCAGCCGAGGTGGCCGGCGCGGCCTTCCGCCAGGCCGCCCGCGCACTGTCACACGCCTGACTCGAACCGTTGTTTGACAGCGGCGGGAGCTTCAGCGTCTCTAGCGGCCGATGAAAAAGTCGTTCGTCACCCGCCTCACCTTCGTCGCCAGCAACCGGCCGGAGGCCCTGGAATCGCGGGACCGGCTGATCGCCCGCTACGGCGACGCGGGCCTGGAAGACGCGCAGGTGATCGTCGCCCTTGGGGGTGACGGCTTCATGCTCGAGACCGTCCACGAGCTGATGCATTCCAGCAAGCCGATCTACGGCATGAACCGCGGCTCGGTCGGCTTCCTGATGAACGAATTCTCGGAGGACGACCTGCTGGGGCGCATCAACGCCGCCGAGCATGCGGAAATCCACCCGCTGCGCATGCAGGCCGTGGACGTCGACGGCAAGACGCACGAGGCCCTCGCCTTCAACGAGGTCAGCCTGCTGCGCACCACGCGCCAGGCGGCCAAGCTGCGCATCTCCGTCGACGGCAAGGTGCGGCTGTCCGAGCTGATCTGCGACGGCGCCCTGATCTCCACGCCCATGGGCTCGACCGCCTACAACCTCTCGGCCCACGGGCCGATCATCCCCCTCGACGCCAAGATCCTGGCCCTGACGCCGATCAGCGCCTTCCGCCCTCGCCGCTGGCGGGGCGCCCTGCTCTCGCACACCGCCCGGCTTCGGTTGGAGGTGCTGGAGGCCGCCAAGCGCCCGGTCAGCGCCGTGGCCGACAATTTCGAGGCCCCCAACGTGATCGAGGTCTACATCGCCGAGGATCGCGACGTGTCGCTGGTCATGCTGTTCGACGCCGGCCGGAGCCTCGAAGAGCGCGTCCTGGCGGAACAGTTCTCGGTCTGAACGGCCCCGCCGACACCGCTCATTAACGGGTTCACCTTACCCTCGCCGGGCGATCGTTCGGGAGAGTCACGTGAGCGAACCCAAGTCCGGCCAGATGATCCAGGCCCCCAGCGCCCTTCGCCTGAAGGTCGGCGGCGGACGGCTCGGCGCCATCGATCCGGCCGCGATCGCCAAGGCCGAAGCCGCCCTGAAGAGCCTCTCCGGCAACTTCACCCAGTGGCTGAACGACGAGATCACCAAGCTCGAAGGCGCCCGCCAGACCGTGCGGACCGAAGGCGCCACGCCCGAGAACATGGAAAGCCTCTACCTGCGCGCCCACGACCTGAAGGGCCTGGGCGCCACCTACGGCTTCCCGCTGATCACCCGCATCGCCGGCCTGCTCTGCCGGCTGATCGACGACAAGGCCAAGCGCCTGCAGGCCCCGGTCGCCCTGATCGACGCGCACATCGACGCCATCAAGGCCGCCGCCCGCGACGAGATCAAGACCGAGGAACACCCGGTCGGCAAGATCCTGGTCCAGGAACTGGAAAGCCGGATCAGCGCCTTCGGCGCCTGAGGCCCGGCTAGACCTTCATCGCCAGGGCGACCCGGTCCATGGGCTCGGCGACCTCGCCGTAGCCGGCGTCCGGCGGCAGGACCAGGTAGCGTCCGTCGTCCCGCACCTCCACCTTCGGCAGCACGGTCACCAGCGTCCTGGCGCTGGCGCGCGCGACGCAGTCCTCCGCGCTCGACGCCTCCGCCAGAAGCTGCACGTTCATCCGGGTCGGGAAGATCACCGTCCGCTCGCCGGCGTCGGCCAGCCGCAGGATTTCCGCCGGCGCGATCCACTCCGCATCCACCGCCTCGCGCCCATCGGCCGCCGCCACCTGGTCCGCCGGCGCGCGGACGGCGTAGAACCAGGTGTCGAACCGCTTGGGCATCATGACGGGGGTGATCCAGCGGGCGAAGACGGTCAGGGCGTCCAGCCGCAGCCGCACGCCCAGCTCGCGCACGACGTCGATGAATGGCGTCTGGCCATGGTCCACGGCCGACCGCACCTCGGGATCGCAGACCTCGGCGAAGTCGGAGCCGTCGAGCCCCTCGGCGATCAGGATGCCGGCCTCCTCGTAGGCCTCGCGGATCGCCCCGATGCGCAGGCCCCGCTGCTCGCCATCGAAGGCGCCCCAGCCGATGCAATGCTCCGCCCAGGCGGGGTCCTCGTCGCCCGGGTGCGACTTGCCGCCGGGAAACACCAAGGCGCCCGAGGCGAAGTCGATCTGGTGATGGCGTTTGACCATCAGGACCTGGAACTGCGGCTCGTCGCGGAGCAGCAGGATGGTGGCCGACGGTTTGGCTTCGGCCGGTTCCCGGGCGGGGGTTTCGCTCATGGGTTCAGCTTGGGCCGCGGGTTCGGGGCGCGCAAGATTGCCCCAGCGGCAGCCGCTAGGCGATGAGGAGCACGTCGTCTTCCGAGGTCGGCGCCGGCGCCGACTCCCCGCGGTCCATGCGCGACAGCAGGTAGTCCACGTCCTCGCGCGAGGCCTGCTCGGGCTGGGTCATGAACCGCTGCAGCATCCGCTCTTGGAACCGCTCCTGGTCCCGGGCCCCGCCGTCGAACTCCATCGAGTGGAACGTGTCCACCGCCGCCCGGAACGCCGGGAACAGCCGCGCCGGCAGCCCGGCCCGCTCGTAGATGGCGCGCAGGCCCAGGGGCCCGGCGTCGTGGATCATCAGCCAGGTGCGGTGGTGCGGCACGCCCGCCAGCTCCGCGACGCCCCACTCGAAGAAGGTCATGTGCCCGTTGGCCAGGGCGCGCAGCAGCAGCGAGGCGGTCAGGCGCCCCTCGGCGTTGAGATGCGTCACCAGTCCGCGGACGTCCGCGGTCTTGCCCGCCTGGTCCACCAGATCGACGGTCGCGCGTTCGGCCGCGCCGGTGACGATCTCCAGCGCCGTCTCGGCCGTCACCGCATGGTGGACGATCAGGTGGTCGCGCACCTTCTCGCTGACCAGCGAGATCAGCCGCTCGGTCACAGAGAGCGGCAGGACATTGCGATAGGCCACCGCCGCCAGCACCCGCTCCGAGACCTGGAACCGGTCGACGACGCGCTGGAGGCCACTCTCGCCAAAGTCGGCGCCGGGGTTGGCGCAGGCCGTCGCCACGGCGCGCTCGCCCCCGTGCTCGGCCAGGCTGTCGGTCACCTTCCGCGAAAGCTGCGGCCGTTTGGCGATCGCGGTCTGGCGCACGGGCCCGCCCAGGCGGACGATCTCGGCCAGGTCGGCGTCGGTGAAGGCGGGCGAGAACGCCAGCAGCGGCAGGCAGACGCTCTCCACGTCCCGCGACAGCTTCACCGCCACGTCGCGCGGCACCACCGGAGAGGCCTTCAGGGTTTCGGCGATCGCCTTGCGCACCAGCTCGGCGGCGTCGGCGGCCATGACCCGCAGGATGTCGGCGGCCAGGGCCCGGTCCTCGTCCGACAGCGGAACGCGATCCATGGTGCGGCAGAGCTTGCGCGCCGCCACGGCGCGTTCGTCCGGCGTCGCGCCCTTCACCAGCGTACGGATATCCTCATCCGTCAGCGCTGACCGCGTGGTCGCCATCCCCGTCTCTTATCCCCCGTCCGAAGCAGCTTCGGAGTCCCGCGATTCGAGATTTGCGCTGTGAAGCTTAACGATCGGTTGCCGATCGAATCTGTGGATTAAGGATTTCGCGTAACCCGGCGGGAACGGCTGGCGCCCGACCCTCTCGCCTCGCACGCGAAGGGATCTGCCCGTGGCCTCGACTCCGCACGCCGCGCCGACCCTCGGCCTCACCGCCGCCGCCCAGGGAATGCAGGCGCAGACGGCGCTTCTTCCCTATGCATTGCTGGCGTTTGGCGTCGGCCTGCCGATCTTCGCCTGGGTCGGCAGCCATGCGTCGAACGCCCCCTGGATGGGCGCCTGCCTGATCGCCTTCGCCATCGGCTGGGGCGTGTTCTACGGGGTTATGGACTGGTTGAAGCGGCCCGCTGCGGCGGATGTACGCAGGCGGGCCCGCGTCCATCTGGCGTGCAGCCTGACGTGGGCGCTGGCCATCGCGCAGATCGCCCTGTTCGCCCACTTCGCCGGCCCCGTGCGGGAGCTGCTCATGCTGCTCACCCTGGGCGCAGGAATGGTCTGCATCGTCTTCGCCACGCCCTGGCTGCCCAGCCTGCTGGTCGTGGCGCCCGTGGCGCTGGCGCCGCCGCTGGTCGGATTGTTCACGGGCGCCGACGGACAGCATTTGCCGCTGATCGCGCTGGCCGCCACGGCGATGGCGCTGGCCCTGGCTCTGCTCATCAACCGGATCCTTCGCACCCAGTTCGCCATGGCGGCCGAGCGCGAGGTGCTGATCGCCGAGCGAGCCGCGCAGGCCGAGGCCGCGCGCCGGCTGGCGCGCTCCAAGTCGGATCTGGTCTCCACGCTCTCGGACGAGATCCGTAACGGTCTGACCAGCGTGGCCCATGTCCTCGGCTCGGCCGCCGGCCGCGGGCGCGCGGCGCCGTCGCGCCAGCAGATCGTCGCGGCGCTGGATGCGGTCAACGATCTCCTGGCCGTGCTGGAGACCACCGTCGACGCCGAGAGCGCCGAAGCCGGCCGCCTTACCGTGGCGCCCAAGCCCATCGACCTGGCCGCCCTCGCTCACGACCTGATCCTGCTGAACCGCCCGGCCGCCGCGGCCAAGGGCCTGGAACTGGCGGTGCATGTCGACGGGCCGCTGGCCCAGTCGGAAGGCTGCGCCATCGCCGATCCCGCCCGCGCTCGGCAGGTGCTGGCCGCCCTGATCGGCAACGCGGTGAAGTTCACCCTGCGCGGCCGCGTCGAGGTCCGCCTTTCGGTGAGCGAGCGCCGGATCTTCGCGGCTGTGGCCGACACCGGCCCCGGTCTGACGAACGACGAGCTGGCCGCCGCGCTCCGCCCCTTCGAGCGCGTGGCGCGCACCAGCGCCGGCAGTTCGGGCGCCGGGCTGGGGCTGCCGCTGGCCGCCCAGCTTGCCCGGCTGATGGGCGGCGACCTGCAGGCGGAGAGCGCGCCCGGCGTCGGAAGCTGCTTCACGCTGGAGCTGCCGTTCGATCCCACCGCGCGGCGGGGCGTCGCCGAGGCCGCGCTTTCGCCCGCGCCGGAGACTCCGGGTCGCCGGCTACGCGTCCTGACCGTCGAGACCGACGCGCGCGCCGCCGCCATGCTTCGCGCCAGCCTGGAGCAGCTGGGGCACCAGGTCGTCCACGCCGCGGACGGGACCCGCGCCGTCGGGCTGGCCCGCATCTGCGACCTGGACCTCGTCGTCGCCGACGATCCCGACACCATCGCCGCGCTGAGGGGCCTGGCGGGCGCAGCGGCGCACACGCCGGTGATCGCCCTCACCACGGGGGACCCTGAAGCTTCCGAGGCCGCGCTGGCCGCCGGCGCCGACGCATTGCTCCGCCGGCCGGTCGCCGTGCCCGCGGCGGCCCGAGCCATCGCCACAGCCCTCGCGGCCAGCGCACCCGCCAACGATCGCGCCCGGGTGGCATAGGCGCCGCACGGTCACCTCCGCTACGGTGCCCTCAACATCGGAGGGTCCGCGTGCTGCTCGAAGGTCTGAAGGTCGTCGATTTCTCCGCCTACATCGCCGGTCCCGGCGCCGCGGGCATCCTGGCTGACTGGGGCGCCTCGGTCATCAAGGTCGAACGGCCCGGCGGCGACAGCATGCGACACGTCTTCCAGGACCTGGCGAACGACCTCGGCTCGAACCCGACCTTCGACCTCGACAACCGGGGCAAGCGGGGCGTGGTCCTGGACATTTCCAAGCCGGCCGGGCGCGACGCCCTGGCGAGGCTGGCGGCCGAGGCGGACGTCTTCCTCACCAACGTGCGGCCGGTGTCGCTGAAACGGAACGGCCTCGACGACGAGACTCTGCGCAAGGCCAACCCGCGCCTGGTCTATGCGGTGATCACGGGCTATGGGCTCGAGGGGCCGGACGCCCACCTGCCGGGCTTCGACGTCACGGCCTTCTGGGCCCGCTCGGGCATCGGCTACATGACCGCGCCCAAGGGCGCCGAACCGTTCCTGCGGACCTCCGGCGTCGGCGACCATACGACGTCGCTGGCCACGGTCTCGGCGATCCTGGCCGCGCTCTACGAGCGCGAGCGGACGGGCCAGGGGCGCCTCGTCCAGACCTCGCTGCTGGCGTCCGGCGTCTATCTCATGGGCTCGGACATGGCCGTGCAGCTCAAGCTGGGACGTGTCGCGTCGGGCCGGCCCCGGAACAATCCCATCAACGCCATCGCCAACTACTACCACAGCGCCGAAGGCCGCTGGTTCGTGCACAATCCGCGCGGCTCCAGCGGCGGGTGGGAGCAGTTCGCCGAGGCGGCAGGCCGGCCCGACCTGGTCACCGACGCGCGGTTCGCCACCGGCAAGGCGCGCCGCCAGAACGCCGCGGCGCTCGCCGCCGAGTTGGACAAGGGCTTCGCCGCCCTGCCCTTCGACGAGATCGCCCGCCGGCTCGATGCGGCCGACCTGGTCTGGGCCCCGATGCAGACGCCGGCCGAAGTGGCCGCCGATCCGCAGATCGCCGCCGCCGGCGCCTTCGTGGAGATCGAGGACGGCCAGGGCGGGACCTACCGATCGCCCGCTGCGCCGGCGCGTTTTCCGGGCGCCGACGCCGATCGGCGGCCGCCCGCGCCGAAGCTGGGCGAGCACACTCGCGAAGTGCTCGCCGAACTGGGCTACGGCCCCTCGGAAATCGAAACGATGTTCGTCGACGGCGCGGCAGCCTGAATCGGCTCCGTGACGGACAGCGTTGATTCAGGTCAAGGTCGCCCCGTCGCCCGCACCCGACTGAGACCCATGTCCTGGTCCCGCCGCCTGATGTTCGTATTGTCCCTGGAGGGATTGCTGGACGGCCGCCTCGGCTGGCCGGGTAGCCTGGTGGCGCGCTACGGCGTCACGGTCCTCGCCGTCGCGCTCGCCACCCTGGCCCGCGTATGGCTGAACCCCTGGATCTCCAGCGCGCAGTTCATCACCTTCTTCCCCGCCGTGCTGATCGCCACCTTGCTGGCGGGAACCATGCCCGGCCTGCTGTCGGTGCTGCTGTCCGCCGCGGCCTCCTGGTTCGTGGTCGGCGCGGCGGACCTGCCGGGCTACAACGCCAGCGCCCTGATCCTCTTCGTGCCCGTGGCGATCATGGACGTCGCCGCGATCTCGGGGCTCCTCGCGGCCTATTCGGGGTCCAGGACGGCGCTGGCGCGCGTCGGCGAACTGAACGCGAGCCTCAGCCGGAGCGAGGCGCGGTTCCGGGACGTCGTCGAAGCGGCGCCCGACGCCATGATCACCGCCGACCGGGACCAGCGCATCGTCCTGGTCAACGCCGAGGCCGAGCGCCTCTTTCGGTACGAGCGCTCCGAACTCCTCGGCCAGCCGCTGACCCGGCTCATGCCCCACCGGTTCCATGCCTTCCACGGCGCGCGGGTCGCCGATTTCGCCGGCGACCAGGGTCCCAGGCGGATGGGCGACGGCGCGGACCTGTTCGGCCTTCGCCGGGACGGGACCGAGTTTCCCGTCGAGACCAACCTCAGCGTCCTGCGGGGCGACGGCGAGGACCTGATCTGCAGCGTCGTCCGCGACCTGACCTTCCGCAAGGCGACGCAGGAGCGCCAGACCCTGTTGATCCGGGAGCTGAACCACCGCGTGAAGAACACCCTGGCCAGCGTTCAGTCGATCGCCCACCAGACCTTCAGGTCCACGGGTGACCCGGCCGCCTTTTCCGAGGCGCTCGAGGCCCGGCTGATCGCCCTGTCCCAGAGCCACGATGTGCTCACCCGCAACGACTGGGCCGGGGCCAGCGTGGCCGACATCGTGGCCGAGCAGCTTTCGCCCTACGACCGGGGCCCCCGTCCGCCCTATACGCTGGAGGGGCCCGAGGTGACGCTCGGTCCGAACCGCGCCGTCACCCTCGGGATGGCCCTTGGCGAACTGGCGACCAACGCGGCCAAGTTCGGGGCCCTGGCGGGGGCGGGCACGGTCCACGTCGCATGGGAACGCCGCAGCGAAGGCGGCGAGACCTGGCTGCGGCTGACGTGGCGGGAACGGGGCGGGCCGCCGGTCACGCCGCCGGCCCACCGGGGTTTCGGCACGCGGCTGATCGAGCGCAGCCTCGCCGGCGGTCTGCGGGGGACTGCGAGGCTCGAGTTCGGCGCGGAGGGCGTGACCTGCGTGATGGATTTCCCGCTGCTGGCCGGTGAAGCATGACCGCGCCCTCATCCCTGACGGGCCGCCGCATCCTGGTCGTCGAGGACGAGCCGCTGCTGGCGATGATGATCGAGGACCTTCTGAGCGACATCGGCTGCGTGGTGGCCGGCCCCGCCTCGCACCTCGCCGCCGGCCTGGCGCTCGCGTCGGAGGCCGAGCTGGACGGCGCGCTGCTGGACGTCAACCTGGGAAGCGAGGCCGTATATCCGGTGGCCGACACGCTGCGCCGCCGCGGCGTGCCCTTCGTCTTCGTGACCGGCTACGGGCGCCATGGCCTGGATACGCCCTACGCCACGCACCCGACCATTCAGAAGCCGTTCAAGCCGTCCACCTTCGGACGCGACGTGATGCGCGCGCTCGCCGAGGCCGCCGCGCTCGCGCAGGACTAAGCGCCGGACCTAGCTGTCGCGGCTGTCGGAGAGGACCTTGAGCATCTCGCTGGTGAACAGCGAGCCGGTGAGCCGGCTACCGACACCGGCCTGGTCGGCGGGCTGCGAGCCGCGCAGGATCATGGCCACCAGAGCGTCCTGTTCGCGCTCCCGCGCCGCGCGGCGGGTCGAGGCATACTGGATGAAGCCGCCGTCCACGGGGTCGGCGGCCGGCGCCGGCCGGTCGACAGCCTGGACGCTCCCGCCGCCGCTGCGGGTCAGGTTCGCATAGACCTCGCCCACGGTGGCGGGCCGTCCCTCGCGATAGAAGATCGCCTTGTTGGCGCGCGCGGCGTCCGGAAACAGCGAGGCCGCCTTGGTCTCCGGCTGGCTCTCGGCCGCCCGGATGAGCTTGGCCGAGCCGGCGGGGCCCAGGAAGTGCGCCACATAGAGCTCGCCCGAGGTGGGCGCCCGGCCAACGCGGCCCTTCAGGTAGGCGGCGTGGTCCGCCGTCATCTCGCCGGCCATCAGGGAGGCGGCGTGCGGGTCCAGCTTCAGGTCCATGACCGCCCGGCGCGCCTCGCCGTCGGCGACCCGGTAGCGACCGTCCGAACCCTTGGTGATCAGGTCGGCGTAGCGGGCGTAGCCGTGCTTGGAGCCATGCTGCTTAAGCGTGGACAGCCAGGTCTGGTCGACGAACTGGAACAGGCCGGCCGCCGACGAGGTCGAGGCCCGGGCGCGCGGGTTGAAGCTGCTCTCGCGGCCTGCGGTCTTCATCAGGAATCCGAAATCGACCCCCGTCGCCTGGGAGGCGCGCTGGATCGCAGCTTCGACGATGCCCCGGATTCCCTGGACGGCCATGCGTCAGTGGTCGCCGATCATGGTTAACACCCGGCTAACCTTGTTCCGGAGGCCGTTCAGATCGCCGGACGCCTTGCCATATTACTGCTGTAATTGCCTCATGAACTACGCTTGTAATCCACCACGGAGCAAGCGATGGTCATCCGCCAGCCCACCCCCTTCGATTTCGTCGCGCCCCGGCGGCGCATGTCGCGCACCACCAGCCTGGTCATCGCCGGCTCCCTCGGCCTCCACGCGCTGATCGCGGCCTATCTCGCCATGATGCAGTTCGCGCCGCCCAAGGCGCAGCCGGTCGAAGACGCCCCGCCGATCGTCGTCGACATCGGCCCCTTGCCGAAGAAGCCGCCGCCACCCTCGCCGCAGACGCCGCCCAAGCGCGTCGTCTCGCCCCGCCCACCGGTGATCACCAGCGTGCCGATACCGGTCGCGCCGACGCCGCTGGAACCCGTCGTTGAGCCCGCGCCGACGCCCGGGCCGGTCAGCGTAGAGCCGCCCACGCCGATCACGCCGCCGGCGGCCGATCCGGTGATCCGCAACCCGACCTGGCTCCGCAAGCCGGACAGCTCCGACATGGCCCGGTTCTACCCGGACCGCGCGGTGCGGATGGAGGTGGAGGGCCGCGCGGTCATCGCCTGCCAGGTGACCGACGCCGGCGCCGTCTCCGCCTGCCGCGTGACCTCGGAGACGCCAGCCGACATGGGCTTCGGCACGGCGGCGCTCAAGCTCGCCAGGTACTTCCGCATGAGCCCTCAGACCATCGACGGCCGCGCGGTGGGCGGGGCCCAGGTCTCGATCCCCATCGCCTTCCGGCTCCCGGGTTAGGCGCGCGCGCCGGGCCTGCCTAGTAGCTTTTCGGCAGGCCCAGGACGCGTTCGGCGATGTAGTTCAGGATCATCTCGCGGCTGACCGGCGCGATGCGGGCGATCATGGACTCGCGGAAGTAGCGCTCCACGTCGAACTCCTTGGCATAGCCCATGCCCCCGTGCGCCAGCACCGCCGCCTCGCAGGCGCGGAACCCGGCCTCGCCGCCCAGGTACTTGGCCGCGTTCGCCTCGGCGCCGCAGTCGCGGCCGGCGTCATGCAGGGCCGCGGCCTTGAAGGCCATCAGGTTCGCCGCCTCCAGCTCGGCCCACGCCTTGGCCAGCGGATGCGCCACGCCCTGGTTCTGGCCGATGGGCCGGCCGAACACGATTCGCTCCTTGGCGTAGGCCGCCGCCCGCTTCAGCGCCGCGCGGCCCAGGCCCACCGCCTCCGCGCCGATCAGAACCCGCTCCGGATTCAGTCCCTCCAGCAGATAGTGGAAGCCGCGCCCCTCTTCGCCCACGAGGTCCTCGGCCGGCACGTGCAGGTCGTCGATGAAGACGGCGTTCGATTCCACCGCCTTGCGGCCCATCTTCGGGATCGGCGTGGCCGAGATCCGGCTGCGGTCGAAGTCGGTGTAGAACAGCGACAGCCCCTCGGTGGGCCGCCGGACCTCTTCCTTGGGCGTCGTGCGGGCGATGATCAGGACCTTGTTCGCCCGCTGGGCGTTGGTGGTCCACATTTTGCGGCCGCGGATGACGTAGCCTTCGTTGGTGCGCACCGCCCGCGTCGAAAGGCTGGTGGTGTCGAGGCCGGCATCGGGCTCGGTGACCGCGAAGCACATCTTGTCCTGGCCCGAGATCAGCCGCGGGATATGCGTCCGCTTCTGTTCGTCGCTGCCGAACTTCACCACCGGCATGGGACCGAAGATGTTCAGGTGCATGGCGCTGGCCCCCGAGAAGCCCGCGCCGCTCTCGGCCACGGCCTGCATGACGATCGCCGCCTCGGTGAGGCCCAGGCCCGAGCCGCCCAGGTCGGCCGGCATCGCCGCCCCCAGCCAGCCCGCCTCGACCATGGCCGTCACAAAGGCCTCGGGGAACTCCCCGGTCTCGTCGGTGCGGCGCCAGTAGGCGGCGTCGAACCGCTCGCAGAGCCGGACCACCGCATCTCGGATGGCCTGCTGCTCGTCGGAGAGCCAGAACCCGCTCATCGTCACCCCCGAAAGCGCGCCGGATCCAGCCGCGCGGCGAATGAACCGGCGTCACGTCCCGTCACGCAAGCCGCGATCGTCTGCGCGACCAGCGGCGCCAGCAGCCAGCCGTTGCGGCGAGGGCCCACCGCAAGCATCACGCCCGGCGCGCTGCCGGGGCCGACCATCGGCAGCCCGTCCGGCGTCGCCGCCCGCACGCCGGCCGCCATCTGGATCGGCGCGCCGCGAAGCGTGGGAAAGAGCCGCAGACCGGCGACCAGCAGCGGCGCGGCCTTGTCCGCCTCCACCGCCACGTCCGAGCGGCCGAACTCCATCGTCGCCCCGAACGCCATGCCCGACCCCGGCGCGGCGTAGATCCCCTCGCCCCGCACGGTCGCCCCAAGCACGTCCGCCGCCACGCGGACGATGTGCCCCTTGACCGGAGACAGCGTCGCAAGCTCCGGCGCGAGTTCGGCGAGGTCCGCCGCCACGCCGGTGGCGATCACCAGCACGTCCGCCTCGCCCCGCTCGCGAACGATCCGGCGGTCGAAGCCGACGCCCGCGGCGGCGGCGGCGGCGGCGAGCGCACCCATCGCCGTGGGCGCATCCACGCGCCAGTCCTCGCGGGTGAGCAGCGCCCGGTCGAAGGCCTCGGCAAGGCCCGGGCACAGGCCGCGCGCAGTATCGCCGCCGATCTCGGTCGGCCGCATCTGCAGCGCGCCGAACGCGCCGGCGACCGTCTCCAGCCAGGGGTCGTCGCCCACCGCCAGGGCGCCGGTGCGATCGAGCCCGATCCCGGCCCGCTGCGCCAGTCCCGGCCAGAGGTCCCGCGACGCCATCAGGAGGTCGAGATGGGGCCGCGCGCCATCGTCCAGGGCCGCCTCGAACACCGGGGCGATCATCCCGGCGGCGATGCTCGAGGCGTTGGGCCCGCCGGGATCGGCGACGGTCACCGCACAGCCCGCATCCGCCAGCGCCAGGGCCGTCGTCAGGCCCAGCACGCCGGCGCCGGCGACGGTGACTCGGGGCGCGTTCGTCATGCGCCTAACCAGCCGCTGCCCACAAGAAAAGCAAGCCCCGGAACCTGCGCCGCCATGGCGGGTTCATTGCGCCGAACCAGTCCCACGGAGAGCCTCATGGCCACCGCCCAAACCTCGACTTCCAAGTCTGCGTCCTCATCGGGCGTCACCAAGTCCGGCCGCGCCTCGGCCCGTCCCGACGACGCCGTCAGCCTGTTGATGGCCGACCACCGCAAGGTGGAGGACCTCTTCAAGCAGTATGAAAAGGCCAAAAAGGACGAGACCAAGAAGCAGGCGATCTTCCAGCAGATCAGCACCGAGCTGAAAGTGCACACCCAGATCGAGGAGGAGATCTTCTACCCCGCCTCGCGCGAGTTCGTGGATGACGCGGAGATGGTCAATGAAGCCGAGGTCGAACACGCCTCGGCCAAGGACCTGATCGCCCAGCTCGACGGCATGGCCCCCTCCGATCCCTACTACGACGCCAAGGTGAAGGTGCTGCAGGAGATGATCGAGCACCACGTCGAGGAGGAAGAGACCGAGTACTTCCCCGAGTGCCGCGAGTCCGACATGGACCTGAAGGCCATCGGCGAGCAGCTCGAGGCCCGCAAGCTCGAACTGGCCGGCAAGACGCGCTGACCCGACGATGGCCGAAGCCCTCGATCCGGTCATTCCGGACGACGTCGAGCGCCTCGCCCAGGAGGTGCTGCAGGCCGCCTGCGACCGTGACCTGATGCTGGCCACGGCGGAGAGCTGCACCGGCGGCCTGCTCGCCTCGCTCCTCACCGACATCCCCGGCAAGAGCCACGCCTTCGAGCGCGGCTTCGTCACCTATTCAGACGACGCCAAGCACGAGTTGCTCGGCGTTCCCCGCGACGTTCTGGAATCCGACGGCGCGGTGTCCGAGGCCTGCGCGCGCGCCATGGCCGAGGGCGCCCTCGCCGCCTCGCGCGCCGATCTGGCGGTCTCCGTGACCGGCTTCTCCGAGGCCGGACCGGGCGCGCCCGCCGGCCTCGTGCACTTCGCATGCGCCACCCGCGGCGGGGTCACCTGCCACCGGCTGGAGCGCTTCGGCGACATCGGTCGGGCGGGCGTCCGGCTCGCCGCCCTGCGTGTCGCGCTCACGCTCCTGCGCGCCGGGCTGGGCGACGTGGCCAAGGCGGCCTGAACGGCCTTGCCCCCGGGTCCCCCGCCCGGTCCTGGCGTTCTTTTCGAGCGGCGGCGTATTGCGACGCCGATGCAAATGCGCAATTGAGGCGCACGCCGGAATAGATAGAAAAGCCGGTATGCCATCGGGGGAAACTAGGTGATACGCGACTTCCTGGTCTGGCTGGCCACCCAGGTGGGAAAGGGGCCCGGCGAATACGACCCGTCCTGGAGCGAAGCCCTCGCCAGCACGCTGAACGTCTGGGGCCTGCTCGAAGGCACTCACGTCCTCTCGCTGATGCTGTTCGCCGGCACCATCTTCCTGGTCGACCTGCGCCTGCTGGGCGTCGGCTTCAGGACGACGCCCGTGTCCGTGATCAGCGACCGCGTGCTGCCGCTGACGGTCTTCGGCTTCGCCCTGATGATCCTGACCGGCGTCGCATTATTCTACGCCAAGCCTTTGCTTTATTATCATAATCTCTGGTTCCGCCTGAAGCTGATCTTCCTCGCCGTGGCGGTGATCAACATCTTCATCTTCCACTACCGGGTGCAGAAGGACCGCGCGGCCTGGGACACGGCCCCCAGGCCGCCCGCGAAGGCCCGCCTGTCCGCCGCGGTCTCGATCGCCTCGTGGGTCGCGGTGATCATGTTCGGGCGCTTCATCGCCTACGACTGGTACGAGTGCGGCAAGCCTCTCCCGCACTGGGCCAACGTCGCCCAGGAGTGCGCCGTCTCGGAACGCGGCGCGATCGACCTGTCGGAGATGGCCCCGTGATCAGCCCGCAAGACGTCTTCCCGGCGATCGCCCCCTGGGTCGCCCAGCTCGACGACACCTTCCCCGGCGCGCAGATCAAGCCCTACTTCGCTCAGTGGGAGGTGCTGCACATCCTGTCGCTGGCCCTGCTCGGCGGCGCCAGCATCCTGCTGAACCTGCGCCTGATCGGCTCGGGCCTCACCGACGAAAGCCCATCCGTTGTCCGCCGCGGGGTCCTCCCCTGGCTGAACCTCGGCGTGGTCGGGGTCATCGTGACCGGCATCCTCATCGGCACGTCGAATCCCGAGCGCCTCTACACCTCCGAGGCCTTCACCGCGAAGATGCTGGGCTTGGCCGCCGCCCTCTTCCTCACCTATGGCGTCAGCCTTCCGGCCGCCAAGGCCGAGGGACGGCTGAGCCGGGGCGCCGGATTGGCCGCCGCGGTCGGGCTGGGCCTGTTCGGCCTGGCGCTGGGCGTGTTCGCCGTGGCCAAGCTGGTGAACCCGGGCCTTTGGCACGTGATCATCGCGGCCGCCCTGATCGTCCTGTTCGTGACCCGGGGCGTCACGCGGTTCGTCTACCTGGCGGGCCTCCTGGCCCTGATCGCGAGCCAGTTCGCCCTGCACCACGCGATCTACAAGCCGGACGACTACGCGCACCTGGATCCGGCCAACAAGGTGCTCATCCTGGTCTACCTCGCCTGGATCCTGGCCATCGCCGCCATCCAGATCGTCCGCTCGGGCCGCGGCTCCGAAGGCGCCGGACCCGCGGTGAAGGCCCTCGCCTACGCGGCCATACTTGTCTGGGTCACGACGGCCGCCGCCGGCCGCTGGATCGCGTTCGCGTAGCGCGGAGTCAGGCCACCGCCTCGGGCGACGGATGCCGTTCGCCCCAGCCTTGGTGCCACTCCGGCTCGCCGGCGTACCGCTTGGCGAGGAAGTCCACGAAGGCGCGCACCTTCGCCGCCAGGTGCCGGGCGTGCGGATAGACCGCGTGCACGTGGATCTCCTCCGGCTCGAAGTTGCAGAGCAGCGGCACGAGGCGGCCGGCGCGCAGTTCCTCGGCGGCGGCGAAGGCCGGGGTGCGGATGATGCCGAAGCCCTTCACGGCCGCCTCCACGCAGGCTTCGGCGCCGTTGAACCGCAGGCGGCCGCGCACCCGCACCTCCTGCGCCTCGCCCTTGCGCCCGAAGCGCCAGAGCGTGGCGTCGCGGGCGTTGGTGTCCAGCACCGCCTCGTGGGCCGCCATGTCCTCCAGCGTGCGCGGGATGCCCGCACCGGCAAGATAGTCCGGCGAGGCGCAGGTGATCATCCGCACGGCCGCCAGCCGGCGGGCCACCAGCGAGGAGTCGGTCAGGTGGCCGATCCGCACGGCGACGTCGAAGCCCTCTTCGACCAGGTTCACCATCCGGTCCGAGAACGTCACGTCCAGGGAGACGGCCAGGCACCCTGACGCGAACTCCAGCAGCGCCGGCGTCAGCTGGTTCTTGCCGAACGATACCGGCGCCGAGACCTTCAGATTGCCGGACGGTCCGCTCTGGTCCCGGACCGAGCTCTCCAGCGCATCGAAGCTCTCCAGGAGGTCGCGGGCGCGTTCCAGATAGGCTTGCCCCGTATCGGTGAGCGAGACGTCGCGGGTCGTGCGGTTCAGGAGGCGCGCGCCCAGCCGGTTCTCCAGTCGGGCCACCAGCTTGGAGATCTGGGCCCCCGAGACATCCAGCTTGCGCGCGCCCTGGGTGAAGCTGCGGGCGTCGGCCACCGCGGCGAAGGCGCGGATCTCGTCCAGTCGGTCCATCTGATTGTTTCCCGTTTGGACAGACAGTCCTCCAAACAAGCCCGATTATCAACAGCCAGGCCCTGGCCCATCTTCCCGTCATTCCGAGGCCACCAGCCGGCGGAACCCGATCAAGCAAGGGTCTTCAAATGTCGCAATCCCTCTCGCCGAGCCGGTTCACCCCTCAGGCGATCACCTCGCTCCGCATCGTCACCGGCCTGTTGTTCATCGGCCACGGCCTGGTCAAGCTCGCCGGCTTCCCGGAAGGCGCCCAGCCGGGCATGCAGCCCCTGCTCAGCCTCTTCGGCATCGGCGCGATCATCGAAGTCGTCACGGGCGCCCTGGTTGTGCTGGGCCTCTTCACCCGCCCGGCGGCCTTCGTCGCCTCGGGCCAGATGGCGGTGGCCTACTTCATGTTCCACGCGCCCTCGAACTTCTACCCGGTGCTGAACGGCGGTGAGCCGGCCATCTTGTTCACCTTCATCTTCCTGCTGCTCAGCACCACCGGCGCCGGCGCCTACAGCCTGGATGGCCTGCGGGCCGGCCGGCGGCGCCTGGCGCACGCCTGACCCCGACACCCTCTCCCTCTCGCAAAGGAAACCTCTCATGTCCCAAGTCCGTAACGTCGCCGTCGTCGTCGGCTCGCTCCGCAAGGACAGCGTCAGCCGCAAGCTGGCCAAGGCTTTCGCGGCCCTGACGCCGAACCTGAAGTTCAACATCGTCGAGATCGGCGACCTGCCGCACTTCGACCAGGACCTGGAATCCGATCCGCCGGCCCAATGGGTGCGGTTTCGCGACGAGATCGCCGCGGCCGACGCCGTCCTCTTCGTCACCCCCGAGTACAACCGCTCGGTCCCCGGGGTGCTGAAGAACGCCATCGACGTGGGCTCGCGCCCCTATGGCTCCAGCGTCTGGAACGGCAAGCCCGGCGCGGTGATCAGCATGTCGCCCGGCGCCATCGGCGGGTTCGGCGCGAACCACCACCTGCGCCAGTCGCTGGTGTTTCTGAACGTGCCCCTGCTCAGCCAGGAAGCCTACGTCGGCAACGCCTTCGCCCTGTTCGACGACGCCGGTGAGCTGGTGAACGAAGGCACGGCCGAGTTCCTTAAGTCCTACGGCGCCCAGTTCGCCGCCTGGATCGAGAAGATCATCGACGACGTCCCGGCCGCGAAGGCGGCCTGACCCCGGAAGGTTCCAGGTACCCAGCCATGACCCTGCCCACCGTCTTCCTCCCCCACGGCGCGGGCCCCTGCTTCTTCATAGAGTGGGGTCGGGGTCCGGCCGACACCTGGGACCGGACCGCGGCCTATCTCCAGGGGCTGATCCCCAGCCTGCCGGAACGGCCGAAGGCCATCCTGGTGGTCTCCGGCCACTGGGAGGCGGAGGTCTTCACCGTCGGCACGGCGGAGCGGCCGGCCCTGGACTACGACTACTATGGCTTCCCGCCCCACACTTACGAGCTGACCTTCGACGCGCCGGGATCCCCCGCCTTGGCGCATCGGGTCGGCCGGCTCCTCGGCGAGGCGGGCATCGCTTCGGCCGAGGACGCCGGCCACGGCTGGGACCACGGCGTCTTCGTGCCGCTGAAGCTGGTGACGCCCGACGCCGACATTCCCGTCGTTCAGCTCTCGCTCAAGGCGGACCTCGACCCCAAGGCCCACCTGGCCGCGGGCCGGGCCCTCAGCCCCCTGCGGGACGAGGGCGTGCTGATCGTGGGCTCGGGCATGAGCTGGCACAACATGCGGGGCTTCTCGCCCGCCTTCACCGAACGCTCGGCGGCGTTCGACCGATGGCTCGAAGCGGCCGTGACCGACCCGGCCCACCGCGAGGCCGCCCTCGCCCACTGGGACGCCGCGCCGTACGGCCGCGAGGCCCACCCGCGCGAGGAACACCTTCTGCCCCTGATGGTGGCCGCCGGCGCCGCCCCGGGCGAACCGGCCGTCGTCGCCTTCCGCGACACGGTCATGGATGTGGTGGTCTCGGCCGTGGAGTTCGGCCGGGCCGCCTGACGCTCTCCAGCGAGAGGGACCGGAGATCCTCGTTCTCCCCCACGGCGCGCACACACCGCCGCAGAGGATCTCCGGATCTCGCCGTCAGAATTCCAGGACGATCTTCCCGAAGTGCTCGCCCGAGGCCATGGCCCCGATGGCCGCCTTCGCCTCGGTCCACGGATAGACCTTGTCCACCACCGGCCGGATCTGGTGCAGCTCGATGGCCCTGCACATGGCCTCGAACATGTCGCGCGAGCCCACCGACAGGCCCTGCAGCTTGGCCGAGTTGCCGATCAGCGCCGCCGGGTTGAACGGCTCGCCCGCGCCGGCCACGATGCCGATGATCGCGATGTGGCCGCCGACCTTGATGGCCTTCATGCTCTCCTGGATCGTGCCGCCGCCGCCCACCTCCATGATGAAGTCCGCGCCCTTGCCGCCGGTGGCCGCGCGGACCGCCTTCGACCACTCGGGCGTCGTCCGGTAGTTCACCACATGGTCCGCGCCGAGCGCCTTGGCCCGCTCCAGCTTGGCCTCGGACGAGGAGGTGATGAGGGTGCGATAGCCCGCCGCCTTGGCGAACTGCAGGCCGAAGATCGAGACGCCGCCCGTCCCCTGCAGCACCACCGTGTCCCCGGGCTCCAGCCGCGCATCCTGGAAGACGCCCCGCCATGCGGTCAGCGCCGCGCACGGCAGGGTCGCCACCTCGTGGTCCGTGAGGAAGTCCGGGACCTTCGACAGGCCCTCCTGGCTGAATACCTGCAGCTCCGCCCCCGCGCCGGGGATTGGAAAGCCCAGGGCGCTCATCAGCTTCTCCAGCGTCGGCGGGCCGGACACCCAGTTCTGGAAGAACAGCGTCGAGACCCGGTCGCCCGCCTTGAACCGGGTCACGCCCGGCCCCACCGCTTCCACGTAGCCGCAGCCGTCCGAGAACGGGGTGATGATGTCCGTCGCGCTCGCGGCCGCCCGGCCGTACATGCCGTTGATCATCAGGAAGTCGCGGTAGTTCAGCGAGCAGGCCTTCATCCGCACCAGGACCTGGCCCGGCCCCGGCGTCGGTTCGGGGACCTCCACCACCTTGATCGCGTCCGGCCCCCAGGGGGCGGTGACGTTCAGCGCGCGCATCTTATCTCCTCCACTTGGGAGGCATCATGAAGGGGCGGGGCTGCGCCGCAACCGTGTCGCCACGTCAGCCGCCGCGACGTCAGCCGCGGGTTCCGGGCAGGACGGGCTGGGCGCCCCACTGGTCGGGGTCGTGGCCGAACACCATCACCGTCCGCTCCTCCCGCAGCGCCAAGAGGGCGTCGAGCGCGCGGTTCATGGCGGGATGGTCCGAGTACTCCGGGAACTGCCGGCTCTCCACGATCCCGCAGTGATAGCAGGCGTCGCCCACCAGGATGTGGTCCCCCTGCCCGCTGCGCACCCTGAGCGACTGGTGCCCCGGCGTATGCCCGAAGCTCGGGATGCAGACCGCCGAGCCGTCGCCGAACAGGTCATGTTCGCCGTCGACCAGCTGCACCGAATGGCCCAGGTCGAAATAGCGCTTGCGCAGGCCGTAGTGCTGCGAGGCCTCGCGGTCGAACCCCGCCTCCCACTCGCGACGCTGGACGACGACGGTGGCGTTCGGCAGCTCCCGCAGACCCCCGGCGTGGTCGAAGTGCAGGTGCGAGAGCACGGCGTAGCGCACCCTGGCCGGATCGATATCCAGCCGCTCCAGGTGCGAGGTCAGGGTCTCCTCGGGCGTCAGGGTGACGTCCAGGTCCTGGGTCTGCAGCGCCTTCAGATAGCTCTCGGAGCGGTCGCACATGGCCGCCGGCAGGCCGCAGTCGAACAGGGCGACGCCGTCCGGATGTTCCAGCACATAGAACGGGATCGGCACGCTCACCCGCTCGCCGGCCATTCCCATGCCGGCCCCGGGGCTGTGGAACTGGCCGCAGACGCAGCCGAACAGGCGAAGGGTCATGGCCGTCTCCTCAGGCGGGGTCCAGCTTGCGCACGCCGTACAGGCGGACGGCCCCGATCAGGCCGGCCGCGCACATGGCGGTCATCAGCCAATAGCCCTGCGCCCCAAAGCTGTCGAACAGCGGGCCAGAGGCCATGGTCGCCAGGCCCATCAGCAGGCCGCTGGACAGCGCCGAGTTCAGCGCCTGGGCCGCCGACGCGTTCTGCGGCGTCGAGAGCCGCTCCACGAGCTGCAGCGAAGCCAGGAACGTCGCGGCATAGGTCAGGACGTGCAGGATCTGCAGCGGGAAGATCATCCAGAGCGGCGGCGCGAAGGCCAGGACCGTCCAGCGCACCATGGCCGCCGCGCCCCCCAGGACCAGCAGGTTGCGCGGCCCGATCCGCCGCCGCCACGGCTCCATGAACCACATGAACAGCACCTCGGCGGCCACGCCCACGCCCCACAGCACGCCGGTCAGGCTCTCGGGGATGCCCTGCTGTTTCCAGACCAGGGTGGAGAAGCTGTAGTAGAAGGCGTGGGCCGACTGGATCAGTCCGGCGGCGATCACCGCCGTCATGAACCCGGGATCGCGCAGCAGTTCGCCGATGCCGGCGAACCGGTCGGACGCCCGCGGCAGGACCCCCTCCTCGTGCACGGGATCGGGCGGCAGCAGGAACCGGGCGGCGAGCGCCGTAATCGAGACCGCCGCGGTGATCCACACCAGCACCAGGTCCGGCGAGCCCCAGGTCAGCACCGCCCCCATCACCACATTGGCGACGATGAAGGCCACCGAGCCGATGCCCCGTGGCCAGCCGTAGTTGAAACCGTCCCGTCGGGCCCGGTTGAGCACGATCACGTCGGTGAGCGGCGAGATGGTCGAGAAGGCCGACGAGGCGGCGAACCAGACCACCATCCAGCCGCCGAACCCCAGCGGCAGCGCCATCAGGGCGTAGGCCGCGGCGACCCCGAGGCTGAGGAAGCTCAGCGCCGTGCGCCGCAGCTTGAAGCTGTCCGCCCACACCGCCAGCAAAGGCGCCGTGAACGCCCGCGCCAGCATCGGCAGCGACAGGATCAACCCGATCTGGGCGCCCGACAGCCCGTGGTGCGCGAACCACACCGGCATGTAGGGCGAAGCGGCGCCCGTCCCGACGAAGATCGCCGAGTAGAAGAGGCCGAGACGGACGGGCAGCGACATCGCCTTCGCTTACACGGAGTCGCCGTCGGGGCGGTCGACAGCCGCCCCCTGGCGCGTATTGTTCCTGAACAACGATAAGGGAGGCGGGCCATGAGCCGGAGCAACAGCCACGACCGCGAGCTTCGGGAGCGCGCCGCCGCGGTCATCCCGGGCGGGATGTATGGCCACCAGTCGGTCGGCCTGCTGCCCGACGACTACCCGCAGTTCTTCGAGCGCGGCGAAGGCGCCCACATCTGGGACGCCGACGGGAAGCGCTACCTCGACTACATGTGCGCCTACGGGCCCAATCTGTTCGGCTACGCCCATCCCGAGATCGATGCGGCCTATGTCCGCCAGCTCGAGCGGGGCGACACGCTTACCGGCCCGACCGGCCTGATGGTCGAACTGGCCGAGGCCCTCACCCGCATGGTCAGCCATGCCGACTGGGCGATCTTCTGCAAGAACGGGACGGACGCCACCACCATGGCGCTCACCACGGCGCGGGCGCATACGAAGCGCCGCGTGTTGATCCGGGCCAAGGGCGCCTACCACGGCGCGATTCCGTGGTGCACGCCCCGGCCCGCCGGCGTCATCGACAGCGACAGGGCGCATCAGATCTTCTGCGATTACAACGACGTCGCCAGCCTGGAGGCCGCGGTGGCCAAGGCGGGAGACGACCTCGCCGCCGTCTTCGCCGCCCCTTTCAAGCACGACGCCTTCATCGACCAGGTCGATCCCGACCCCGCCTACGCCCGCCGCGCCCGCGAGCTCTGCGACCAGACCGGCGCGCTGCTGATCGTCGACGAGGTCCGCGCCGGCTTCCGCCTGTCGCGCGACTGCTCGTGGAGCCGCATCGGCGTGCAGCCGGACCTCTCCACCTGGGGCAAGTGCCTAGCCAACGGCCATCCGCTGTCGGTGATGCTGGGCAATGACAAGGCCCGCGCCGCCGCCGCCTCGATCTATGTGACGGGCTCGTTCTGGTTCCAGGCGGCCACCATGGCGGCGGCGCTGGAGACCCTGCGGCTAATCCGCGAGACCGACTATCTGGAGCGCATCACCGACCTTGGGCAAACCCTGCGCACAGGCCTTGCCGAGCGCGCCGAAGCCGCAGGCTTCGGCTTCCGCCAGACCGGGCCGGGCGTCATGCCCCTATTCCTGTTCGACGACGACCCGGACCTGCGCAAAGGCTTCTGCTGGTCGTCCGAGATGCTGCACCGCGGCGTCTACGTGCACCCCTGGCACAACATGTTCCTGTGCGCGGCCATGACGCCCGCCGACATCGCCCAGACCCTCGACGCCGCCGAGGGCGCGTTCGCCGCGCTGAGGAAACAGGTCCGCGACCTGTCGCCCGTCGAGAAGCTCGCCTTCCTCTCCGCCGGAGCCCGCTGATGGACGACTATTCCGAGTACGACGGCCTGGGCCTGGCCGAGTTGGTGGCCAAGAAGCAGGTGACGCCCGCCGAACTGGTCGAAGCCGCCATCCAGCGGATCGAGACCCACAACCCGACCCTGAACGCCGTGGTCTACAAGGGCTATGACGACGCCCGCCGGCGGGCGGCCGGGCCCCTGCCCGACGGGCCGTTCCGCGGCGTGCCGTTCCTGATCAAGGACCTGGGCATGCCGGTGGCCGGCTGGCCCCGCAGCTTCGGCAGCCGCTTCGCCGCCCACATCGTCGATGACGAGGACGGCGGCCTCACCGCCCGCTACCGCGCCGCCGGCGTCGTGCCGCTGGGCAAGACCAACACGCCGGAATACGGCATCACCGGCACGACCGAGGGCCAGCACCTGGGCGCCTGCCGCAACCCCTGGAACCCGAACCACATCTCGGGCGGCTCGTCCGGCGGCGCGGCCTCCGCCGTGGCGGCCGGCATCGTCCCGTTGGCCCACGCCTCCGACGGGCTGGGCTCCATCCGCATCCCCGCCGCCTGCTGCGGCCTGGTGGGCCTGAAGGTCACCCGCGACCGCAACCCGAACCTGCCCGACGGCTTCGACTACGCCCTCGGCAATGTGGTCGACCACGTCGTCACACGCACGGTCCGTGACAGCGCCGCCATGCTCGACGCCACCGGCTACGCCGATCCCTACCAGGCCTATCCCGCACCGGCGAAGGACCGCCCCTACGTCGAGGAGATCACCAGAAGCCCCGGCCGCCTGCGCATCGCCTGGTCGTCCGAGACGCCCTCCGGCCGGCCCATCGACCCGGAAATCCAGGCCGCCCTCGAACGCACCGCCGCCCTGCTGAAGGCCCTGGGCCATGAGGTGGTCGAGAAGGGCCTCGGCATCGACTACCGCGCCCTCTACGCCTCGCGCGGTCCCGCCGCCGCCGGCAACTTCGCGGCCGGCATGGACCGCCTCATCGCCCAGGTCGGCCGCGAGCCCGAGGAGCATGAGCTGGAGCCCCTCACCTGGGCGACGCTGAAGGCCGGCCGTCGCCAGACCGGCGCCGACGCCATGCGCTCGCTGCAGGAAACCCGGATGCTGAACCGGCAGACCCTGGCCTTCTTCGAGGACGTGGACGTCTACCTGACGCCGGTCCTGGGCACGCCGGTGCCCGAGATCGGCTTCATCGACCCGGTGAACCTGGAACCCAAGGAAGTGAACCGCCGCCAGGGCCGAACCTTCCCGTTCACCCCGCCGTTCAACTTCTCGGGTCAGCCGTCCATGAGCCTGCCGCTGGAGATGGACGCGAACGGCCTGCCGATCGGGATGATGTTCACCGGCCGCTACGCCGACGAAGCCACCCTCTTCCGCCTGGCCGCCCAGCTCGAAAAGGAAGCCCCCTGGAAAGACCGTCGGCCTGCTGTATGGGGATGACCCTGGGCTGAGGGGTGGTGCGGATGAGGTTCTGGACGCGGCGGAACTGGATGACGCTGGCCGCGATCGGCGGCTTCGTCGCCGTCGCCGTGGGCGCGTTCGCCGCCCATGGGGTGACCGATCCCAAGGCGCAGGAGTGGCTGCGCACGGGGTCGACCTACGGCTTCATGCACACCATGGCCACGTTCGCCTGCGCCACCTTCATCAACATCGGCGCGCGACGCGCGCGGCTGGCCCCGGCCTTCTTCCTGTCGGGCGTGGCGGTCTTCTCGGGCTCGCTCTACGCCATGGCCCTCGGCGCGCCGCGCTGGTTCGGCGCCATCACGCCGATCGGCGGCGTGCTGTTCCTGATCGGCTGGGGCGTGCTGGCCTGGTCCGCCCGCGGCGTGGATCCCTAAGGCGGCAGCGCAGCTATTCCGGACGCAGGGCGAGCATCCGCAGGGATACGGCCGAGCCGATCAGGGCGCCCAGCATCACCAGGGCCACGGGGCGCGCGGTGCCGTCGTGCAGCAGGCCCGCCAGGCTGGCCGCCAGAGCGCCCGCGGCGAACGAGGCCGCGCCCAGCAGGGCCGAGGTCGCCCCCGACCGCAGCGGATCGACGCTGAGGGCGCCCGCCGTGGTGTTCCCCTGCATGAAGCCGTAGCTGCCCAGCAGCAGGAACAGCAGCGGCAGCACCGTCCACTTCCCGCCAACCCCGGTCAGGGCGGCCAGGGCCAGCAAGGCGCCGAAGACCAGGGCCACGTTGCTGGCCCGGGACAGCACCTCGTCGGTCGTGGCCCGCCGCAGGGCCAGCCGGTTGAGCTGGCTGGAGCCGATCACGGCGAAGGCGTTGAGGCCGAAGACGAACGGGAACACCGCCACCGGGATCCCGTAGGTCCCCATCATCAGCTCCGGCGAGGCCGAGATGTAGGTGAACAGCGTCGCGCCGTTCAGCGCCCCGCACAGGGCATAGCCCACCAGCCGCCGTTGGCGCAGGACCGCCAGATAGGACTGCAGCGGGTTCTCGCGACTGGCCTGCAGCGCCGTCGCCTCGGATCGCGATTCCTTCAGCCGCAGGAACGCCGCGAGCCCGATCGCCACCCCGGTGGCCGCCATGAACCAGAAGTTCCACGACCAGTCGCCCAGCCCCAGCAGCACGCCGCCCAGCATCGGCGCCAGGATCGGCGCGAGGCCCATGATCAGCATCATCAGGCTGAGGATGCGGGCCGTGTCGGTGTGGTCGAACTGGTCGCGGACCACCGCGCGCACCACCACCCCGCCTGCGCAGGCGCCCAGCGCCTGGACGAAGCGGCCGAGCAGCAACTGGTCCACCGTCTGGGCCATGGCGCAGCCGATGGAGGCCAGCACGAAGACAACCACCCCGAACAGGATCGGGCCGCGACGGCCAAGCCGGTCCGAAGCCGGGCCATAGATCAGCTGGCCGATCGCCATGCCGGCCAGGAAGGCCAGGAAGGCGGCCACGGTCGCCTGGGTCTGGGACGGTTCGGCCGCCAGCGCCGCGCCGATGGCCGGCAGGCTGGGCAGGTACATGTCGATGGCGAGCGGCCCGAGGGCGGTCAGCGACCCTAAGAGGATCACCAGACCCCAGGGCGTGCGGGCGGGTGGCGTGTGGGGGGCGTTGGCGGACGTCACGGTGCCTATGCCCTACTGGCCAAGAGGGGTTCAGGGAAACCCCAATTGCGGCCATGCTCGCCGCCAAACGGATGGGAGGACGAGATGTCGGCGCTGGAATCCATGATGCCGCCCGCGAAGCGTGCGTCTGTAAATGGCGTCGAGATCGCCTATTACGAGGCCGGCCCCCGCGAGGGCGTGCCGATCGTGCTCTGCCACGGCTTCCCCGAGCTCGCCTTCTCCTGGCGCCACCAGATCAAGGCCTTTGGGGACGCCGGCCGCTGGGTGATCGCGCCGGACCAGCGGGGCTATGGCCTGTCGTCGAAGCCCGGCGGCGTCGCGGACTACGACCTGGAGCACCTGACCGGCGACCTCGTCGGCCTCCTGGACCACCAGGGCGTCGAGAAGGCGATCTTCGTCGGCCACGACTGGGGCGGCATCGTGGTCTGGCAGATGCCGCTGATGCATCCGGATCGGGTGGCCGGCGTCATCGGCCTCAATACGCCCTTCATCCCCCGCGCTCCCGCGGACCCCATCGCCATCATGCGCAACCGCTTCGGGCCGGACATGTACATCGTCTGGTTCCAGAACCCGGACGAGCCGGAAGCCGTGCTCGGCGCCGACACCGCCAAGACGATGCGCTTTTTCATGCGCAAGCCGGCCGCCCTGGCCCCCGCTGGCGGCGGGCTGTCCGGCGACGGCGAAGGCGGCTCCAACTTCGCGTTCCGCGACATGCTCCGCGGCTGGGACGGTCAGACCGGCCCGGAACAATTGCTGACGCCCGAAGAGCTGGCGGTGTTCGCCGACGCCTTCCGCGACGGCGGCTTCTTCGGCCCGGTGAGCTGGTATCGGAACTTCACCCGCAACTGGGAGCGGTCGGCAGACCTTCCCACCCGCATCGACGGCCTGCCCTGCCTGATGATCACGGCCGAGCTGGACGCCGTCCTGTCGCCGGCGATGGCCGAGCCCATGCCCGCCTTCATCGGCGACCTGGAGACCCATATGGTGCGCGGATCGGGCCACTGGACACAGCAGGAGAAACCGGAGGAAGTGAACCGCCTCACGCTGGACTGGCTGGACAGGCGCTTCCCGAAGTAGAAGGGCGCATGGAAAGAAACACCCCGGCCCCCGCCGTCGGCTCGCACGACCATCGCCGCGGCCTGTTTCCCGACAACGAGCCGTTCGCCAGCGGCTGGCTGTCCACCGGCGGCCCGCACGAGATCTTCTACGAGGAGTGCGGCAACCCAAAGGGCAAGCCGTGCGTCATCCTGCACGGCGGCCCGGGCGGGGCGATCAACCCCACCATGCGGCGGTTCTTCGACCCGGCGAAGTGGCGGATGGCGCTGTTCGACCAGCGGGGCTGCGGCAAGAGCCGCCCCAACGCCAGCCTCGAGGACAACACCACCTGGTCCCTTATCGAAGACATCGAGCGGCTGCGCGAGCACCTGGGCGTCGAGAAGTGGTGCGTGTTCGGCGGCTCCTGGGGCTCCACGCTGGCGCTGGCCTACGCCATCAAGCACCCCGACCGGGTCGAAAGCCTGGTCCTGCGCGGCATCTTCCTGGTGACCGAGCGCGAGCTGCGCTGGTTCTACCAGGACGGCGCCTCGATGCTGTTCCCCGACGCCTGGGCCCGGTTCTGCGCGCCGATCCCGCCGGCCGAGCGCGGCGACATGATGGCGGCCTACCACAAGCGCCTGACCAGCCCCGACCGCCGCGTCCAGGCCGAGGCCGCGGCCGCCTGGAGCCAGTGGGAAGGCGACACCATCTCGATCCGCGGCCCCGAGGCGCGGCCCTCGAAGTTCAACGAGATCGACTTCGCCATCGCCTTCGCCCGCATCGAGTGCCACTTCTTCGTCAACGGCGGCTTCTTCGACACCCCCGACTGGCTGGTCCAGAACGCCGCCCGGCTGAAGGACATTCCCGGCTGGATCGTGCAGGGCCGTTTCGACGTGGTGACCCCCATGGAGAGCGCCTGGCGCCTCAAGTCCGCCTGGCCGAACGCGCGGTTCGAGGTGGTCTGGGACGCCGGCCACGCCTCCACCGAGCCCGGCATCGTCGACGCCCTGGTCCGGGCGACGGACCAGGCGCTGAAGCTGTAGGCGGCCACCGTCCCATGAGCCGCGCCGACATCGTCCGCGCCTACCTCAAGGCCATCGAGACCCGGGGGGACAGCCTCGCCTTCTTCACCGAGGATGCGGTGCAGGAGGAGTTTCCCAACGCCCTGGTTCCGGCCGGCGCCCGCCGGACCATGACGGAACTTCGGGAGGCGAACGCCCGCGGCCGGCACGTGCTGACCGCCGAGACCTATGAGATCGTCAACCTCATCGAGGACGGCGACCGGCTGGCCTGCGAGGTGCTGTGGCGGGGCGTCCTGGCGGTGCCGCTGCGCTCGCTGAAGCCCGGCGACGCCATGAAGGCCCGCTTCGGCGTGTTCTTCGAGTTCGAGGGCGACAGGATCCGCCGCCAGCGCAACTACGACTGCTTCGAGCCCTTCTGAGGGGTCAGACGAAGCTGCCCTTGCCGCTGGTGACCTCGGCGTAGCGGTGGACGCGCACCGACTGCACCAGACCGAAGCCGATCATCACCGTCAGCATCACCGTGCCGCCATAGCTCAGCATCGGCATCGGCACGCCCACCACGGGCGCCAGGCCCATCACCATGGCCCCGTTGATCAGGACGTAGAGGGTGAAGGTCGCCGTGACGCCCGCCGCCGCCAGCCGGCCGAAATGGCTGTGGCTGAGGTACGAGGTCCGCAGGGCCATGAAGATCACCGCCGCATAGAGCACCAGCACCGACACGCACCCCACGAAGCCGAACTCCTCGGCCAGGGTCGCGAAGATGAAGTCGGTCTGCTTCTCGGGCAGGAAGTTGAGCTGGCTCTGCGAGCCCAGGCCGTAGCCCTTGCCCAGGAGCCCGCCCGAGCCCAGGGCGATCATCGACTGCAGGATATGATAGCCGGAACCGGAGGGGTCGCTCTCGGGATCCAGGAACGTCAGCACCCGCTGGCGCTGGTAGTCGTGCATCCCGAACATCACGAACGGCGGGATCACCGCCAGGAACGCGGCCAGCGCGACGCCGATGACCTTCCACGACAGGCCCGCCAGCATCACGATGGCCCCGCCGGTCAGGGCGATCAGCATGGCGGTGCCCAGATCCGGCTGGTGCGCCACGAGGAGCACCGGGGCCCCGATCATCGCCGCCGGCGCCAGCAGCCACCACGACAGCCGCGCCCGCTCGGCCGACACGCCGTGATAGAGCCGCGCCAGCGCCAGCACGATCCCCAGCTTCATCACCTCGGACGGCTGGAAGCTGAAGCCGCCGATGGACAACCATCGCTGGGCGCCCAGGCGCACGTCGCCCACCGCCTCCACCGCCACCAGCAGCAGCAGCCCCAGGCCATAGACCGGATAGGCCAGAGCGAACCACACGCGGATGTCGATCATCGCCAGGGCGATCATCAACACCAGGCAGATGCCGAAGCGGCTGAGGTGGGCGGCGGCCCACGGCGTCCAGGACGAGCCGGCGATCGAGAACAGCATCAGGCTGCCCGCGCCCGCGATCAGGCACAGCACCAGGATGAACACCCAGTCCAGCTCGGACAGCTTGACGATGAGGCGGTCGCGTTCGCCGGGGCGGGTCAGGGCGGAGACGGTCATTCGGCGGCCTGCGTCGTTGAAACCGTCGGCACGGTGTCGAGTTCGGGGTCGGGCACGATCTCCGGCATCGGCAGCGGCTTCTGGATGCGCGAGATCAGTTCCGGGTCCTTCAGCAGGGCCGTCCGCATGATCTCCCGCGCGCGCGGCGCGGCCGCGGTCGATCCGCCCATCCCGTGCTGGACGATGACCGCCAGGGCGTAGCGCGGGACGTCGAGGGGCGCGAAGGCGACGAAGAGGCCGTGGTCGCGCAGCCCCCAGGTCCCGCCCTTCCCGCGCGATCCGCCGCTGTCGTAGTTGCGCACCTGGGCGGTGCCGGTCTTGCCGGCCATCAGGATGTCGCCCAGGCCGAGCTGGCTGGCCCGCCAGGCGGTGCCCCCCTGGCTCTGGTCGGTCACCGCCGCCATCCCGCTGCGCACCCGGTCGATGTACTCCCGCGGGAACGGCAGATCGGGCACGTCCGAGCCTCGCGGCCACTCCTTGCCCCCCACCGACTTGATGAGCCGGGGGTTCAGCGCCTTGTAGTGGGTGTTGGCCAGGCGCGCGGTCATCACCGCGAGCTGCAGGCAGTTCACCTGCAGGTAGCCCTGGCCGATGGCGTACGACAGGTTCTCGCCGGGCCACCAGGGCTGCTGGGCCTCGTTCTTCGAGAAGTAGCGCTTCTTCCAGGCCGGATCGGGAACGATGCCCTTCTTCTGGCCCGGGATGCCGATGTCGAAGGTCTGTCCCAGGCCGAAGGCGCGCGCCGCCTGGGCGATGCGGTCCGGCCCGACCCGCAGCGACATCGAATAGAAATAGGTGTCGCAGGAGTTCTTGATCGCCTCGTGCAGGTTCTGCGACCCGTGCCCGCCGCGCTTGTGGCAGTGGAAGAAGCGGCCGCCGAACTGCATGCCGCCGCCGCAGCCGACCCGCTCCTCCGGGCTGATCCCGGCCATCAGGATCGCCAGGGCCGTCATGGTCTTGAAGGTCGAGCCGGGCGGGTAGAGGCCCGACAGGCACTTGTCCAACAGCGGCTTGCGCTCGTAGCCGGCCAGGGCGCGGTACTCCGCCCCGGTGAGCCCGCGCACGAAGCGGTTGGCGTCGAACGAGGGCGCCGAGGTCATGCAGAGGATGTCGCCGGTGCGGCAGTCCATCATCACCGCGCCGCCGCTCTCCTCGCCGAACACCTCCAGCGCCCGGTTCTGGATGTCGACGTCCAGGGTGAGCTGCACCTCCTGGCCCGGCACCGCCGGGATGTCGCCGTCCTGGTCGTGCCGCACTTCGCGGCCGTTGGCGTCCACCTCGACCTTGTGCGCGCCCGCACGCCCGCGCAGCTCGGCGTCGAGGGCCTTCTCCACCCCCTGTTTGCCGATGCGGAAGCCCGGGTGGAGCATGATCGGGTCGGGGTTGGGCGTCTTGTCGATGTCTTCCTTGTTCACCTTGGCCACGTAGCCGATCACGTGGGCGAAGGCGCCGCCGTGCGGATAGACCCGCACCTCGCCCACGTCAGCGCTGACGCCGGGCAGCTCCGGGGCGCGGACGTTGATGGCCGAGAACTGCTCCCAGCTCATGTCCTCCATCACCGAGACCGGCGCGCGCTTGGGGGCGGTGTTGATGTCGCGGAGCAGGCGCCGCTGGCGCGCCTCGTCCAGGGGCACGAAGTTGGCCAGGGTCTTGAGCGTCGCCTCTGTGTCCAGGCCCTTGTCGCGCGCCACCATCAGCCGGAAGTTCGGGCGGTTGGCCGCGAGCACCGCGCCATTGCGGTCGACGATCACGCCCCGCGGCGCCGGCGCCAGCTTGAAGTTGAACTGGTTCGAGGTGGCCAGCTTCTCGAACCGCTGGGTCTCGAACAACTGCAGATAGGCCAGCCGCGCGCCCAGCGCCGTGATGCCCAGGCCCGCGAAACCGCCCAGCAGGATGGCGCGCCGGTGGAACACGCCCTGCCGCTCGTTGACCTCGGCGAAGAAGATGGCCGGTTGCGTCATCCTCCTACGCTCCTGTCGGAGCTACGGAGGACACGTCCTCCTAGAGCGACCTGTCCTGCGTAGCCTTGGCGAAGCAGGAAGCCTTGGCGAAGTAGGGTCATCCTAGCGGAACCTCACGTCGGCATCCTCGAAGCGATCGATGAGCCGGTCGGCGAAGGGATAGAGAACGACCGTAGCGAGAAATTGCCAACCCACCGATGCGGCATTCGGCGCGTTCTGGGTGTCGAGCATCGTGAAGAGGTAGCCGGCGCCGATCGCCAGGGCCGTGGCGAGGCCGTACCAGATCCACATCATCACCTGGCTCTGGCCCGCCAGGATGCTGCGCGCGCCCAGCACGACGCCGTAGGGAAGCAGCAGGCAAACCGCCCAGAAGCCGGTCGGGCTGCCCCACAGGAAGTCCAGATAGATCCCCATCAGCATCACGCCGACCGGGGCCAGCATCGACGGGCGGATCACCGCCCAGGCGAAGACGACCGGCAAGGCGAACACCGGCTCCGGCAGGCCCAGGCCCCAGAAGCGCAGCGGCATGGCGAAGACGAAGCTGGCCGCCATCACCCAGAGCATCGGCACGCCCAGCCAGCGCCAGGGCGCGAGCGGACGCGCGCCGCCGCTCACGGCGGGGTTCCCGTCGGCTGCGAGGTCTTGGGCGCTGGCGTCTTCGGTGCGGGCGTCTTCGGTGCGGGCGTCTGGGGCGCCGGGGCCTTGGCCGCCGGCGTCGCCGAGGTCTTGGGCGTCGCGGTCTTCGGCGCCGCGGTCGGGGACGCCGTGGGCCCCGGGGTTGCGGACGTCTTCGCCGGCGGCGCGCCCGTCTTGGGTTGTGGCGTGAGGGTCTTGGCGGCCGGCTGGGCCGGCGGCGTGGTCTTGGGCGCGGGCGTCGCTGGGGCGGCGGCCGTTCCCGTAGCAGGGGCCGGCGTGGCCGCAGCCGCGGCCTCCGGCGCAGGCGGCGGCAGGGTGGAGGCGCCCGGTGTGGGCGGCGGGGTGACGGTCTGCTGCAGCTTCCGGGTGTCGGCCACCTGGGTGAAGTCCTCGAACAGCAGGATCCGCACGAGGTCGACCGGCGCCTTGTCCGACGCCAGCACCACCCGCCAGCGGCCATCCAGGCCCTTCACCGCCACGCCCACCGGCAGGCCGCGGGGGAAGACGCCCCCATCGCCCGAGGTCAGGATGCGGTCGCCGCTCTTCACCGGCTCCTGGCCGCGCAGGTACTCCAGCTTCGGGTTCGGTCCGCCGTCGCCGGTCAGGATGGCGCGGGCGTTGGTGCGGTCGATCATCACCGGGGTGCGCGAGGCCGCGTCGGTGAGCAGCAGCACCCGGCTGACGCCCTCCGTGACGCCGACGACCCGGCCCACCAGGCCGTTCTCGCTCATCACCGGGTTGCCCGGCTTGATCCCCTTCTCGCTGCCGGCGTTGGCCAGGCGCGAGTGGGCGAAGGGCCCGCGGGAGTCGGTGACGATCCGCGCCGTCGCCATCGGGATCGGCGGGTCGGTCTTCAGGCCCAGGATCGTACGATAGCGCTCGTTGGTGTCCCGCAGCGCGATGGCGACGTCACGCCACTGGCGCATGTTCTCCAGCTCGGCGCGCAGGCGGCGGTTCTCGGAGACCGCGAAGAAATAGCCGCGGATCCCCTCCACGCCCTCGCCCGTCAGGCGGCCCGGCGTGGACAGCGCATCCCCCACCGGCGCCATCACCCGATCGGACAGGGTGCGGGGGTTGCCGTAGGCGTCGGTGTCGTACGCCTCCCGGCGGTCGCTGAGCAGGATCGCGACCGATGCGATCAGCACGACGATGAACACGATGCCCGCCGTCCAGGTCAGCGGGACCCTCAGTTCGCCGAGCGGGTTGTCCCTCAAGGACATGGAGGTTCGCCCCTACCGCCCTTCGGCGCGTTCCTACGCCAGCGTGGATTCCAGGACGCCCTTCATCCACTTGGGATGTTCGAGCACCTTGCCGCAGCCCAGGGCCACGCACGACAGCGGATCGTCGGCCACGGTCACCGGCAGGCCCGTGTGGTCGCGGATCTCGGCGTCCAGGCCGCGGAGCAGCGCGCCGCCGCCCGTCAGCATGATCCCCTTGTCGGCGATGTCGGAGGCCAGCTCGGGCGGCGTGGCTTCCAGCGCCATCTTCACCGCGTCGACGATCTGGCCGACCGGCTCTGAGAGCGCGTCGGACGCCTGCTTCTCGGAGATGCGAACCTCGCGCGGCACGCCCTGCATCAGGTCGCGGCCCTTGACCTCGATGGACAGGCCCTCGCCGTCGGCCGGCGCGCGGGCCGTGCCGATCTCCTTCTTGATCCGCTCGGCCGTGGTCTCGCCGATCAGGAGGTTATGGTTGCGGCGCATGTAGCTGATGATCGCCTCGTCCATCTTGTCGCCGCCGACGCGGACCGAGCGCGAATAGACGATGCCCGAGAGCGACAGCACGGCCACCTCGGTGGTGCCGCCGCCGATGTCGACCACCATCGAGCCGGTGGGCTCGTGGATCGGCAGGCCGGCGCCGATCGCGGCGGCCATCGGCTCGTCGATCAGGCCCACGCGGCGCCCGCCCGCGTTCAGGCAGGAATCGTTGATGGCGCGGCGCTCCACCGCAGTGGCGCCCGAGGGCACGCACACGATCACCTTGGGGTTCACGAAGCCCTTGCGGTTGTGAACCTTGCGGATGAAGTACTTGATCATCTCTTCGGCGACTTCGAAGTCGGCGATGACCCCGTCGCGCATGGGGCGGATGGCCTCCATGTGGCCCGGCGTGCGGCCCAGCATCTGCTTGGCCTCGATGCCGACGGCGTGCACGACCTTGCGGCCGCCCACGTTACGCAGCGCGACCACCGAGGGCTCGTTCAGCACGATGCCCTTTCCCTTCATGTAGATGAGGGTGTTGGCGGTGCCGAGGTCGATGGCGATATCGTTCGAGATGGCGCCGAAGAGCGAAGAGATCATGCAAGGCCCTGAGGGAAAGGGGCGGAAGACGCGAGCCGACAGAGGGTGCCAAAGGCGCTCCGACCGACGCGCGAAGGATGCGTCGAGTCGCTACGCTTTGTCTGGCGGGCTTTGACGTCCCTCTGCCCTGCCGAATTAGCCATTTCAAGGCTTAATGAGACGTATGCGCTTTCGCGTCGCGCGCGAAAACCCCGAGGCGTATCGCCGCGGAATCGCCTGATTCCCGACGCAGCCGCCAAAATCGCGATCTACCGCTCGTTGAGCAGGGGCGCGGAGACGCGCCGTTCGAGCCTCAGAAGGGTCAGAACCACCGCGAAGCCGAAGGCCGCCAGCAGGGCCGCCATGGCGTGCGCCCGGCCCCATTCCAGCGCCTCCACCGCCTTGTAGATCTCGATCGACAGCACGTTCGTGGTCCCGGGAATCCCCCCGCCGATCATCAGCACCACCCCGAACTCCCCGATCGTATGGGCGAAGGTCAGGATCGCGGCCACCACATAGCCCGGGACCGACAGCGGCAGGGCGACGCGGAAGAAGGTCTGCCACCCGCTGGCCCCCAGCATCGCGGCCGCGTCCAGATTGTCCTCGCCCACCGCCTGGAAGGCGTTGCGCAGCGGCTGCACCGCGAACGGCAGGGAATAGATCACCGAGCCGATCACCAGGCCCTCGAAGGTGAAGGCCAGGGTCCGCACGCCCAACGCCTGCAGCGGCGCCATCAGCGGGCTGTTCGGTCCCAGCGCGATCAGCAGGTAGAAGCCCAGCACCGTGGGCGGCAGGACCAGCGGCAGGGCCACCACCGCCCCGGCCACCTCCGCCTTCCAGCCCCGGCTGCGCGCCAGCCACCAGGCCAGGGGCGTGGACAGCACCAGGAGGATCAGGGTCGTGACCCCCGCCAGCCGCAGCGTCAGCGCGACGATGTCGGCCAGGCCGCTCAAGGCGCCTCGTAGCCGTAGCTGCGGATGATCGCTCGGGCCTCGGGGCCTTTGAGGAAGGTCATGAAAGCCCGCGCCGCCGTGTCGCCCGCGCCGGTCTTCAGCAGCACGGCCTGCTGGTCGATGGGCGTGTGGTTGGCCGCCGGGACCACCCAGCGCGAGCCGCCCTTCGCCCTCGCCACCTGTGAAAGCGCCACGAACCCCAGTTCCGCCGCGCCTGTGTCCACGAACTGATAGGTCTGGGTGATCGAGGTCCCCTGCACCAGCCTGGGCCCCAGCGCGCCGTAGACCCCCAGCTTCCGCATCGTCTCGACCGCCGCCACGCCGTAAGGCGCGGTCCTGGGATCGGCGATGGCGATCTTGTCGAAGCCGCCGCGGGTCAGCACCGCGCCACGGCCGTCCACCAGCCCCGGCGTCCTCGAATAGAGGACCAGCCGGCCCACGGCGTAGGTGAAGCGGCTGCCGGCGACCGCCAGCCCCTCGGCCTCCGCCTTCTCCGGCCGCTCGCGGTCCGCCGAGAGCAGCACCTCGAACGGCGCGCCGTTGGCGATCTGGGCGTAGAACTGGCCCGAAGACCCGAAGCTCAGCGAGGCGTCATGGCCCGTGCGGGCCTTGAACCGCGCGGCGATCGCCTTGGCCGGTTCGGCGAAGTTGGCCGCCACCGCCACCTTCACCTCGGCGGCGAACGCCGCAGCCGGCGCCAGCAGCAGCGCCAGGACGAGAGGAATGAGTGCCGCACGCCGCATCATCCGTTATGTATCCGGACTACATAACGGAGTGAAGCCATGCTGAGCGCTTCGGTGACGCTGGAGCGGCCCGGCCTGCCGCGGGTGGCCCTGTCGAGGATGGCGCTGGTGGAGGCGGTAGGCGAGCTCGGCTCGATCAGCGCCGCCGCGCGCAAGGTGGGCCTGTCGTACAAGGCGGCGTGGGACGCGGTGCAGGCCTTGAACAACCTCTTCGACGCACCGCTGATCGTCGCTGCCCCTGGCGGCAAGGCCGGCGGCGCCGCCCAGGTCACGCCGCGCGGCCAGGCGGCCCTGGCGGCCTTCCGGCGGGTGCAGGCCGAGATGGACGCCGCCCTCGCCAAGCTGGACCGGGGCCTCGGCGCCGACCTGTTCTGGAGTCTCGGAATGAAGACCAGCGCCCGCAACGCCCTCCGGGGCCGCATCGCCCACATCGCCCCCGGCGCCGTGAACGCCGAGGTGACGCTCCGCCTCGGCGACGGGGTGGACATCGTGGCGATGGTCACCGCCCAAAGCGTCGAGGATCTGGCGCTGGTCGAGGGCGCGCCGGCGGTGGCCCTCATCAAGTCCAGCTTCGTGATCCTGGCCAAGGGACAGGGCCTGCGCACCTCGGCCCGCAACCAGATCCCGGGCCGGGTGGCGAGCCGCGAGGACGGGGCGGTCAACAGCGAGATCCGTCTCGACATCGGCGCCGGCAAGACCCTGGTCGCCACGGTGACGCTCGAGAGCGCGGAGGCCCTGGAGCTCTCCGTCGGCGACTGCGTCACCGCCCTCGTCAAGGCGCCGCACGTGATCCTGGCGGTGGAATAGGCGCGGGCGAGACTGGCGGAACCGGGGCCCAGGCTCTAAGGGCTGCGCCACCTGAAGGGGGATCAAGGCATGAGCGGCAGCGACGATTTCGTGTTCGACGAGGCCAGCGGCGAGTGGATCAGCGCCACCGAGGCCGCCGAGCGCGCCGCCAAGGCGGGCGTGGTCGAGGTGCGCGATGCGGTGGGCAACCTGCTGGCCGACGGCGACGCCGTCACCCTGATCAAGGACCTCAAGGTCAAGGGCGCCGGCGGCCAGACCCTGAAGCGCGGCACGGTGATCCGCTCGATCCGCCTGACCGGCGACCCGCAGGAGATCGACTGCCGGCACGAGACCATCAAGGGCCTCGTCCTGCGCGCCGAGTTCGTGAAGAAGAACTAGCCCAGGATACAGAGCAGCAGGCCGACGGCGGTCAGGCCGCCGCCCACCCACTGGCGTAGGCGCAGCTTCTCGCGGAACAGCTTGCGACCGACGGCGGCGGCGATCGGCCCTTCGATCAGGCCCACTGCCCGGACGGGCGCGGCGGGCGCCAGGGCCAGGGCGCCGAACCAGCAGGCCGAGGCCGCCGAGCCGAAGAAACCCGCCGCCAGCGACGAGCGCCAGGCCA
>NZ_LSJI01000053.1 GCF_001557235.1 Phenylobacterium sp. CCH9-H3 | reverse complement strand
ATGGCCAAAGAGAAGTTCGAACGCAACAAGCCGCACTGCAACATCGGCACGATCGGTCACGTTGACCATGGGAAGACGACGCTGACGGCGGCGATCACCATGGTTCTGGCGAAGACGGGCGGTGCGACGGCGAAGAAGTACGAGGACATCGACGCGGCGCCGGAGGAGAAGGCGCGCGGGATCACGATCAACACGGCGCACGTGGAGTACGAGACGCAGAACCGTCACTACGCGCACGTGGACTGCCCTGGGCACGCCGACTACGTGAAGAACATGATCACGGGCGCGGCGCAGATGGACGGCGCGATCCTGGTGGTGTCGGCGGCCGATGGTCCGATGCCGCAGACGCGCGAGCACATCCTCTTGGCCCGTCAGGTGGGCGTGCCGGCGCTGGTCGTGTTCATGAACAAGGTGGACATGGTCGACGACGAGGAGCTGCTGGACCTCGTGGAGATGGAAGTTCGCGAGCTTCTGTCGGGCTACGAGTTCCCGGGCGACGACATTCCGATCGTGAAGGGCTCGGCGCTGGCGGCGGTCGAGGGTCGTGACCCGGCGATCGGCGAGGACCGGATCCTGGAGCTGATGACGGCGGTGGACACGTACATCCCGCAGCCGGAGCGTCCGGTGGACCTGCCGTTCCTGATGCCGGTGGAAGACGTGTTCTCGATCTCGGGCCGCGGCACGGTGGTGACGGGCCGGATCGAAAAGGGAATCGTGAAGGTCGGCGAGGAAGTGGAGATCGTGGGCATCCGCGACGTGCAGAAGACGACCTGCACGGGTGTCGAGATGTTCCGCAAGCTTCTGGACCAGGGCCAGGCGGGCGACAACGTGGGCGTGCTGCTGCGCGGCACGAAGCGCGAGGACGTAGAGCGGGGCCAGGTGCTCTGCAAGCCGGGCTCGATCACGCCGCACACCGAGTTCATGGCCGAGGCCTATATCCTGACGAAGGAAGAGGGCGGCCGTCACACGCCGTTCTTCACGAACTACCGTCCGCAGTTCTACTTCCGGACGACGGACGTGACGGGGATCATCAAGCTGAAGGAAGGCGTGGAGATGATCATGCCCGGCGACAACGCCGAGCTGCTGGTCGAACTGATCACGCCGATCGCCATGGACCAGGGCCTGCGCTTCGCGATCCGCGAAGGCGGCCGGACCGTGGGCTCGGGCGTGGTCTCCAAGATCATCAAGTAGGCCCAA
>NZ_LSJI01000052.1 GCF_001557235.1 Phenylobacterium sp. CCH9-H3 | reverse complement strand
TTGCCGAACGTGGACTACTTCATGCCCAGCGTCGCCGAGGCCTTCGCGCTGTCGGGGACCACGGACATGGCCGCAGCGGCCGACTTCTTCCTCGCCCGGGGCGCCGGGGCGGTGCTGATGAAGAATGGCGGCAACGGCTCGTACGTCGCGCTGGGCTCGGAGCGGACGCGGCTGGGCGCCTACGACATCGCGCCCGTGGACACCACGAGCTGCGGCGACTCGTACTGTGCCGGCTTCATCGTCGGCCTCAGCCGGGGGATGCCACCGCTGGAGGCGGCCCGCTTCGCCACCGCGGTCGCGGCGCTGGTGGCGCAAGGGCTGGCCACGCTGGGCCGACTCGAAAGCTATGATGGCGTGCTGAAGGCCATGGGCGAGATGACGCTGAAGGAGCCTGCGTGATGGCGGCCCACGATGAGACCCGCCTGCGGGCCCGCATGGTCGAGGTGATGCAGGCGATGGAGGCCCGCGGGCTCAACCGCGGCACCTCCGGCAATGTGTCCGCGCGCCTGGGGGATGCGATGCTGGTCACCCCCAGCGGCGTGCCGCCCGAACGGCTGACGCCCGAGGCCATGGTCCTGATTGGCGCGGACGACAGCGTGGCGCCGGGACAGCTGAAACCGTCCAGCGAATGGCGGATGCACATGCAGATCCTGCGGCGGCGACCGGACGTGGGCGGGGTGGTTCACTGCCATTCTCGCCACGCGACTATCCTCGCCTGCGCAGGCCGCGAGATCCCGGCGGTCCACTACATGGTCGGGGTCAGCGGCGGGGCCAGCGTGCCGGTGGCGCCCTACGCCACCTTCGGCTCGGCCGAGCTGGCGGACGCCGTGGTCGACGCGCTGCAGGGTCGCTATGCGGCCCTGATGGCTAACCATGGTCAGATCACCGTCGCGCCCAGCCTAAATGCGGCTCTGCTGATCGCCGAGGAGATCGAAGAGCAGGCGGCGGTCTACTGGGGCTGCCTGGCCATCGGCGGGCCGAACCTGCTGTCGGAGGGGCAGATGGACGAGATCCTGACCCGCTTCCAATCCTACGGCCAGTCGCGGTGAGCGCCCTTCCGACTCGCGCCGGCGTGGCGCTGCAGTACATCGGCGTCGTCGCCCTGCTGATCGCTGGGCTGCAGCCGGTGATCCTGGGCGGCCTGGCCGGAGAGGGACGGCTGACGGTTCCCCAGATCGGCGTCGCGGCCACGGCGGAACTGCTGGCGCTGGGCGTCGCTTGCGGCTTGGCCGCCGCGATCCTGAAGCCTACGGCCATGCGGGCAAAGCTGGCCGCGGCCTGCCTGGGCCACGCGCTCTGCAACCTGGGCAGCCTCTGGGTTTCGGGCGGCGAGCTCATCGCGCTCCGCAGCCTGACAGGGGTCTTCGCCGGGGTGATGCTGTGGTCGACAATCAGCATGATCGCACGCTCCACCCATCCCGAGCGTCAGGCCGGCATCTTCGTCACCCTGCAAACCCTGGCCCAGCTGTTGCTGGCTGCGATCCTGCCGGCCACGGTGATGGTGAAAGGCGGAGTCAACGCCGCGCTGGCGTGCCTGGCCGCCATCTCGCTGACCGCAGCGGTCGCGACCCTCTGGGCGCCGTCGTCACTGAAGCCGTTGCCGAAGGGGGACACCGCGGGCCCCGGCGCGCTGACGCCCCTGGCCTGGGCGGGCCTTTGCGCCGTCTTTCTCTACATGGCCTTCATCGTGGCCATCTGGGTCTACCTGGAGCCGCTGGCGCTCCGCGTTGGGCTGACACCGGCAGAGGCGCAGCGGGCGGTCGCTGCGGCCCTCGCGATGCAGGTTCTCGGCGGCGCGGCCGCGACCCTGCTGGGCGCGCGATTGTCGCCGCCGGTGGTGCTGATCGGGGCGGGGCTGGTCAATCTAGGCCTCCTGGCAGGGCTCGCCGCCTCTCCCAGCGGGCCGGCGTTCATGAGCCTAGTGGCCGCTTTCGGCTTCCTGTGGCTGTTCGTCCTGCCGTTCCACACCGCGCTGCTGATCCGGATCGACCCCACGCGCCATGCGGCCATGCAGCTCGGCGCCGCCCAGCTCCTGGGCAGCAGCGCCGGCCCGCTGGCGGCCTCGTTGCTCGTGGGGGACAGCGACGTCGCCGGCGCCATGCGGCTGGCGGGCGCCTGCCTGGTGCTGTCGCTAGGCCTTATCGTGGTCGTGACGGCGAGGCTTCGCCGCATCGGCCCGGCGCTGCCGGCGGCCTAACCCGCCGCCGCGCGCCGCTCGGCCAGCCGGTTGTAGTAAAGGGCCACCATCCAGCAGACCTCTTCGTTGACCCGCGCCTCGTCCTGGTCGGGCTCCTCCAGCACCATCTCGGTCGCCGCGTACATCAGCTCGGTGGACAGCCGCGCCGCCCGGAACAGCTCGTCCTGCGGGACGGTCGGAAAGCGCTGCTGGAGGTTCTCGCTGATCAGCAGGGCGACGCGATCACGCGAGGCGATCCGGATGTCGCGCAGCAGGGGGATCGCCCGCAGCGCCCGCATGATCCAGATCCCCCCTGGCATCTGGCGGGTGATCTCGTTGACCTGTTCCTGCATCCGGCGGTTCTTCGCCACCGCCTCCTCAAGGGAGTCCGCTTCCAGGCCCCCGGACTGCATCCACGCCAGAACCGCCTCGTCCTGCGCTTCCATGAGCCGCTGCGCCAGCTCGCTGAGGATCGCATACTTGTTGGGGAAGTAGCGGTAGAGCGCCGGCGGCGTCAGGCCCGCCCGCTCGCAGACGAGGTTGGTGGTCAGCCGCTCGAACCCCACTTCGGCCAGCAGCTCGCCCGCTGTGGAAAGCACCGTCTCGAACGTGTTGCGCGCCCGGCTTTGCGACGGCTTCAGCTTCGTGCCGAGGGGCATGGCGCCCGGGCCGTCTTCGTCTTTCCGCGCCTGCCTGCCCATGCCGTCCGGATCGCCCCGTTTCGCCGAAGCGCACGCTAGCACAGGATCGCGGGGGGTTCGGCGGCCATGTGGGAAACGGCCGCCGCGCCGTGCGGCGTTTCGGCGCGTCCCCGCAAGCCAAGCCGAGGGATCTGAAAGCACTACGAAAAATTCTGCCCCTTCCGGCAGGGGCTTTCCATCGACAAGGGTTATTCTTGCCGCTTAAAAGCCTCGCGGCGCACGCCTGGCCATTCGGCGGGGCGGGCGCCGCCATGTGCCTGGGATACTGACGATGACGATGCGCCCGCCGGAGCGGCAAGGACTCTACGACCCCCGTAACGAGCACGACGCCTGCGGCGTCGGCTTCGTGGCCAATATCAAGGGCCGCAAGTCGCATGAGGTGGTCCAGGCGGGGCTGCAGATCCTGGTCAACATCGACCATCGCGGCGCCGTGGGCGCCGATCCGCTGGTGGGCGACGGCGCGGGCTGCCTGATCCAGATTCCCGACCGCCTCTACCGCGATTGGGCCAAGGACGCCGGCGTCGACCTGCCGCCGGCCGGCGAGTACGCCGTGGCCATGTGCTTCCTGCCGCAGGACGCGCTCGCCCGCTCGGCGGCCATGGAGCAGTTCGAGCACTTCCTGAAGGTCGAGAAGCAGCCGCTGCTGGGCTGGCGCGACGTGCCGGTGGACACCACGGGCCTGGGCGAGGCGGTGCTGGCCTCCATGCCGATGATCCGCCAGGCCTTCGTGGGCCGCGGACCGAACGTGAAGGACCAGGACGGCCATGAGCGCAAGCTGCTGGCGGTCCGCAAGCAGTTCCAGAACCCGCTGGCCGAGCTGGCCGCCAAGCGCGGCATCCCGGCCCTGACGCAGGTGTACCTGCCGTCGTTCTCGACGCGGACGGTGGTCTACAAGGGCCTGCTCCTGGCCCATCAGGTGGGCAGCTTCTACAAGGACCTGCAGGACGAGCGGTGCGAGTCCGCGCTGTCGATGGTCCATCAGCGCTTCTCGACCAACACCTTCCCCTCCTGGAAGCTGGCGCACCCCTACCGGTTCATCGCCCACAACGGCGAGATCAACACCGTCCGCGGCAACGTGAACTGGATGAACGCGCGCCGCCGCACGCTGGAGAGCGACCTGCTGGGGCCCGACCTCAACAAGATGTGGCCGCTGATCCCGCATGGCCAGTCGGACACGGCCTGCCTGGACAACGCGCTGGAGCTGCTGGTCGCGGGCGGCATCCCGCTGGTCCAGGCCATGATGATGCTGATCCCGGAGGCCTGGGCCGGCAACCCGCTGATGGATGCCGAGCGCAAGGCCTTCTACGAATATCACGCCGCGCTGATGGAGCCGTGGGACGGCCCGGCGGCGGTGGCTTTCACCGACGGCCGCCAGATCGGCGCTACCCTGGACCGCAACGGCCTGCGCCCCGCGCGCTTCGTCATCACGGACCAGGACCATGTGATCATGGCTTCGGAGGTCGGGGTCCTGGACGTGCCGGAGGAGCGGATCGTCCGCAAGTGGCGCCTCCAGCCCGGCAAGATGCTGCTCATCGACATGGAGGAAGGGCGCATCATCGAGGACGCGGAGATCAAGAAGACGCTCGCCGCGGCCGCGCCCTACCAGGCCTGGCTGGCCGAGACCCAGTTCAAGCTGGAAGAGCTGTCCCTTGACGCCGTGGCCGCCGAGCCCGCACCCAACGATCCAGAGACCCTGCTCGATCGCCAGCAGGCCTTCGGCTACACCCAGGAGGACGTGCAGTTCTTCCTGGAGCCGATGGCCCGGGACGGGGACGATCCCATCGGCTCCATGGGCCACGACACGCCCATCGCCGTGCTCTCGTCGCGTTCGAAGCTGCTGTACGAGTACTTCAAGCAGAACTTCGCCCAGGTCACCAACCCGCCGATCGACCCGATCCGCGAGGAGCTGGTGATGAGCCTGGTCTCGATGATCGGGCCCAGGCCCAACCTGCTGGGCCGGCAGGCGGGCACGCATAAGCGCCTGGAGGTGGCCCAGCCGATCCTCACCGACGAGGATCTAGCCAAGATCCGGGCGGTGAACGAGCTGCTGGACGGCGCCTTCCGCACCGCCACCATCGACATCACCTGGCCGGCCGAGGCGGGCGCGGCGGGGCTGGAAGCGGCGCTGGACCGCGTCTGCCGCGAGGCGACCGATAACGTGCTGGCCGACATGAACATCCTGATCCTGTCGGACCGGGCGGTGTCGGCCGACCGAATCCCGATCCCGGCGGCCCTCGCCACCGCGGCGGTGCACCACCACCTGATCCGCCAGGGCCTGCGCATGCAGACCGGCCTCGTCATCGAGACGGGCGAGGCGCGCGAGGTGCACCACTTCTGCGTCCTGGCGGGCTATGGCGCCGAGGCGGTGAACCCCTACCTGGCCTTCCAGACGCTGGAGCAGATCCGCGTCCGCTCCGAACTGACGCTCTCGGCCTACGACGTGCGCAAGAACTACATCAAGGCCGTCGGCAAGGGCATCATGAAGGTGATGTCCAAGATGGGCATCTCGACCTACCAGTCCTATTGCGGCGCCCAGATCTTCGACGCCGTGGGTCTGTCGTCGGCGCTGGTCGACCGCTACTTCACGGGCACCGCCACCACCATCGAGGGCGTGGGCCTGGCCGAGGTGGCCGAGGAGACGGTGCGCCGGCACCGGGACGCCTTCGGCGACAGCCCGATCTACAAGTCGATGCTGGACGTTGGCGGCCAGTACGCCTGGCGCATCCGCGGTGAGGCGCATGCCTGGACGCCGGAGTCGGTCTCGAAGCTGCAGCACGCCGTGCGCGGCAACCTGCCCGACGAGTACCGGGCCTTCGCCCGCTCGATCAACGAGCAGAGCGAGCGCCTGCTGACCCTGCGCGGCCTGATGCGGTTCAAGCCGGCCGAGACGGCGATCCCCCTGGACGAGGTGGAGCCGGCGGCCGAGATCGTGAAGCGCTTCTCCACCGGGGCCATGAGCTTCGGCTCGATCAGCCGCGAGGCGCACACGACCCTGGCTATCGCCATGAACCGCATCGGCGGCCGCTCGAACACCGGGGAGGGCGGCGAGGAGCCGGACCGCTTCGTGCGCCTGCCGAACGGCGATTCCATGCGCTCGGCCATCAAGCAGGTGGCCTCGGGCCGCTTTGGCGTGACCACCGAGTACCTGGTCAACGCCGACGACATCCAGATCAAGATGGCCCAGGGCGCCAAGCCCGGCGAGGGCGGCCAGCTGCCGGGCCACAAGGTGGACCGCAACATCGCCCGGGTCCGGCACTCGACCCCGGGCGTGGGCCTGATCAGCCCGCCGCCGCACCACGACATCTATTCGATCGAGGACCTGGCCCAGC
>NZ_LSJI01000051.1 GCF_001557235.1 Phenylobacterium sp. CCH9-H3 | reverse complement strand
TCCCGCAGCCGCCCGCGCTGCGCTGACAGCACGACGCGCGCGGCGGAGACCAGCCGGGCCTGGGTCTGAAGGGCGACCAGGTCCCCCCGCAGCACGAAGACGCTGCCGCCCACCGGGTCCTCGTCCGGCGCTCGCCGCGACTGGGTGGCGCGCACCAGCCCCTCCAGCGCCGCCTGGAGGTCCTGGACGTAGGAAGCGGCGCGCTCGTTGAGGATCACCACGTCCACGGCGAGGCGCTTCATCCGCCAGTATTCCGCAGCATGCAGCAGATCCCGGGCGGCGGCCAAATGTTCGAGATCGTCGATCCGCAGCAGGATCAGGGGCAGGTCACCTGAAATCCCGAGCGGCCAAAGGTCCGGCTGGGCGCCCGCGCCGGCGGCGATCACGTCCGACGGGGGTCGAAGCAGAGGCGCGGCGTAGATCAGGTGGCCTGCGAGCCGCTGGAAGTGCTCGGCGTCGCGATGGGTGACGCCGAGGTGGCGGAGTTGCACCTGGGCGCGGGTCCACGCCAGGGTCGCGGCCCGCTCACACGCGGCCGTGTCGAGATGCTGGTCGAGCACGTCGAGGATAGCGTCGCGCGCGCCCGCCGCGAAGGTCCAGAAGGACACGCGGGCCGTCCCGCCGGGCGGGATCCGCAGGCGTCGCCGAAGCGCAAAGATCGGATCGAGCACGGCGCCGGTCTGGCCGCCCAGCGGGCGACCCTCGACGATCGCCAGGGGCGCGCGGGCGTCGCGGCCGCGGCCGAGGAAGCGCGCGCGGTCCGTCTCGAACTCGGGCTTGCCGAGCGCGTCGCCTTCGCAGATCGCCAGGTGCGCGGCCCAGACAGCGGCCTCATCAGGCCCGCGGCGCCTGCGGGTGGCGAGCAGGGCTCCGCCGACCGTCGGAAGGTGCTCCGTCTGCACGAAGAGCTTGGAGAAGGCCGGGTGAGCCGCATCGGCGGCGTCCGGAGCGAGCGCCAGCTCGCAGTAGGAGGTCACCTCGATCTCGCGCGCCACATCGCCGTTGTTGGTCAGGGTGACCCGCCGGAGCTCGGCGTCATCCTCCGCCGAGACGAGGACCGTGAGCTCGGTCAGCAGCGCGCCATCACGGCGCCAGTACTCCGCGCGATCCTCGAAGAAGGTGACGCCGTAGTCCGACGGCTCCGTGGCGGTGGGCTGATAACCTGCCGACCAGACCTGGCCGCTGTGCGAATCCCGCAGGTACACGAACGCGCCCCAGTCGTCGCGGGCGCCGTCCTCCCGCCAGCGGGTCACCGCCTGGTCGCCCCAGCGGCTGTAGCCTGCGCCGGCGGCCGTGAGCAGCACGCTGTAGCGGCCGTTCGACAAGAGGTGCGTGGCGGGGCCGATCCCGTGAGGCGTGCCGAAGCGGCGACCCAGCGTCGGCTCGGCGACCTCGGTCGGGCCCTCGACCGCGCCTTCCACCGTCGCGGTCGCCGGCCGCACGTCCCGTGGCATGCGCTCGTGCAGCAGCAGTTCCGCCGCCTGCACCAGCGGGTCGGCGTGGAAACGCTCGCGCAGGCGGCCGCCGAGCAGCGCATTGGCCAGGGCCGTGACGGTCATGCCTTGATGGTGGGCCATGAAAGCCCGGACCACAGCCGCGCCTCGCCCGGCGGGCACCCGGCTGGGCGTGTAGTCCAGCGCCTCGTAGAACCCGTGGCGACCCTGCGCGCCGGCCGCAGCCAGGTGCGCGAAGTTCGCCACCGCGGCTTCGGGCTCGATCATGGCGGCCAGCGCCGTAGCGTAGGGCGCCACCACCGCGTCCTCGCCGAGGCCGCGCTTCAGGCCCAGCCCGGGTATTCCGAAGTTGGAGTACTGATAGGTGAGTTCCAGATCGCGGGCGTTGAAGGCGGATTCCGACACGCCCCACGGCCGGCCCTGGCTGCGCCCGTACTCGATCTGGCGGCGAACCACCGTGCGGAGCGACCGCTCCAGAAGGCTTCCGGTCGGGGAGCGCATCACCAGCGCCGGCATCAGGTACTCGAACATCGAGCCGGACCAGGAGATCAGGGCCGCGCCGTCGGCGACGGGCGTGACCGCATGGCCGAGGCGGAACCAGTGGCGGGCGGGCACATCACCCTTGGCGATGGCGAGGAAGCTCGCCAGGCGCGCCTCCGACGCCAGCAAATCGTAGCAGTTGGCGTCCTGCGCGCCCTCGGCGATCCGGTAGCCGATGGATAGCAGCTTGCGGTCCGGATCGAGCAGGAAGCCATACTCCATCTCCAAGGCGATCCGCCGCGCGGCCGCCTCGGCGTCCGCGAGGCGCCGATCGCGGTCTGGCGTGTCGAGATCTCGGCGGTGGCTGCGGAGGGTGGCCTCGGCGGCGCCCAGCCAGTAGGCCAGCTCCGCCGCCGCCTCCCGCTCGGCGAGCAGGGCCTGCAGCGGCGCCGCAAGCCCGGCCCATCGCGACAGGACGTCGTCAAGGGCGGCGCGGGCGTCGGCCTCCTCGCCGCCGCGCATCGACTGGACGAGGGCTTCCAAGGCGCGATCCAGGGAAAGCCAGGTTTCGTGCTCGTCTGCCTCCGGCGCACACAACGGCGCCACCTCCTCCCGCGCCAGGTCCACGGCGTCGGCCAAGCCGGTCCACCGTGCGGCCAGGGACAGCGGCCGGTCGCGCCATTCGCGGCAGCCGCTCGCCAGCGAGAGCAGGCATCCGGCGAGGTTGCCGCTGTCGACGGTGGACACATACTGCGGATCGAGCGGGCGCAGGTCGCCGGTGTCGTACCAGTTGAGGAAGTGCCCGCGATGCCGGTCCATCCGCGCCAGGGTTCCGAGCGTGGCCTCGATGCGCTCCAAGGCCTCACCCTCGCCGATCCAGCCAAGGTCGCGGGCGCAGGCCGTGGAGAGCAGATAGAGGCCGATGTTGGTGGGCGAGGTGCGGTGCGCGACGGCGGGCGGATCCTCCTGGAAATTGTCCGGGGGCAGGTGATTGTCCGCAGCGGTCACGTAGGTTTCGAAGTACCGCCAGGTCCGCCGTGCGATCAGCCGCAACGCACGGGCATCAGCCTCGGTCAGTTCGCCCGCCTCCGCAAGCGGTTCGATCCGGCTGATGCGCAGGGCGACCAGGGGAGCGAGCAGCCAGCCGAGCGAGACGCCGGCCGCCAGCGGCCAGCCCTCCTGAGCCCAGAGCCCGGCGGTCCCTAGGCCGGCGAGCGCGATCGCCACAGCGCCCCCCATCCGGCGGTAGAACGCGGCGACGTCGAGCCGCAGGCCGTTCGCGAGCTGCGCCGCCGGGGTCCACTGCAGGAGCCGGCGGCGACTGACGAACAGCCGCCAGAGGGTTCGCACGATCGCGTCGGACATGAGCCAAGCCTGGTGCGGCAGCACCACGACGAGCAGCAGGGCGCGGGCGAGCGCCAGCCGCAGGTCGGACGCCATGGCCTTCAGGCGGTCCCGGGCGCGGATGCCGGGCCGCCGCGGGGCGAGGTCGTCGATCAGCGGCATCAGCGCCGGGGCGACGAAGGCGCCCAGGATAAACAGGGTCCAGGCCGCGGCGTGCCCGCCCAGCAAGGCCCAGCCGGCCAGGAGCGCCGCGGTCGCGGCGGGCGCGGTGAGGGTCCGCCGGAGGTTGTCGAGCATCTTCAGCCGCCCGATCAGCGGAACCGACGCGGGCGCAGGGCAGCGGCCGGCGGGGACGCCGAGGATCCAGGGGAGCAGCTGCCAGTCGCCGCGCGCCCAGCGGTGATGACGCAGCGCCGCGACATCGTACCGGGTGGGTGCGTCCTCAACCACTTCCACGTCGGACACCAGGCCGGCGCGCGCGTACACGCCCTCGAACAGGTCGTGGCTCAGCAGGGTGCATTCCGGGACCCGGCCCGCGAGCGCCGCCTCGAAGGCGTCCACGTCATAGATGCCCTTGCCGGCGTAGGAGCCCTCCCCGAACAGGTCCTGGTAGACGTCGCTCACCGCGGCGGCATAGGGATCGATGCCGCTGGAGGCCGAGAACAGCCGCAGAAAGCGCGAGCCGCGGTTCCGGACCGGCAGCGCAGGCGTGATCCGCGGTTGAAGGATCCCGTAGCCTTCGACCACCCGCCGCGCGGCGGGATCGACGCGCGGCCGATTCAGGGGATGGGCCATCTTGCCGATCAGCCGGCGCACCGTATCGTGCGGAAGCCGGGTGTCGGCGTCCAGGGTGATGACGTAGCGCACGCCCTGCGGGACCGTGAGCTTCCGGCCGGACGGCGCCACGAATGTGGTGTCGGACGAGCCCCGCAGCAGCCGGTTCAGCTCATGCAGCTTTCCGCGCTTGCGCTCCCAGCCGATCCAGCGCTGCTCGCTTTCGTTCCAGACGCGGCGACGGTGGAGCAGGAGGAAGCGGTCGCCGCCCGGAGCCACTCCGTAGCGGCCGTTCAGGGCCGCCACCCCATCGGCGGCTAGGGCGAGCAGTTCGGCGTCCCCCGGCAGGGTCTCCTGGTCCGCGTCCGTCCAGTCCGACAGCAGCGCAAAGTGAACGTCGCCCTCGACGCTGGCCAGGTGGTGGATCTCCAACCCCTCGACCTGCTCCCGGACGGCCTCAGGACTGGTGAGCATCATGGGCACCACGAGGAGCGTGCGATGCTCCGACGGGACGCCGCTGGCCAGCTCCAGGGCGGGCAGGAAGGTCGCCCGTACGCTGTGGGTGACGACCGCGTTGACGACGGCCACGGCGAGTTCGAGGGCCGGGAACAGGGCGAGCGCCGCCAGGCCGGCGAGCCACGCGCCGTGCAGCCCCGCCGACTGCAGGAAGAGAAGCGGCGGCGCCAGGATCGCCGCCGCCGCAAGCAGGATGACGGCTGCATAGCCGGCGACGCCAAGTCGCTGGAAGGCGTGCCCCAAGAGGGCCCGAAGCGGCGGGCGGAAGCCGAGCGCCGCCTCGAACGGCCGCCGCCCGGACCCGATCAGATGGCAGCCGACATGTCCGCCCTTGGTGTCCCCGTGGCAGGCGCGGGCGGCGGCAAGCGCGGTCCGGGTGACCTCGATCTCGCTCTTGCCGCTGCCACGCGCGAGATCCTCGATCGCAGTCCGGTAGAGGTTGCGCGTGGGAAAATCCATCTCCGCGAAGTCCCCGGACCGGCTCAGGGCCGCATCGACCAGGCTCATCCGCTCCACGAGTTCGAGCCAGTCGACCTCGGAGATGCGACGCAAGCTGGTGATGATGTTGCGGACCGTTCCGGAGGCCGCGACCTGCCGTTCGTGCTCGCCACGCACCACGGCGTCGCCCGACGCGCCTTGCGCCGCCAACCGGTCGTCCAGCCAGGTGAGGGCCGGGGCAAGGCTGGAGTCCTGATCGCGCAGGCGGTGCAGCAGTTGCACGGCGAAGGCCTCCGGCAGCCGCCGATCCGCCCAGGGCTCCAGCACCCGGTCGACGGGTTCGGCGTCCCGGCCGTAGGCGCCGAGCAGGCGATCCGCCGCCGCGTCCGCGTCGCGGCGCGCCTGGCGGCTGTCCAGGATGCGGTCGGCCAGGCGGCGGAGATTTTCCACAAGGATGACGCGAAGGGTGATCGCCACCGCCCAGAGCTCGCCGATCGCGAGCGGGTGCACGGCCTGGTAGGCGTTCACGTAGCGCTGCAGCATCTCCACGTCGAAGCGGCTGTCGGTGTGGGCCACGAACGCCCACACCAGGCCGAGGACCCGGGGGTAGCCCGCAAACGGGCCGGAGATCAGCTTGGGCAGCTGCCGGTAGTAGGCGGGGGGGAGGTCGCGGCGGATTTCCCGGATCTGCTCCTCCACCAGGTGGAAGTTGTCGAGGAGCCACTGCGCCGCCGGTGTGACGGCGCCGCCGTCGGCCCCGGATCGCTGCAGCACCCCATAGGCCTCGACCAGCCGATCCTGGTTGTCGCGGAGGCGCCCCGCCAGGCTGCGGCCGGCCCGCGGCCGCTCGGCGACCGGTTGTGCGAGCGCGAGGCTTCGGGCGTGCGCCTCGAGCCGCTCGACGCTGAACAGCTCCGCGCGGATGGGCGCCGGATCGCACCATAGGGCTCCGGACCTGCGGTCGAGCGCGCGGCGGAGGCGGGTCAGCATGGCCAGAGGGCTCCCCCCCGTGCGGGGCGCCCGCGGCCTCTCCTCCCCCGCCGGCGCGGCGAAGCGCCGACGCGCATGCGTCGTCCGTGGCCGGTGTTCATAGTCGTCCAGACGCAGGCGCCGTACAGGGATTACACAGCGGGCGGCGGGATCCGGCGGAGCCTAACGCGCGCGCCGGCCCGGGGACGAACCGCGGGCCCTGGAACGCCTCAGGCGTCGCGCGAGGCCCTTCTCGGCCTCCGCCAGGCCGAGCCCGGCAAGGCCGATGGCGGCGACCGCCCCGGCCTCCCGCCAGCCCAGCGGCCGTGTCTCGAACGCGACGTTGAAGGCCGGCAGGTAGGTGAACGCCGCCTGCGCCGCCAGGACGACGGCCGCGCCCGCCATCACGGCCCGCGCTGCGAGCAGGCCCTCCCATGGCCGGCCGGCGCCGTCGGCGCCGCGGACGGAGAGCAGATAGGCGACCTGCAGGATCACCAGGACATTGACTACCAGGGTCCGCGCCCGCTCCAGTCCCAACCCCTGGTCCATGGCCCAGAAGAAGGCGCCTGTCGTCCCGGCCACGAACAGGAGGGTGACGAACAGAACCTGCCAGGCGAGGCGCCCGTCGAGGAGCGGCTCCCGAGGGGGGCGAGGCGGGTGCTGCATGATCCCGGCTTCGCCCCGCTCGAAGGCCAGGGTGAGTTCCAGGGCCACGCCGGTCACCATGTTCACCCAGAGCAGTTGCACCGGGGTGAGCGGCAGGGCGAAGCCGAACAGCAGCGCCACCAGCAGGGCGGCCGTCTCCCCGCCGTTGGTGGGCAGGGCCATGGCGATCATCTTCTTCAGGTTGGCGTAGACGATGCGGCCTTCCCGCACCGCCGCCACGATGGAGGCGAAATCGTCGTCCACCAGGACCATCTGGGCGGCCGCCTTGGCGGCCTCGGTCCCCTTGCGCCCCATGGCGACGCCCACGTCGGCCTGGCGCAGGGCGGGCGCGTCGTTCACCCCATCGCCCGTCATGGCCACGATATGGCCGCGCGCCTGCAGGGCCCGCACCAGCCGCAGCTTGTCCTCCGGGCTGGTGCGGGCGAACACCGTGGCGCGCTCCGCGGTCGCCACCAGTTCGTCCTCGTCCATCTGCGCCAGGTCGCGTCCCGTGACGACCTGCGGGTCATCGGCCAGCTTCAGCTGGCGGGCGATGGCGGCGGCGGTCGCTGCGTGGTCCCCCGTGATCATCTTCACGACAATGCCGGCCTCGCGGCAGGCCGCCACCGCGGCGAAGGCCGCTTCGCGGGGCGGATCCTCAAGGCCCACCAGGCCCAGGAGCGCGAGCCCGCCGTCGAGGTGGCCGGGCTCGATTCGCCACTGATCGTGCGGCATGGACCTGGCGGCCAGGGCCAGGACCCGCCGGCCCTCCGCGGCGAGCGCATGCACCTCCGCGTCCCAGCGTCCGGCCGCGCCGGCCGTGTCCGCCCCGCACATGGCCAGGATCCGTTCCGGCGCGCCCTTGACGAAGAGCTGAACCTGTCCGTCCGGAAGCGCGTCCAGGCTGGCCATGTAGCGGTGCTGCGCGTCGAAGGGGATCTCGTCGCGCCGTACGCTCGCAGCGCGCAGCTGCGCCCAGTCCGGACGGACCTTGCCGGCGAAGGCCAGAAGCGCCGCTTCCATCGGGTCGCCGTGCGCCGCCCACGCCGCGCCGACGGGCGCGATGCGGGCGTCGTTGCAGAGGAGCGCGGCGGTCGCGAGCGCCACGAGGTCGGCGCGTTCGGGGTCGCTCGGAACGCCGGACCTCTGGCTGATTTCGCCCACCGGCGCATAGCCGCCCCCGCCGATGCCGAACGTCCGCTCCGGCGTGGCCGCCGAGGTGACCATCATCTCGTTGCGCGTCAGGGTCCCGGTCTTGTCGGAGCAGATCACCGAGACCGAGCCGAGGGTCTCCACGGCCGGCATGTTCCGGATCACCGCTCGCCGGGCGGCCATGCGCCCGACCCCGAGGGCGAGGGCGATGGTCATCACGGCTGGCAGGCCCTCGGGGATCGCCGCCACGGCCAGGCCAACGACGATCATGAAGGCGTCGACAGCGGTCTGGCCGCGGCCCCAATAGGCGGCGGCGAAGGCCGCCACCGACAGCACGCCCACGGCGAGGCTGAGCTGTCGCGCGAACCGGTCCATCTGGCGCACGAGTGGGGTCGGCGCGCGCTTCACGCCGGCGGCCAGGCTGCTGATGCGCCCCAGTTCGGTGGCCGGGCCGGTCGCCACCACCAGGCCGCGCCCCGATCCCGCCGCCACGAGAGACCCGCAGTAGACCATGCAGGTCCGGTCGCCGAGCGCGGCCGCCGCCTCGACCGCGGCGGCCGCCTTCTCAACCGGAAGGGCTTCCCCGGTCAGGGCGGCCTCCTCGATCCGCAGGCTGGCGGCCCGGAGGAGGCGAAGGTCGGCGGGCGCCCGGTCCCCGGCCTCGAGCAGGACCACGTCACCGGGCACGAGCTCATCGGCGGGCAGGGTCACGCGGACGCCGTCGCGCAACACCGAGGCGGTGGGGGCCAGCATCCGTCGCACCCCGACCAGCGCGCGCTCGGCGCGGCCCTCCTGGACCAGGCCGATGAGGGCGTTGATGAACACCACCGCCAGGATCACGAGCGCGTCCTTGACGCGTCCGAGGCCGGCCGCGCCCGCCGCCGCGGCGAACAGCACATAGATCAGGACGCTCCGGAATTGCCCGAGGAAGCGGACGAGCAGGCCGGGCCCCCGGGCCTCGGGTAGGCTGTTGGGCCCCTGGACCTCCAGTCGGGCGCGCGCCTCCCGTCCGCTGAGGCCGCTCTCTGCGCTCCCGAGCCGGGCGACCGCGCTCGCCGCGTCGATCGCATGCCAGGGCGTCGGCGCCGCGACGGTCCTGGGGCCGTCCGGCTCCGCCACGACCTGCGACATCCCTGCTCCCCTTTTGTGGGCCCTCCGGCCCGCAGAACGCTTCAGACCGCGCTCTGCAGCTTCGGCCGCGGGGCGGCGCGCACGGCCGGCGCGGGAAGCGGATCGAGGCTGACGGCGCGGCTGATCCGTTCGACGTCGGTCCTGGAGAGCGTCTCCTTCGCGAGAAGCTCCTCGGCGGCGCTGGCGAGGATCGGTCGGTTGCGCTCCAGGACGGCCACGGCCAAGTCGAAGGCTTCCGTCACCAGCGCCTTGACGGCGTCGTCGATGGCTTCGGCGGTCCCCTCGGCATAGGACCGGGGCCGCCACGCCGGGCGGCCGCCCCCCAGGAAAGCCGCCGGCTCCGGGTCGTAGGCGACGGGTCCGAGCTCGGTCGTCATGCCGAAGCGGGCGACCATGTCACGGGCGATGTCCGTGGCGCGGGCGAGGTCGTCGGCGGCGCCGGTCGACACCTCCGAGAAGACGAGGCTCTCCGCCGCCCGGCCGCCGAGGAGGACCGCCATCCTGTTCATCAGGTCGGAACGGCTCATGAGGAACCGGTCCTCCGTGGGCCGCTGGATCGTGTAGCCGAGGGCGCCGATCCCGCGCGGGATGATGGAGACCTTATGCACGGGGTCCACGTCCGGCAGTGACATCGCCACGATCGCGTGGCCCATCTCGTGGTGCGCGACGCGACCGCGCTCCTTGGGACTGAGGATGCGGCTCTTCTTCTCGGCGCCGGCCACGATCCGTTCGATGGCCTGGTTGAAGTCCTCCAGCGCGGTGGCCTCTCCGCCGCGGCGGGTGGCCACCATCGCGGCCTCGTTCACGAGATTGGCGAGGTCGGCGCCGGTGAACCCGGGCGTTAGGGCCGCGATGGTCTCCCGGTCCAGGTCGGCTGCGACGTTGATCTTCTTCAGATGCACCGCAAGGATATCCGCCCGCCCCTTGCGGTCGGGCCGATCCACCAGCACCTGGCGATCGAAACGCCCCGCCCGCAGGAGGGCCGGGTCGAGGATCTCGGGCCGGTTGGTGGCGGCCAGCACGATGGCGCCGGCGCTGGGATCGAAGCCGTCCATCTCCGCCAGCAGCTGGTTCAGCGTCTGCTCCTTCTCGTCATTGCCGCCGCCGGGCAGGTCCAGGCCCGCCCCGCGGGCGCGGCCGAGCGCGTCGAGTTCGTCGATGAAGATGATCGCCGGGGCCTGGGCGCGGGCCTGCTCGAAGAGGTCGCGCACGCGCGCGGCTCCGACGCCCACGAACATCTCCACGAACTCCGATCCCGTGATGGAGAAGAATTTCACCCC
>NZ_LSJI01000050.1 GCF_001557235.1 Phenylobacterium sp. CCH9-H3 | reverse complement strand
CTACAGCGTCGCCTACTGGAAGGGCGGCAACACCGAGCTCGAGAGCCGGCTCTATGTGCCCGAGAACTTCGAGAAGATCGTCGCCTGGGGCGGGTTCTCGTCGATGAAGCACATCACCCGCTACCTCCAGCCCGGGATGGAACTGATCGCCATGGATCCCAAGCTGAGCGGCACGCTGATCGGCAAGGAGGCCTTCGAATCCGAAGCGTCCATGCGTGAGGTCGCCGAACTGATCGCCATGGATTTCGGCGGTCTCAATCAGGAAGCCTGCGCCAGCGCCCGCGTTATCAGCGTTGAGAGCGGCACCGACAAGGCCGGCTTGGCGCGGCTCAACCAGCTCGCCGAGTACGCCTACGAGGCGCTCCTGGCCCTGCCGCCGGAAGCCAGCGCCCCGCACCGGCACTTCGATGCCGACCTGAAGGAGGAGATCGCCGCGGCGCGCCGTTCCCGCTTCTACAAGGTCTTCGGCGGCGATGATCGCGGCGCGGTGGTGGTCTCCCAGATCCCCGATCCGGTGGATTTCGCTGAACGCCTGGGCTGCCGCGTGGCCAACCTGGTGCCTTGCGACGATATCGAAGAGGCGCTCCGGCTCATCACCATCCACACCCAGACCATCGGGGTCTATCCGGAAAGCCTGAAGGCGAAGTACCGCGACAAGCTCGCCTTCCTGGGCGGTCAGAAGATCGTCTCGCTCGGCCATCACCTCTCGGGCAACCTCAGCCTTCCCCACGACGCGCTGGAGCCCATCCGGCGCCTGTGCCGGTGGGTCAGCGAGTCCGACATGACCGTGGACACCTACAAGGGCGGGCTTCGCAAGCTCGTCCGCCTCGCCAGCTGACGCTGCGCGACCCGCGTTCCCGCCCGCCCCTGCGACCTAACGAGAGCTTCGACCATGTCTCTGGACCAGTACGTCACCCTCGGCCGCTCGGGGCTTCGCGTCAGCCCCATGTGCCTGGGCACCATGACCTTCGGCAACGAATGGGGCTTTGGGGCGGACGAGGTCACCTCCACGCAGATCCTCGACCACTACCTGGAGGCGGGCGGCAATTTCGTGGACACCGCCAACGTCTACAACAAGGGCCATTCCGAGGAGATCCTGGGGGGCTACTTCAAAGCCCGACCGGACGTGCGCGACGGCATCGTGCTCGCCACAAAGTTCGGCGGCAACATGCGGCCGGGGGACCCGAACAGCGGCGGCACGAGCCGCAAGGCGGTCATCGCCGCCTGCGAAGCGTCGCTTAAGCGGCTGCAGACCGACTACATCGACCTCTATTGGCAGCACTGGGAGGATCCCTTTGCGCCCTTCGAGGAGACCCTACGGGCCCTGGACGACCTCGTGAGCGCGGGCAAGGTCCGCTACCTGGGCTTCTCGGATACCCCAGCCTGGAAGGTGGCCGCCGCGCACGTCACCGCGGACCTCCGCGGTTGGAGCCCGCTCGCCGCCATTCAGGTCGAATATTCCCTCCTCGAGCGGACGGCCGAGGGGGAGCTCGTTCCCATGGCCCAGTCGCTCGGCCTGGGCGTCTGCCCCTGGGGTCCGCTGCGGGCGGGCGTCCTCAGCGGCAAGTACGGGCGTCACAACATGACGGCGGAGTCCGCGGGCCGGACGGGCTCGATCGCGCGCCACGCCAATGAAGAGACCTATCGGTTGCTCGATCTCCTGGCGACGGTCGCCGAGCGTCGCGAGACCACTGTGGCGCGTGTGGCGCTCGCGTGGCTACGCACCCGCCCGGCCGTCTCCGCGCCGACCCTGGGAGCGCGGACGCTCGACCAACTCAAGGACAATCTGGCCGCTCTGGATGTGCGGCTCACGGCGGAGGACGTCGCCGAACTCGATGCGGCGACCACGCCCAAGCTGAACTTCCCCGCCACCATCCTCAACGGCGCCTACGCCGTCACCTATCCCAACATGAGCGTCAATGGACGCCGCTTCGGCGCCTCGCCGAAGTAGCCGATCACACGCCGTTTCAGCCTGGAGGCCTTTCCCGATGCCCAGCTACCGTTTCGTGGTCCTGTCGAACCCCACCCCCGGCGGGGAGGACGAATACAATCGCTGGTACGACGAGCAGCACCTCGGCGAGGTGCTGCAGGTGCCGGGCATCGAGACGGCCCAACGCTTCAAGGTCCACGGACCGTCCTTGCTTCCCGGCCAGAACCCGTCGCACCCCTATCTGGCGATCTACGAGATCGAGACCGATGACATCGCCGCCGTGCTCGCAGATCTGCGCTCTCGGCCCGGGACGCCCGCCATGTTCATCAGCGAGACGTTCGACCGCTCGAACGTGTCGGCCCTGATCTACGAGGCCATCACGCCCAAGGTCCAAACGGCCTGACCAGGACGGGCCGGTCCGCGTAAAGGTAAACGCAATTGGAGCCATGGTCATTGACCCTGTCCGGGTCTCTTCTTTAGTTTTGGGGGACACACGGCGGCCCTTCGGCCGCGTTCCGACGGGTCGGGAGACGCAGAATGACCGCGGGTGGACGAAGCTGGGCCCTCCTCTCGGCGCTCGCGCTTGGGCTGCTGTCCGCGCCCGAGGCCGCCTCAGCGGCATGGACACGATCCTATGCGATCGAGTGGAACGAGCCGGCGATGCACTATGGCGGCCCGGGCAGTCCCGTGGAGCCCGGAACGGACTGCCCAAAGGGCGCCAATCCCGACCCGGACTGGCCGCAGGTCATGATCAAGGCGGGCTATGAGCCTGCCGCCGCCAGATGGCTGTTCGATCCGAATAATTCGACCTCGGCCCGCATCTTTCGGCTCAACCAGATGGCCTTCCGGGGCAAGGACCGCGCCAACGTCTACGCAGACCCGACGACCACGCCGGACCCGGGTCTCATCCCCGTCGCGGGCAGGATCGGCGAGGGGCTCAATCTCGATGGGGACGCCAAGCGCGGCTTCGTCAGCCCGACCGGCGAGAAGGGGATCGACAACAACTTCTACAAGGCCCTCGGGTGCCTGAAATTCTACCGCGCGCCTCGTGGTCAGTCCCCCGCGGCCGCCTCCGGCAATGACAGCGAGCGCAACGGCGTCTGGACTCTGGTGGTCGTGGTGTCCGGTCAGGGCCATGACCCGATGAACGACAACCAGGTCCGCCTCGGGATCTATATGAGCGCCGACAAGCTCACCAAGAACGGCGCGGGCGACATCGCCCGGGACTACACCTTCCGCATCCGCCCTCATGCGACCTACGAAGCGATCTTCACCGGGCGCGTCACCCGCGGTCGGATCACAACCGACGCCACGCCGAAGGCGGTTCTGCGCGACACCAGCCACGGCTACGGCCTCGAACTGCTGCAAGCCCGCGCCGATCTGCAGATGGAGCCGGACGGCTCCTTGAAAGGCTACATCGGCGGGTATCGGCCCTGGCGACCCGTCTATGCCGCCCTGCTGGCGCTGGGCGCCTCGAACTTCGAATATTCGGTGGGCATGGAACTGCCCGCGCTTTGGTATGCGCTACGCCGCAACGCCGACTATAGCCCGACCGGGCCCGGCGGCGAGAAGACCCATATTTCCTATGCGATGCGGGTCGCGGCGACGCCGGCTTATGTGACCGAGCCGGACGGGCAGAGCCTCGTTACGTCGGTGATCTCCCGCAAACCCGCCGCGCCACCCAACGAGCCGCTGATCCGACATCCGCGGAGCACCTTCCAGACCGTGGACGGCATCATCCTGCCGCCAGGTCAGAGCCAGTGGCGACCCCTGAGCGACGAGGCGCTGCAGCCGCCGATCAAGACGGCTAGCGCCGCATCGCCTCGATAGGACGCGGGATCTAAGCGTGCGAGGTCCCGGTGCGAGGGGACAGATATCGGCGCGGCGCGTCCATATCTTACTCGAAAATTCAGCAAGACAATCAGAGCGCTAGAAGTCGCTGCGTCTGCGCGAGGGCCCCAAATGAACACTCCGACGTCTTCCTCGGCCGCGGATATTGAGGACCCGTCGGAACTGGCCGGGCTATCGGCAGAGGCGCTGTTCAGCTTCACACACGAAGAGATCGAGCGGTTTCAACTCGCCGGCATCCAGCAGCGCTTCGCTGAACTGCGCCCGAAGCTGCCGCCGCTCGACATGCTGGCGGAGGACAACCGCATCGAGACGATCAACACGATCGACGAGGTGGTCCCGCTGCTGTTCCCGCACACCGAGTACAAGTCCTATCCGCTGTCGCTCATCGACAACGGCCGCTTTGCCCAGCTCAACGAATGGCTGGACGGGTACACGACCCATGACCTGACCCATCTCGACCTGACGGGTTGCGAAAGCCTGGACGACTGGCTGACGATTGTCGAAGACCAGACGCCGGTCCGGGTGGTCAGCTCTTCGGGGACGTCCGGGAAGATCTCGCTGCTGCCGCGCAGCACGGTCGAGGATCCCTTCGTCCTTCGGCAGTTTGCCTTGGTCTATTCGAAGTTTGGCGACGAACGCGGCCTCGACGACGCCTATGCCGACGATGTCTATCACGTGCTGGTCACGCCCCGAAAAGGGCGGGTCAACATGTGCCGCTCGGCCCACATCCGGTTGATGCTGGGTTTTGGCGGAGATCAGAGCCACGTGCTGACCCTCGACGGCGAGCTCTCCAGCGACGTGCTGTGGATGACCGGCCGGTTGAAGAAGGCCCAGGCGGACGGCACCGTCGAGCAGTTGAAGACGACCAAGGGCTGGCAGCGCCTGAACGCCAAGCTCGGCTCGATCCAGACAAGCACTGCCGCTGACCGCGAGGCCTTCTTCCGCGACATCCTGGTCCGGCTGAAGGGCAAGACGGTCGCGATGACCTCCGGCTATGTCTTTTATTGGGAGCTGCTGGAGACCGCCCGCAAATACGGCCTGGAGATCGCGTTCGGCGAAGGATCCTGCCTGTTCACCGCCGGCGGCGCCAAGGGCAAGGGCAACCTGACCCCGGAACAGTTGGCCGAGGTCGACAAGGCATTCCCCGGTCTGCAGGACGTCTACGGCGCCAGCGAGATGATGGGACTGGCCCGGCAATGCCCGCAGGGCCACTACCACATGCCCCCCTCCGTGGTCAGCTTCGTCCTGAACCCGGAAACCGGCGCGCCTTATCCGCGCAGCGGGGTGCAGACCGGCCGCTACGCCACATTCGATCTTTGGGCGCAGACCTTCTGGGCCGGCATTATCACCGGCGACGAAGTGACCATGAACTGGGACGGAGGCTGCGGTTGCGGCCGCAAGGGTCCCTACCTCCTGGGCGAGATCGGCCGCTTTGCGGACAAGCAGGGCGGCGACGACAAGATCACCTGCCAACGCAGCGCCGCGGCCGTCGAGGAGATGATGGAGAGCCTCAGCAACCCCAGCTGAGCCGACGGCGTCGCGTGGTGACTGTCGGGCGCCAAGCTTCCGCGGTCGAGCGCCGCTCCACGTCTGCCCTGCGCCTCAGCGAACGCACAGTTTCCGCCAAAGCTGCAGGGAGAACGTAGGTGACAGAGTTTACCAAACGCCTGGTTTCACTGGTGGCCGAGACCGACTATGGCGACCTGAGCGAGGACGTCGTCCGTGAAACCAAGCGGACCATTCTCGACAGTCTTGGCTGCATCCTGAGCGGCTATCCCACGGAGATCGGCGACAAGGTCACCCGCTATCAGCGCGCGCTCGGCGGGGGCGCGCCGCAGGCCACGGTGTTGGCGACGGGGGAGAAGATCAACTATCCCCTCGCCGCTTTCGTCAACGCCAAGCTCGGCAACGCCCTCGACTACGACGATGTGTTTGAGACGGCCTCGAACATCGGGGTGCCGACGGTGACGGCGGCGCTCGGCGGCTGCGAGTTTCGCGGCCGGTCCGGCAAGGATCTGATCGCCTCTGTCGCCCTGGGCTACGAGATCGGGGCCCGGGTCGGCGTGGGCTTCGGCAACGTCATGGCCATCGAAAACGGCCAGGCGGTCGGCATCGTCAAACGCTTCGGCAAGGGCGCACCCGTGCTGTTCGCCGCCGCCGGCGCGGTGTCTAAGGCCTTTGGCCTGGGTCCCGATCAGATCGCCAACACCCTGGGGATCGCCGGCGCCCTTTGCCCTGTGCCCGCACAACAGAAGTACGCGCACACGGCGGACATCCCGGATGTCAAATACGCCGACTCGGGCTGGCATACCCAGGCCGCGGTCTCGGCGGCCCTGCTGACCGAGGTCGACTACTCGGGCTTCACCGACATCCTCGACGGCCAGCACGGCTTCCCGTTCATGTACGGGCGCGATGGCGGGTTCGACTACGAGACGGCGCTCGAGGGGATCGGCCAGGACTGGCTCATCCTCGAGAACACCTACAAGCTTTGGCCGGCCAGCAAGCCCACCTGCTATGCCCTGGGCATCCTCGAGAAGATCTACAAGGACAACCAGATCCGTCCCGAGGAGATCGACAGGATCGTCGTCTACACCTTCAGCCTGGGCAAGGGCGGCCGCTACACCCAGACCCAGCCGAAGACCATCACCAGCGCCGAGTTCAGCCTGCCCCACGTGGTGGCCGTCATGACGCTCGGCCTGCCGCGCGGGCCCCAATGGCACTCCCCCGAGACCCGGGCGTCGGCCGAGGTGAACGTCGTCCGCGACAAGGTCGAGGTCGACGTCGATCCCCGGGCGGGCGACATCCACAAGTACTTCGTCGGCCACAGGACCCGGCGCCGACCCACCAGCGTCGAGGTGTTCGCCCGGGGCAAGGTCTTCAAGGGCAGCGCCGACTTCTGCCGCGGCGATCCTTGGGAGCCCGACTTCGCCGCGACCGACGACGAGCTGAAGGACAAGTTCCGCGAACTGGCCGCCCAGTCCCAGTCCCCGCTCGCGCGCAAACCTGCGAACGTCGAGCGGCTCCTTGAACTGATCGACGATCTCGAGGCGGTGGATGACGTGCGGGATCTGGTGGGCGTGATCGCCTCCTAGCACTTGTCGGGGGTCGCCGCGGCCGCCGGCCGCGGCGACGCCGCCGCCTGCGACGCGCTCGGCGGTCAGCGCGCCGCCAGCACCGTGTGGCTCACCGGCCTCTCCGGGCAAGCGCCGAGGCGCCAAGTGTGGATCGCAACATCCAGCCGTTCGCTAGCTCGCCGGGGCGCGGCCGCATCCGGGCACATCCCGATGACCGCCCCCGTACTCAAAGATGAGGCGACGATGGAAGCAGGCGGCCGCCCAATCCATCGCGCCTGGTCTTCGTTGGGCGCGTCACTCGGTCGAGCGACGCGGCCTGTGTCAGAACTCGCGTCGCACCTCGAGGAACCACATGCGCGGTTCGCCGACCACGCCCGCCAGGGATCCCGCACTCGTCAGGATGTTGGTGCCCCCGAGGTTGTAGGCCTTGTCGGTCAGATTGGTGACGCTGGCGGCCACGCTGAAGTCCGAACCTTTGATGCGGTTCCAGGCGACGCGCAGATCGACCAGCGTATAGGCCGGGGTCACGAACGGATCGGAGCCCGGCAGGACGTTCGTGAAGGTCCCCGGAGGATTGCCGGCGGTCAGGGAGGAGTTGGTCGAGAAGGTCGCGAAGGCGCCGCGGTAGCGGACGTTGGCGCCGATCGAGATGTCCTCGCCCGTCCAGGGCTCCAGGCGCAGGGTCGGTTGAATGGACCAGGTCCACTTCGAGGCGCCGCGGAACCGCTCGGGGTCGAACCGGATGGGGGCGCCGAGGCCGGTGATGACGCCCTCGGCGTGGTCGATCACGATCGGCGTCGTCGCCGGGAGTGTGGCGCATTGCGAGTGGTAAGGCTGCCCGGCGCAGGTCGAGGTCTCTCTCCAGCGCGTGTAGTAGGCGTCGATGTACGAGAGGTTGGCTTGGACGTCGAACCAGTCGTTCAGCGCCACGGCGCTCTCGAACTCCACGCCCTGCAGGATGGCGTCGGCGGCGTTCCGGACCACGGTGAAGCTGGAGCCCGGGATCACGTCATTACGCTGAATATTGGAATACTTGTCGCGGTAGACGGCGATGTTGGTGCGCCCCTTGATCCCGCCGAGGGCCCAGTCGGCCTTCAGCCCGACCTCGAGGTCCTTGACCCGTTCCGGCCCAAAGGCGCGGTTCGGGTCCTGTAGGGGCGCGGTGCTGTTGATGCCGCCGCGGGTGTAGCCGGTGCGGTGGGTGGCATAGAGGAGCACCCGGTCTGTCACCTGCCAGTCGCCGGTGATCGAGTAGGTGTCCTGCTGGGTTAGGGGCGATAGGGTGGTCAGGAACCCTGCCCCGGCCGGCGGCTGCTTGCCCACCGTCTGAAGCGTGAAGGTGGACCCCTTGAAGACGACCTGGGTGGCGGGAACACCGGAGTCGTAGGCGATCACCTTGTCCCAGGAATGCCGGTAGCCGCCCGTCAGCCGAAGGTTGTCGGTGATCGCGAAGGTGGCCTGCCCGTAACCGGCGTAGGTCGTCGCGTCGCTCCGCCGAACCCGAGAACAGGGCGCCGGGATCTTCACCGTGTCGGTGCAGAAGCTCGCCGCCGTCGGGTCGCCGGAGAAGGCGGCGAACAGCACGTTCCCGCTGGCCACGAGGTAGTCCCGGTCCTTCGCCTTGCGGTAGTACCCCCCCACCTGCCAGATCAGCCGCTGGTCGAAGGCCTTGCCACTGAGCTGGGCTTCCTCGGTCCAGACCCGGCTGGGCCAGCCGCCCAGTTGGGCCCAGTTGTCGCCATTCGGCGTGGTGGTTCCCGGTTGGAGCACGCCGCGGCTCTCGAAGGTGGGCAGGTCCACGCCGTCGTAGTTGCTGCCGCCGGCGCCGGCCTTCGTCCAGTAGAGACCGATGATGTTCTTGAAGCTCAGGTCGTCGCGGATATCCCAGCGGGTCTGGTTGACCAGCCCGTTGAAGTCGACCGCCACCGACTGGTCGTAGTTGGCGAACACGGTCCGCACGCCCACGGCGTTCTGACGCGCCACCTGCGCCTGGATCAACTGACCGTAGGTCATGCCGGCCGGCGGGGCGACACCAGTGTAGAACTCGAACGCCGCCGCGGTCGCCGGGTTCGCGGCCGGAATCACGTTGCGCTGCGCCGCGCGCACATAGGTCGGATCCACGTAGCGCAGGATCTCCGAAGAGCCTCGCGTACGGTCGCGGCTGCCGGCGTAGATCGTATAGTTCTCGAACTTGTCGGTGGGCCGCCAGACGAGCGAGAGCCGCCATTGCAGGTTGTCGACGTTGTCGATGTCGTTGGGCGGGGCGCCATTGCTGTAGATCGCGGTCGTGAACCCGTCACGCTTGCGGTAGCGGATCGCGGCGCGGGCCAGCAGCGTGTCCTTCACGAGGGGGCCGCCGACCGCCGCATCGAACTGCCGGTAGTCATAGTTGCCGAGCTGGACGGACGCGTAGCCGCCGAACTCGTTGGTGGGCTTGCGCGGCGTGTAGAGGATCGCCCCGCCCGTCGCCGTCTCGCCGAACAGCGTGCCCTGCGGGCCCTTCAGGACCTGCAGGTTCTCCAGGTCGTAGAACGAGATCTGGAAATTGGGGACCTCGGCGAAATACTGCACGACCGAGGTGGTGCCGGTGTTGGTGCCGGTGGGCTGCGCACGGATGGTGGGGCCGCAGTTGTTGCGGCCGATGCAGCCGCCGAGCTGCAGGCCGGGCGCGAGCTTGTTCAGGTCTGCGTTGTTGTTGACGGTCAGGCGGTCGAGCTTGTCCTGGCTGAGCACGGTGACGGCGACCGGCGTCTTCTGGACGTTCTCCTCGCGCCGCCGCGCCGTAACGATGAGTTCCTCGATCGCCGCACCGCCGCGCGCGTCTGTCTCCGGCGCCGCTGCGGCGGTCGCCTCCGCGGCGTGGGCGGCCGTGGTGATTGCGCCGGCCGCGGCTCCAGCGAACAGGACCGCGCGAAGACCCGTGAACCTCATCTGAGCGTCCCCCTTTTCGACCGGAAGCCTCTGGAGGGCCGCCTGGCGAGGAAAACATCACCCCGGGGTCTGGCGTCGTCTGTCCCACGGCGAAGGGACATTTCGGACAAGAAACAAACTCGAGGATTGGTCACCTATTCCGTGGCCTATGTCTGGTTGTGGGCGCTCCCGCGGCCGCAGCTTCTCACCGCCCTCTTGTCCCCGACGAGCGGGACAATCCGTTCGTCAGGTCCCAGCTAGGCTTCGGCTCTCGGGCGCGGTCGCTGGGCTGACGCCAGCGACGGGGGGATCGAATGCGCGGCGCGATCCGATCGGGCCTTGGCCTTCGCCGTATCGTCGCCGGCGGCCTTGTCGGTTCCGCCGCGCTGGGCGCGGCGTTGCTGATCCCTGCCGAGACCCTTGCGGCCTCGGCGCGCGCCGCCCCAGGACCAGCCGCCTGCGCCCAGTTCGCGACATACGGTCGGAGTGAGGCCGAAATCCTGACCACCCGCTGGGTCCCGGCCGAGGGCGGGACGCCCGCCTATTGCAAGGTTTCAGCCCTGATCCGGCCGCAGCTGCGGTTGGAGGTGCGCCTACCCGCGACCTGGAACGGCAAGCTCCACTATGCTGGAAGCGGCGGGTTCGGGGGCCAGATCACACCCGTGAGCCCGGCCGTACTTGCTCAGGGCTACGCCAGCGTCGCCAGCAACTCAGGGCACGACGGCAAAGGGGCGACCTCGCAGGAGATCGCCCGGGACATGTCGTTTGCACGCGACGACGCCACCGCTGTCCTGCAGCTGGCGCTGCTCAGCGTGCCGACCGCCGCGGCCGCCGCAAAGCGCTTGACCGGCGCCTACTATGGCCGGCCGCCAGCGCAAACCTACTTCGAGGGCTGCTCGCAGGGCGGCCGCGAAGGCGTCGTGAGCGCGCTGCGCTTCCCCTCTCTGTTCGACGGGATCATCGCCGGCGCGCCGGGCCTCCACATGACGGCCACCTTCGCCTTCGGCCAGCGAAACGCCCGGCTGATCCACGCGCCTGGCGCGATGTTGAGCGCGGCCAAGCTGAAGACCCTGAACGACGCCGTCCTCCGGCACTGCGACACGGTCGCCGCGGATGGGCTGGTGGACGGGATCGTCTCGAACTGGGCCGCGTGCCGTTTCGATCCGGCGACGCTGCGCTGCCCGGGCGGCGCCGAGGGCGGGGACGGGTGCCTCTCGGACCCGCAACTGGCGGCGGTGAACGCCCTTGCCAACCCCTTCACCGCCGCCAAGGGCGCCCTGCGGTTCGGCGGCTACCCTCTGAACGGCACCCAGGGCCTGCCCGGCGAGTGGGACTACTGGGAGTTTGCGCCCGTCGGCCGTCATCTGGCATCGCTTCCCAGCGTCTTCGCCAACCTCTTCGCGAAGGATCCGGGCGTCGACGCCCTGGCCTGGGACCTTGAGGCCAACGCCCTCACCGCCCGGGCGGTGCGCGACCTCTTCGACGTCAACGATGCGGACCTGCGCGCCTTCCAACGGGCCGGCGGCAAGCTGATCCTCTGGCAGGGCGCAGGCGACCCGACGACTTCCACGCCCGACACGGTGACCTACTACGAAGATGTCGTTCGCACCGTCGGCGGCCGTGCCTCGGCCGACAGTTTCGCGCGGCTCTATGTGGCGGGCGGCGTCAGCCACTGCCGGGGCGGCCCGGGCGCCGACAGCCGCGACGCCCTGTTGCCCGCGCTGGACGCCTGGGTGACCAAGAACGCCGCGCCCGGTCCCCTGGCGGCCAGGCGCCTGGAGCCGGCCACCGGTCGCCAGGTGCTGTCGCGCCCGCTCTGCCCCTTTCCGGCCTACGCCCGATACCGCGGCCAGGGCGATCCCGCCGTGGCGCGCAGCTTCGTGTGCGCGACGCCCTGAGGTCAGCGCTGTCCCATCCATCCCGCGGTCTGGAGGAACCGACCTTGACCATCTCCCTGGACTGGTGTTCGGCGGTCGCGGCGCTCGCCGTCGCCTTGAACCTGGTCGGCCTCACGTCAGCTGTGGCGCAGTCGCCGCCGGGCGCGCTGCCACCCTGCCCGCCCCGGACCCCGTCGGCCGCCGCGCCCGTCGACCCCGAGCTTCAGGTCTTGCAGGCGGCCTTGCCGCGCGGGGGCGGACCCCGCACGCCGGAGACGATGCCCAAGGTTCGTGCGGACTTTCGGGCCTGGCACGCTGCGCGACCGGACAAGGGCCCGGCCCCGCCACAGGACGTCCGCGTCAGCGAGCAGCGGGTCCCGGGTCCTCCCGGCGCGCCGCCCGTTCGTGTCGTGGTCTATTCGCCGCCCGGTCCGGCGGCTGGGCGGCCGGCGCTGATCGACATCCACGGCGGCAGCTATGTGCTCGGGTTTCCGGAAATGAACGACACCCGCAACCGCAACCTGGCGAAGGATCTCGGGGCTGTCATTGTCTCCATCGACTACCGACTGGGACCCGAACATCCGTTTCCCGCCGGCCTCCAGGACAGCTATGCCGTCCTCCAATGGGTCGCCGCCCACGCCGCAGCCCTCGGGATTGACCCTGGCAAGATCGCGGTCGCTGGCGACAGCGCCGGAGGCGGTATCGCCGGCGGGCTGACGCTTCTGGCCCGAGACCGAAAGGGGCCGCGGGTCATGATGCAGGTCCAGATCTACGGTTCGGTGGGCGATCGGCCGGTGGGACCGGCGACCTGCACGCCCGCTCAGCCGCGGCCCGGACCTATGGCCTATTTCACCGAAGCCGGACTGAAGCACGAACTGGCCCCCTATGCGTTCCCGGCGCGGGCGGCGACCCTTTCGGGCTTGCCGCCGACCTACATCGCGGTCGGAGCGCTGGACGGGTTGGCGGAGTCCAATCTCAACTATGCGCGGCATCTGATCGCCGCAGGTGTGCCGACCGAGGTGCACGTCTACCCCGGGGCCTTCCACGGCTTCGACATGGCCTTTGGCGCGCAGGTCTCCCAGCGGTTCTACGCCGACCTGCGCGCGGCGCTGCGACGGGCGTGGGCGCAGCCCGCGCGCTGAAGCCCGCGGGGCGCTTCTGCCGGGCCGGCGCTTCGTCAGCGGCCCGGGTTTGTCGCGCTTCGGGCCGCGAGGTACGCCGCCAGCTGCTCCGGTGGGATCGGTCCGGCCTTGGTCGCGCCGGGCGGCGGCGACAGACTGTCGATCCCGTCGACCGCCCCCGGCACCCGGCGCGGATAGATGATGTCGAGCTCGCCCAGCGGGGCGCGGGCGACATAGGACTCGACCCGGCCCACGAGCGCGCGGCCGTCCGGCGTCGTGACGAACGCCGGGACCGCGTCCAGGCGCAAGGCGAAGGAGATGTGGGTCTTGGGTCCGCGGGGCCCTGAGGGGCTGTAGTCGGCGTTGCGGCGCAGCGCATACCAGAGCGCCGGCAGCTGGACGCCGGAGTAGGTCTCGATCACCGGCCCCCGGGTCTCCAGGAAGCTCAGGTAGTAGCCTCCCAGGACCGGTATCCGCCCACATAGCCCTTGAGCGTACCGTCGGGCCGCATTTGCAAATCCAGGCGCGCCGCCTGGAGTTCCAGCCCATGGCCTGACCCGGCGTCGCGCAGGGTGGCGGCGGACGTCGGCCGGGTAGTGATCCGCCCGTCCACCACCTGGCCGTCGAAGAGCGCCTCGTACTTTGCGTGGGGCCGGATGCGAAAGGTGTAGCCGGGCAGGATCTCGCCGGCTCCGTCCTTCACCAGCTTGTCGGCGCCCATGTAGACGCCCACCCGCACCTGGGGGTCGTTGCGGGGATCGTCGCCCTGCCCCGCCACGACGACCAGGACGGTCCATCCGCCTTCGTGGACGTAGGTGTTGGCGAGTTGCGTGGCCGAAGACGTCCTGGCCGGCCGCGGACCGACTTCCAGCAGCCCACCGCGCGGTAGAAGGCATTGTCGACGCCGCGCTCTCCGGTCGGACTGACAAGGCCGGTGCGCAGGTCGTCATCCAGGTTGACGCCTTCGGCGACCTTGCCGCTCACCTCGATAAAGCCGGGGTCCGGGGTCGAGCCGGGGTCGACATAGACGTTCGCCCGGTCCCTGCCGCGGAAGGCCAGCTGATTCAGCCGTTGCATGGTCTTGAGCTCGGTGTTGCCGGGGTCCAGCAGCCAGCGGGCCTGATCCTCAGGGTAGCCCGCCTTGACCAGCACCTGAGCCCAGTTGGGCTCGGGGTTCGTACCCCGGGGACAATCCGCGCCCGGTTCCGTCGGGCCGCCAGGGCCGGCGTAGTATAGCGCCGGCTCGTCCCACTCCACGGCATAGGTTCGAACCCAAGCCGCCGACGCGGGTTCTGGGACCGCGAACGCCGTGCCGAGGGTGAGGCCCAACAGGCGGAGGCGCCCGGCCCACGAACCCCGTGACGCCCGGTTGGTCCGGTCGATCATCCGATGGCTGCTCCCTCTCGGGCGCGGCCGACGCTCAGGTCCTCGCCGCGTGCCGCTCGGGATGACGCTAGTTAGGGGATAGCCCCCGGTCAATGACTATAGCTCAAATTGCGATTGCTTGGCGTGCGCCTTAGAGCCGGGCGGCCGCCCGGATCAGGTCCGAGGCCTTCTCGGCGATCATGATGGTGGGGGCGTTGGTGTTGGCCGAGGGGACGGACGGCATCACCGAAGCGTCGGCCACGCGCAGGGCGTCGAGGCCGCGGACCCGCAGGCTAGGGTCGAGGGCGCTCGTGGGCGCGCCGCCCATGGCGCAGCTGGCGCACTGATGGAAGGTGGTGCCGCCGTTGGCGCGCGCATAGGCCAGCAGGGCCTCATCGCTATCCACGGGCGCGCCCGGCGCCAACTCCTGCTCGACGAGGGCCGCGACCGCCGGCTGGGCCGCGACGGCGCGGTTGAGCCGCAGGCCCGCGACGATCATCCGTTGGTCGTAAGCGTCGGCCAGGTAGTTCGGATCGATCAGCGGGGCCGACCACGGATCCGGCGAGGCCACGCGGACGGCGCCGCGCGAAAGGGGCCGCATCGGGTGGGCGCTGAGGGCGCAGCCGGGATAGGCATCCAACACCGTGCGGCCCGCGCGCGCGGAGGCCGCCAGGTCGATGGTGAGCGGCGTGGCGAAGAACTGCAGGTCGGGCGCCTCGCCCCCGTCGCTCGCGGCGAAAGCGGTCACGTGGCCGCCGCCCATGGTGAGCAGGCCTTGCCGTCGCAGGCCGTAGTTCAGCACGTGCCAGGCGAGCGGCAGGCCGCGGGTTTCACGGTTCAGGCTGTGGGCCTTCGGCGTGAGCCGGAGTTTGAGCGCAGCCGAATAGTGGTCCTGCAGGCCCAGGCCCACCCCCGGATTGTCGACGCGGACCGGAATGCCCGCCGCGCGCAGCCAGGCGCCCGGCCCGATCCCCGAGACCTGCAACAGGTGCGGCGTTCCGATCGCGCCGCTGGCCAGGATGACCTCGGCCTGCGCGCGCACCCAGCGCCGCTGGCCGCCGACTTGCACCATCACGCCGGTCGCACGGCCCTCCCCCTGGGTGACCTCCAGCGCCTGGGCGGCGGTGATCACGCGCAGGTTTCGGCGAGGCAGCGCAGGGCGCAGGAAGGCCGTCGCGGTCGACTGGCGCACGGCATTGCGCGTGGTGATCTCGCAGGGCGTCGCGCCGATCTCGACGGCGCCGTTGAGGGTGTCGACCGTCGGCACGCCGACCCCGGCGAACCCCTCCAGGATCCGTTCGAGGGTCGGGCTGCGCATGCGCGCCTTGTCGATGGTCAGCGGGCCGCCGACGCCGTGGTCCTCGGTCTCGCCGGACAGGAAGTTCTGCGAGCGCCGAAAATAGAAGGCCACATCATCCCAGCCCCAGCCCGTGCAGCCGAGCTGACGCCAGCGGCGATAGTCGTCCTTCAGACCCCGCATGTATACGAGGCCGTTGATCGCCGAGGTGCCGCCGAGCACGCGGCCCCGCGGAAGGTCGATCCGCCGCCCGGCCGCGTGGGCCTGAGGCGTCGTCGCATAGCCCCAGCCCAGCCGCGGGTCGCGGAAGATGTTCGCGAAGCCGGCAGGCACGTGGATGTTGAGCTTGGCGTAGAAGTTGGCCGGATCGCGCGAAGGGCGGTCATCGCCGCCGGCTTCGATCAGCAGGACCGTCCGGCGCGGGTCCTCGCTCAGTCGGTTGGCGAGCACGCACCCCGCCGAGCCTGCGCCGACGATCACATAGTCCGCAGAGGCCCAGGGCTCGGCGGCGGCGTCATCCTTCGTCTGAGACACGCAGTCGGACCGGATCAGCGCGTCTCCGCCCGGTCGTCGTTGGCGACGCGCGCGCGGCGAGACGTCTCCTCATAGTCCAGGCGGCGGGCGGCCGGGATGGAAAGCGGCCGCAGATAGGACGGATCGCTGCGGTCGCGGGCCGGCTGCATCTCGCGCCGCATCGCCACCTCCAGCTCATGCGGCTTGACGTTACGCCGGTTGGTTCCGCCTTCAGGCGTCTTGGCGCCCTCTTCGCTGTTGATGGCCGGGGCCGACCATTCGCCGAACATCAGCCGCTCGGCGATGGCCCACTTTCCGTCGCGCTTCTCCAGGCGGTCCACGTAGCGACCGCCGTGCAGCGAGAACGGCTGCCCCGCCTTATTGAGGGCGGCATAGATGAAATAGGTCTCGGCGTGCGCGACCGCGCCCTCGATCTCCACGTGATGGTTCGCCACATAGTGCTGGGTCAGATTGTGGTGCGTGCCGTGCATCTGGCGCACCCACTCCCAGAACTCCTCCGGTCCGCCCACGTAGAGCCCGTGATCGTCCTTGGCGTCGGGGTGATAGACCGACAGCAGCAGCTCCCGGTCGAACCGGTCGACGCCCCGGCAGTAGTTCGTGACGACGTCGCGGATCGCGTCGCGATCCAGAAGATAGGTCAGCTTGGCTTCCATCTCTTCGAGGGTCATGGGGCTCTCCTTGCAGACCATCCGGATTGATCTGTGGCGCGTCAGGCCGCCGCCTGGGCTTCAATGCGCGCCAGCAGGCGGTGCAGTTGGACCGCGTCTTCGAAGTCGGGGACGTCGCGGGTCCCGGTCGCCAGGTCGTCGACGATCTGGCGGTACGCATGGGCCACGGTGTGGCCCATGCTGGTGGGCTCCAGGGGCACGCGCCGATAGGCGTCTGGCACGGGAAGGTCAGACAGCGTCTTGTCCTCGCCGAAGCCCGCCTGCAGACGCACCAGGCCGAATTGCAGGTGGCCGATGCCGCCGGTGACCTGGATGTCGCCTTTGGTGCCGTTGATCTCCCAGAGGAAGTTCGTCCCGCGCGAGGCGCCGCCGCGGTAGTGCATGGAGGCCACCGCGCCGCCGGACAGCCGGCCGTTGATGGCCACCTGGTCTGGGCCCGTCGCGCGAGCGACGCCGCCCGTGTCGCTCAGCGTCACATCGGGGCGGCGGGTCGCCAGCGTTGCCTCGATCCGCTCGAAATCGCCCAGCGTCCAGGCCAGACCGTCGATGGTGTGACCGAACGGGATGGTCAGCATGCTGGCGCCGGTGGACCGATCGGTGGCGTAGGCGTTGGCCGAACTGGCCACCCCGCCCCAGGGCGGGCCGCCGGAGGCGACGACCGAGGTGGACAGCACCTCCCCGATCCGGCCCTCCGCGATGAGGTCGCCCAGGAACCGCACCGGCGGCGCCGAACGGGCCTGCAGGCCCACGAAGGCGCGCGTACCACTCGCCTTGGCGAGCGCGGCCAGGCCCTCGGCCTCCTCCAGGGTCCGCGCCAGCGGCCACTCGCAGTAGACCATCTTGCCCGCGGACAGGGCGGTTTCGACCAGCGCCTTGTGCTGCGGCACCTTCACGGTGACTACCACCAGGTCCACATCCGGACGGGCGGCAAGAGCGGCGGGGTCGTCGGTGTGGAAGGCGACGCCGTGTTTCTCGGCCGAGGCCCGCGCGGAATCCCCCGAGGACGCCGAAAGGCCCACGAGGTCATAGTGGTCGGAAAGGGCGCGCAACGCCGGCACATGCGCCGTCGACGCCCAGCCGCCCTGGGCGCTCAGGCCCACGATCCCGACACCGATCTTCTTGCTGGTCATGCCCAGTCCTTGTCTCGCGCGCAGCAATGGTCCGCATGCGTCGCGCCAGGAGCTGGCGACGCGTCCGGGGCGTCACCCTGTTCCCGGCGTCAGTCGCGCGGCTGTCGGCTCAACCTAGCGGGGCCACGGCCGCGTCCGTGTCGCCATCGGCAGGGACAGCGGCGTCGGTAACTGCGGCGCAGATCGGGGCGGCGCCTATTTCAGCAGCGACAGATCGAACGCCGCAGCCATCGCCGCGTAGCCGGCGTCATTGGGATGGATCCAGTCGCCGGCGTGGAAATCCGGCCGCAGCCGCGTTGGCGTCGCGGGATCGCGCATCGCGGCGTCGAAGTCGACCACCCCGTCGAACGCGCCACTCGTGCGGATCCAGGCGTTCACCGCCTGGCGCACCGCCTCGCCGGACGCGTTGAAGTAGACCCCGCCGCCGTAGGGAAGGATCGTACCTCCGATCACCCGGACCCCATGGGCATGGGCGCGCGCAATGAGCTGGCGGTAGGCGAAGATGAGGCGCTGGGCGTCGGGTGGCTGCGCCCCGCCGAAGCCGAGGTCGTTGACGCCCTCGAGCACGATCAGATGGGTCACCCCGGAGACTGCCAGGACGTCGCGGTCGAAGCGTCGCAGGGCGGCCTCGCCCGCCGCGGGTCGATAGCCGTCGGAGAGCAGTCGGTTGCCGCTGATGCCCGCATTGACGACTGCAGCTGGAGGCCCGCGGCGCGCAGCGAGGCGTTCCGCTAGCCGGTCTGGCCAGCGCCGGTTCATTCCGACGCTGGAGGCAAGGCCGTCAGTGATGGAATCGCCGAAGGCCACGATCACGGGGCCGGACGTCGCCGCAGCGACCTCCACGCCGGTGAGGAAGGCGCGATAGGACGCGCCGGCCGGCGCCACCGATTGGAAGGGGCGGTCGGTGTGGTCGCCTGGGGGCGAGACCTGCACGCGCTCGCCGCCGGCGACGTGGCAGGTGCAGAGCGCGCGTCCCGCCACGTGCAAGGTGATGCGCAGGCGAGCCAGGGGCGGCGTGACCAAGTCGACGGGATCGCTGAGCGCGGGCGCGCCAGGCGGCATCACGACGCGCCGGCTGTCGCCGAAGGTGACGGTCCGGCGCGGCCCCTCCGTCCCGTCGGCCGCCAGGAGGCTGACCTCAGCCGCGCCGAGCGTGAGTTGGCCTTCGCCGTATTCGTTGGAAATCCGCAGGCGCAGTCTCCGGCCGCCGGCGCTGAGCCGTACCACCTGGACCAGGGTCTGGTCCTCAAAGCGCGGCGTGAGCGTCCTTACATCGGCATCGGCTGCCGTGATCGGGGGTGCGGGCGAGGCCCCCCAGCTCCCGATCCACGCCGCCTGGGCCGGCGGCGCCAGTCCCCAGAGCGCGGCGGCGGCGAGACCCGCAGTGGGCCAGCCGCAGCCGCGCCGCGGGCCGCTGGCCGGGTGCGGCGTACCGGCGGTCCGCGTGGTCACTAGTTGAAGCGCGCCTTCAGCTGCACCCCCAGCTCGCGCGGGATGGCGCCGACCAGGATGTTGTTGCCGAACGAGCTCTGGTTGAGGGTCGGCGCGAAGCGCGCCTCGGTGAGGTTCTTGCCATAGAAGCCGACCTCGAACCTGTCGTCTGGGCTCACCCAGTTCAGGGTTAGGTTCAGCAGGTTGTAGCTGGACTGGCGGAAGGTGTTGAACGCGTCCCCGAAGTAGCCGTCGTTGTAATAGTAGGTGAGGTTGGATTCGATGCGCGACCCGTTCGCCAGCGGCAGGGTGTGGCGCAGCCCGGCGTTCACCGTGAAGTCCGGCGAGTTGAGGATCTCCTTGCCCGTGCAGTTGCGGATCACCTCGACGTTGCCGCCCCGCCCGCCGTTCGCCGCCTGGCTGGGCACGGAGGCCGGGCAGTTCGGGAAGTCGGTGTACTCGGTGTCGAGCACGCTGAGGCCGAGGTCGACCGTCAGGTTGTGGCTCACGAGCGCGGTGACCTGCAGGTCCAGGCCCTTGATCTCGGCGGCGGCGGCATTGATCACGCGCGTGAACCCGGACTCTTGCCGACGCAGCTGGAGATCGCGGATTTTGTTCAGGAAGACCTCCGCGTTGACCCGCACCCGCCGGTCCAGCAGGTCGCTTTTCACGCCCACGGCATAGGCCTCGAGGATCTCGGGCCGGGTGGCCGGATCGGGCACGCCCGTCGCCACGAACGAGTTGTAGGCCCCGCTCTTGAAGCTGCGGTTGTAGGAGACGTAGGCCATCACATCGTCGTTGAACTCGTGGCTCAGGGCAGCGCGGTAGGACGGCTCCTCGAAGGTGTTTTCCAGGGCGAACGGCACGATCTGCCGCAGGGTGACGCGGTTCGTCGCCCCGTAGAGGTCGCGCTCCTCGTGCGTCCAGCGGGCGCCGATCGTCAGCTGGGTCGCATCGGTGAAGTTGTAGTAGCCCTGCGCAAACGCGGCGTAGGATTCCGTGCCGACGTTAGAATTGACGATGGTGAAGGCGGTCGCGGTCTGCAGGGTCGCCGGGGCCGAGGCCGACTTGTCGCGCCAGTAGAAGGCGCCTAGCACCCACTGAAACGGCGACTCATAGGTCGACTGGAGCTGGAACTCCTGGCTGTAGGTCTCGGTCGTCTGGATGCGGCCGATGTGCTGGAACGTGACGCCGGAGAAGTCCGAGTCGACCGGATAGTCCGACTTGGTCCGCTGGTAGGACGAAATGCTGACGAGGCTGACCGGTCCGAAGTTGTGGGTGGCGTGCAAAGCGCCCAGGAGGCTGTGCGCCCGCGCCGGCACCGAGAAGTTCAGCGAGACATCGGCGAAGTTCGGCGAGTAGGGGCTGATGCAGATGCTGCCCGGCTGACAGGCCTGCCCATACCACTCCTTGGATTCGACCCACTGCCCGGTCAGCACGACGTCGGTGTCCTCGCCGGGCGTCCACAGCACCTTAGTGCGCAGGTTCTGGTATTCCTCGAAGCCGATGTCGATCCCGCGGACCCGCTCCGTGCCGGTCCCGTCGCCCTGCTCGCGGAAGGCGATGGACAGGTCCGCCGCCAGATTCTCCGTCAGGCCCGTGGTCCCATAGAAGTCGCCCTTCAGGATCGAGTACGACCCATAGCTCAGGCCGACGATCGCCTCGCGATCATGCGAGGGCGTCTTGGTGATCGTCTGGATCGCGCCGCCGGTGGCGTTGCGCCCGAACAGCGTGCCTTGCGGGCCCTTCAGCACCTCCACCCGTTCGACGTTGTTGAACGTCTGGGTGACGGTGAACATGTCGCGGATGTAGACCCCATCCACATAGGTCGCGACGCTGCCTTCATTGCCGGCCGAGGTGCTGATGCCGCCGATGCCTCGGATGAAGGGCGAGGCGGCGCCTGAAGTCCGATAGTAGATCAGGCCCGGCGTCACCGTGACCAGGTCGTCGGTCTTCGAGATGCCGGCGTCGGCGAGCGCGCCCTCGGTCAGGGCGGTGACCGCGATCGGCACGTTCTGCAGGTTCTCACTGCGGCGCTGTGCGGTGACCACCACCTCTTCGAGGGCGTCGGGCGCCGGCGCCTCCTGGGCGGCGACCGACGGGGCGACCGCGGCCAGCGACAGAACGGTGAGCGCCGCGGCCGACGCTCGCATCAAGAGGATTCGCTTGTTCGAGTTCGCCACGTGCTTGCTCCCTATGCGCGACGTCGGGCCGGGGAGCCGGCGGGCCTTGACGCCCGCAAGAAGACCGCCGCGGGCCCGATGGGCAGACCGCGTGACGCACTCCTAAGCAATCTTCCCCGCGCCTGCCGTTTCTGTTGTCGTTTGTGCAGACGATTAAGACTCAGAGGCGATGCGCCCGAGGGCGCCCCAGACGGCCACCGCCGCGCGGGAGTTCGGATCGCGAACGCCGTTACTGATAAGGTTGTAGTTGAGGTCGCCGAGGGGGCCGTGTCCCCTCGCAGAGGGACACTTTCGGCGGCGCCGAGGGTCGCGACCTCCTCATCCGGCGGCTCCGGGGGCCGCTTTCCCCTTGGCGCACGGCAGATCTCCCGGCCCGTGGACCGCCCGCGGCTGAGCCGTTTGTCCCCGATCGTTGGGACAGACCGGCCAGGTGTCGGCCTGCAACGCAAGCGAGCGGAACTGAACTTTTGCGCGTGGGGGGCCGATGTCTGCTGTCAGTCCCTGGGTCGTTCGCTCCCCGCCGGCGCAGGCCATGCACAGCGCCATCGGCCAACAGCTCGCGCCGCTCCACATCCGTTGGGCCGTGAGCGGGGCCGCGGGCGCACCGCGCCGCGGCGGGCTGGGTGCGGCGGCGCGGCCCGACGCCGACAGACTGCGGGATGCGCGCATCCTCGTGGTGGAGGACGAAACCCTCGTGGCCCTCCTGCTCGAAGATCGGCTGGCGGCCTTGGGATGCGAGGTCGTGGGCCCCGCCGTCAGCGTCGATGAAGCGCTCGAGCTCCTTGCCACCCACCCCCTGGATGCGGCGGTGCTGGACGTGAATCTCTGCGGGATTGCCGTCTTCCCCGTCGCCGACGCCCTAGACGTACGCGGCATCCCCTTCCTGTTCGCCACCGCCTATGGGGTCCAGGGCGTCGTCGAGCGACACGCTCAACGCCTCGTGTTGGACAAACCGTACGCGGAACGCGCCCTCGAAGCGGCTCTGCGCGCGGTGCTCTCGGAGCGCGCCCCCTATCCCAAGTGACGTCGGGTTCGCGGCCGCGCTGCGCGGAGGCCGGACGAACCCGCCGGCCGCCGGTTCCAAGCGCAGGCCCGCTGTCCCCAGCGTGGGCGACAGGTGGGCGGGACGTGCCCAGCTATGATCAAGGTCGAAGCAGCGCGACAAGCTGCCCGGTGGAGGCATGGGAGTGTACGCGCGGATCCTGCTCGCCAGCGACGGCACCCGGGAAGGGCTGGCCGCACTCCGCGAGGGGGCGCTGGCGGCGCGCGCCTTTGGGGCTGAGGTTTACCTGCTGATCATCGAACGGGAGCCGTTCGCCATCAAGGTGGCCGACGGGATCCATCCCTTGCCCGTCCGCGCCCATCTGGCGCCCTTGCTCGACCAGGGCTTGGCGCGGCTGCGGCGGCTCGGCCTGCGTGCCAGCGGCACGGTCGAGGCCGGAGAACCCGCCGCGGTGATCGCCGCGCATGCTCGCGGCTTCCGCGCCGACCTCGTGATGGTCGGGCACCGCCGCCAGAGCCTGCTGGACCGCTGGTGGTCAGGCAGCAGCGGCGCCTATCTGATCGACTCGGTGGGATGCAGTGTCCTCGTCTGCCGCATGCAGGTGTCCGATGCGGAGTTTGAAGCGCAGATCGGCGCCGTCGCGTGAGGGAGGCCGTCAGGGACCGGTCCGTGGCGGCGGTAACCCACGCGCGGCGTGCGCCAGCGCCCTGCCCTTCCGGTTCAGGAGGCGCGCCGCGCCCTTCACCCGCCGCAAGCGCAAGGGCGCAGGTCCGATGACCTGCGCTTCGAAGACACCGTTTCGAACCGTCGTGGTGGACGTCACCGACTATCTCGCCGTGCCCATCTGCATGAGTGTCCCAAACGAACATCCGGCGTCGCCGCGAGGGTCCGTCACCGAGGCATGGGACATCCCTTCCGCCTCCCCGCCCCGAACCGACGCGACGCGCTTGGGCCGTCCGGCGAACAGCGCGGCGGCCGGGGATCGGCGGCTGCGATGGCTGGGCCTGTGGTGAGATACGTCCGGGTGGAGCCGCTTCACCTACTGCGGCCCCTGCCGAAGGGTACAGCGGGCTGCGCCCGAGGTTGTTAGGCCCTGGCGCATGGTGGTGTCGACAGCAGGCTCGGGCAGCAGGAGCTCGACGGCCGCGCGGCCGCGTTCGGACGCGGCCTGCAACGGGCGCGCCGCGGGCGTCTTCGGATGACCGCCTCCGCTTGGGAGATGAGGGCTTTGCGCGAGACGATCGGCCTGATCGTCCGCACTGTCCGGCGGTGCGATCCGCCGCGTTCCCGAGAAGGGGTGGCCGCGCCCGTCGAGCCCGGCGCGTCGGTTCCGGATTTCCGCCTCCTCCTGGCGCTGCGCGGTCGCGGCGTTCGGCTGGACGCCGTCCGCCGCGTGCTCCGCATGGAACACGACGACGCGGCCAACCCGGCCGAAGGCTTGTCGCCGGCGGAAGAGGCGCACTCGCCAGGACTCGCCGCGTGGGCTTCGGCCTATGCCGCCCGACCGGACATGACCGCCCTGGTGGCGGCGCTACGGCGGCGCGCCGCGGCGCCGGCGCCGCGCGCGTCGCAGGCGCGCTGGCTCCCCGCCCGCCCGATGCCTCAACCCGGCTCCGAATGCGCCTGGCCCGATGAGCTTCTATGGGACGGCCCGTTCGCGCGGGTTGCGGACCACCGCCTGGCCGCACGCACCGGTCTGACGGCCCTGCGCCCGTGCCGAGCGGACGTCTCCGGGCAAGAGGATTTGGACTTGTGGACCTCTGCGTCCATTCCCCTTGGGAGTGTCGACCTTGATTGAAAACGGACACCACCTGCGCCAGGCCCGAGAGGCCCTTGGATGGTCCCCGGCCACCCTCGCCCAGGCCCTTCGACTGACGTCCTTCGAAAAGCACGGCGGCAGCCGGATTCTCGAGATGGAGGCAGGTCAGCGGCGCATTTCGGGACCTGTCACCGTGGCGGTGGAGTCCTTCCTGCGCGGCTTCCTGCCGATGGGGTTCGAGCCGCCCGCGGGGGCCGCGGCCCCGGACACACGTGCGCCGGCGCGCCGTGAGCCCGGTGCGTCGGGGGGCTGAACCTCAGGCGGCGCTCTTGCGGGACTGTTCGTCCCAGGCGTCGACGAAGCGTTGCAGCGCCTGTGCGGGATCGACGCCCGACGCGCGACATATCTTACAGAACTCGACCAACTCGATCGTGCGCTGCCGCGTTTCCATCCGTTGCACGTGGCTCTGGGAACGATCCAGCACCCGCGCCATTTCGCGCTGGCTCAGGCCGCCCTCCTCGCGGATCTGCGCCAGCAGAGCCGGGGCGACCTCGTACTCGTCCGTGAACAGGATGCCAAACCTCACCATCGCCCAAAGGCTCCCTCGTTGTGCGCTCAAGCCGCCTGCTGCGGCGCGCGCGACGCTGAATCCCGCCAGAGGCCCGGCGGCAACGGCGGCCGCTGGGCGCGGCAGACTCGAAGGACGATCGGCTCTTCAGGGACCCGTTCGTCTCGATCCGTGGCGCATGCCTACCCGGCCCGGGACGGGCCGTATGTCACCCCGCTGCGGGACAGGCCGCGAACGCCGCTACGCGTTGTGCTGAACCGGCACGAACACGCGACGCGCTCGTGCGCCGTCCACGGGGGTCGCTGTTGGGCTTGCTGGCATGAGGTATGGCCACCTCTAGCTAGGTCGCCTCGCAGCTGTTGCGCGAGCCGCTGCCCAGGGTTCACTCGGCTAGCTACAGTCTGCATCGCGCCAGGTGCGGACATTGGGATCGGGCCGGGAAGCGGACACTAACTCCACGTGGCTAGCACCGCGCCGGTCTAATAGACCGCGACGTGAACTGCCATTTGGCTACATATGCACGTTCATCCCTCTGCCAGTAGGACGGGCTGCACATGTCGGTGTTGAATCTGCATTCGCTGGGTCTTCAGAATGGAGCGATCGGCGACAACTTCAATGATCCGAGAGCCGACTGCTTTCATAGCGGCGTGGACTAGGGGCGCGAGCCCTCGCCTGGATGAGGCGCTACCTTGATCCCGATTCCGCGCCGAGCTTGCCGGTCGCGACCTGGATGGCCCAACAGCATGGACCGCGTCGCGCGTCCCCGCCTCGACCACCAGCCACCGCTGCGGCTAGCCCAAGCGACCTGGGACCGCGAGAGCCCTGAAGGCCGGCGCCGTCTCGTGCATGAGGCCTCGCTGTTCGGGCTGCCTTTCGTGTTCGTGACCGACAGCGGCGACCAGGCCGCGCCGGCCGACGATGTCGCGGCTTGGTAGGCGCCGGCCCGCCCGGATGTGGCGCGGCGCTAGCTTCCCGATCCCTGCGCCAGCATGTCCTGCACGGCCGTTGAGAACGACGCCGCCGCCGCTGGCCAGCTCATCATCGGTCGGAGCGCATCTCGCAGCGCCCGGGCGCGCTGGAACGCCGCTGGGCGATCGAGCAAGACGGTGCCGACCCTGCCCGCCCATTCGGACGTCACGGCCGGGCTAGGGCCCACGACGCCCAGGATGCAGCCATCGATGAGCGCTTCGTCGATCTGGCGGGTAGCGACGGCCCGGGACAGGTATTCCGCTAGTCCGCTCTCAAGCGAGAGCATGACCGGTACGCCAGCTGCGATCGCCTCGAGGCCGGCCAGCCCAAAGCCCTCCGTCCGTGACGGCATAAGCACGACCGAGGCCGTCCGGATGTCCTCGTGCATCTCGGCGACGTCCTCCGTGTAGCCGCGGGTGTAGACCCACTCACTGAACTGGTCGCGCGGGCCAATCGCCTGCTCGAACTCTTCCGTGGCGCGATCCGAGAAGCCTCGCAGGATCAAGTGCGGCCGGCCTCCCGGCTGCCACGCGTGGGCCAGGCCCGCCTCCCGGAAGCATTCGCAGGCAAGCCGAGCGCCCTTAAGGTCAGCGTCCTGCATGCGCGCGCTCATCAGCCCGTAGCTTCTGGGAAGCTGCGTGACGTCGGCCTCGTGAGACAGCAGCTCCTCATTCAGGCCCGGGACGATCTCGACCAAGCGGCTTCCACGAGGCAGGCGCACGGCGATCGACGCGTGGATCTTCGGCCCAACAGCGACCACGAGCTGCGCTGCGCGGCACAGCGCGATCTGGTCGTTCGCCTTGTCATCGCCGCGGAGAAGCGCGCGTCCAGGTCCAGCCGAGCGGCTCTTCAGGCCCTCCGCCTCCTCCGGCACGGTATGCAACATGTGGACGTAGGCCGCGCCAAGCTCCTCGGCCATGCGCAGGGCCGCTGGGCCGGTGACGTGGTCATGGCCGAGGACGATGTCGGCCGCGAAGCCCTCCAGGTCGCGGCTGCGCACCAGCAGCAAGCGCTGGTCCTCCGGGATGCACAGGCCCTTCGGGCACGCGACTAGACTCACGCCGAGCATGTCCGCCGCTGTCGTCTCCTCCCCCGTTGGGTCCACAACCACGCATCTGACCTCGTGGCCCAGGGACGCGAGGGCCACGCAGAGCTCGCGGTTGAGGGTCGAGACGCCACCATGCGCGGAGCTCCACTCGGTGGCGACAGCCAGGATCCTCAACCGACGCCTCGCGGTGGCGACACCGTCCGGCGCGGTCGACTCTCCAGGCGAGGCGGGACCGTCGGGCTCTGTGGGCGGCGCCTCCAGGCCGTCCGGCGCAGGGCGCGGCCGGCTTGCGGCTTGCGCCGCGCGCACCTCGTCCCGCCGCGGGAGTGGTGGGCGAAAGGCGGCGATCGTCGCGATGATCTCGGCGGGCGCATGCAGCCGCCGCGCCACAGCGCGGAAGTTGCGACGCGCCTCCTGGATGCGCCACGGAAGCCAGCTGATGTCCGGATGGGCGGCCGAGATCCTTTCGAGGGCCATGACGGCGGCCTCGGTCCCGCGAGCGACAAGCTGGCTGACGAGCCCACTGCGCAGCCGCTCGACATAGTCGACAGCCGACAGAAACCGCGCCCCACCGGTGTCATCCGGCCGCTCGGGAAAGAGCCTCTCGAGCTCAAGGTAGGCTTGACCAAGCGTCGCTTCCGGCTGGTCCAGAATCGAGGCGGTGCGCCGGAAAGCCACTTGCTGCGCAAGCTCGCTCCAGATCGCACGCGCTAGCTCGGCATCGCGCGGCCCCAGCTCGAGCAGCGCGTCCCATGCCTCCGGCACGCCCTCCCGAACTAGCTCGCTTGCCGCGCGAACGCCTTCCGACAGCGGGCCCTCCGCCTCCAAGGCCTCAGAAGGCGCTGGCGCCTTGAGAGCGTCGAGCAGGGCCCTGATCGTCTCGCTGCCGCCGGACCGCACCAGGAACGCATAGAGGTGAGGCTCGCGGGCGGATTTGCGGCCTGGGCGACGCCGCACGCGCTCGAGGAAGGCCAGAAGGCGGGCGTCCACTGCGCCGGAGAGCAGATCAAGGGGGCGCTCCGGCAGCCCCTCTGAGCGAGGGCCGAGGGCAAGCCGCGCAAGCGACCGCATGACGGCGGCAGGCGCCTTTGCATAGGCGGTGGTCGCGAGGGCCGCGAGCGTCGGCGCGGCCGCATTCACGTCGTTGTCAAAGAAGCTGATCAGGGCGGGCGCCCAGCGCGCCCACACCTCAGCCGGAAGGCTGGCCGGAAGCTCGGGCCGCTCCTCCGCAAGCAAGCGGAAGGCGCGCACCGCCGCGGCCGCGGGCCGGTGGTGCGAGTTGCTGCCGAGCCATCGCAACGTGGTCAGCTTCGCGTTGCGAAGATAAGCCTCGGCGGCGGCGACGACGCGCGCTTGATCCTGAGGAGCCAGTCGCGCCCAGCCCGGCGCGCCCTTGAGATCGCTCAGGAACTCGTACTCGGCCTCATAACGCCCGGCGTCGGACACGAAGAGCTGGAGGTTCAGGCGCCACCAGGCCTCGGCGTCTCCACCCTCGATCTGGTCGAGAAGCGCCCTCGCGCCGGCGTCGGCTCGGGAAGCGCCTTCGGACGTCTGGGCCTGGCGGGCCTCCCGCTCACGGCTCCGGCGGAGCGAGTCTCGCATCCAGGCCGCGGCCTGGGAGTCCAGCGGCACGAAGTATGTCGCCTCCAGCCCGGCGTGCAGAGCGGGATGGCTCTCCGCCAGGTCCCAGACCGAGCCGAGATCATCGATCGGGATCTGCCTAGCGATGCTGAGGACGACCTCGACCAGGGCGCGGCCCTGAGCCTCATCTCCCTCCTCGCGAAGGGCTGCGAGGTAGGCATCGAGGTCGCCGGGCTCGACGAGCCGCGCGACAAAATGGGGCGCCAGGCGCGCCATCTGGATGGGGTCGCTCGCCTGGCGGAGCAGTAGCCGGACCAGGGCAAGCCGATCTGCGGGACCGCCACCCCACGCGGGCGTTCCGCCATCATCGGCGTCGGTCGGGTCTCCGTCGTAGATCCAGCTGCCGGGGTTTCCGAGCAGCTCGGCGATGAAGTGAGCCAGCACCTCCCGGACTTGGGGGTCATCCAGCCGGGAGGCCACGGCCCAGAACACCTTGCTCAGGACGCCGCGCCAGCTGAAGTCGTTGATCTCGGCAGCCACATGGCCGCGCAGCCAGTCGATGGCGGCGAGCGCGTCAGGCGCAGAGAGCTCTCCAAATGCAAGCTGCCTCTGGAAGAGCGAGTAGTGCCCAATCAGATTTGAGCTCTTGCGGGGCGCGAGCACCCGCAGCAGCTGGGGCATATCTAGGTAGTCCGGCCACACGACCGCCAAGACCGCGCCCTTCAGCTCGTCATCGACGTCGGCCCGCAGGTCCTGGCTGAGAACTCCGGCAAGCGCGGCCTTCGCCCGCGGATCCGCCAGCTTGGCGACCGCGTAGGCCGCATCCTTTCGCAGGAGCGTCGGCTCGTTCTGGGAGAGCGCGATCAACGCCAGCGGCGCGGCTAGCTCGTCCAGCCGGTTCTCTTCGGCGATGTCGATGGCTGCGCGTCGCGCGAACTCTGAGTTCCCGCGGTCCTCGATGAAGGCGCGAAGCTGTCCGCCCAAGCCCTCGTGGGCGAGCCGCCCGAAGAGGTGGACGAGGCCGAAGTAAGCATCCACGAGCTCGCCATCGTTGAGGCGCTGCAGCAGCGCCTGCACAAGGCGAGCGCGCTGGTCCGGGCCTGCAGCCGCGACGTCGCTCTGCAGCAAGACGTCAGGCTCGGCGGCGAGCAGATGCTCGAACATCTCCTCCGAGTCGGTCGCGATCCAGGCGGCGACCTCCCGCAGCTGCGGCGCCACTCCCCCGGTTGCCCCGGGCTCAGGCACAGCAAGCAGGCTCAGCGCCTCCTGCGCGCTCAAACCGTGCTCAAGAAGATACCGCCCCGCGAGATACTCGGCGAAGGTCTGGTGTGCCCACCCGAAGAGGTCAGGCGCCACCGCAACGAAGAGGGGGCTGCGCAGAACCTCCAGCAGGTCCTCCTCGCTCACCGGGAAGCTGTAAGCCGAGCCGCGCTCCGAGCCGCCAGCGATGTCCGCCAGGCTGAAGGCCCCCGCGGGCCTCGAGCCGGCGGCGCCCGTCCAGACGCGAGTCAGGCCTGAGAATGTCGTGACGGCGGCGATCCGCGCCGCGACCGTCAGCCTCTCGGACACGTCGGTTGGGCCACGACGCACGCGCGTCGCCACCGCGGGATCCGGCTCCTCAAGAAGCGCCTGGAGGCCGCGCCGAAACAGCTCCGACTGGCCCGGCGGCAGATCGTTCTGCTCGTGGAACAGCTCGGTGAGGAGCCGAAGCGAGACGGGCCGTTGCGTGAGCGCCTCGACGCGGCTGCGCCTCGCCGCCTCGAGAAAGCGATCAGCCTCTTTGGCGTCGCCCGTGACGACATCTACCGCCTGCCGCACATCCTCTTCGGAGAGCGGCGCGATCTGAAGCCGACCGATCTCGGTCTCGGGCCAGATGAGGCTGAGGACGCGATCGAGGGCCGCCGCCCATTCCACCGTCCGGCAAAGCAGCCGCAAGCGTAGACGGGGCAGCGGGCCACCGGAGGCGATGAGGGCTTGCAGGAACCGGCGCAGGGGGCCCTCAACGCCGGCGGCGCCGCCAGCCGCCTCGTCGATGCCGTCAAGAAAGATGTGCCAGGCGCGCCCCCCTTCCCTCCAGGCCACGCCGGCTGTCCCGTCAAGCAGGTCGACCAGGCTTTGGCCCGGGTCGGCCCGGCGGCCAAGCTGCACGACGCTGACCAGCTCGCCGGCGGTCCGAAGGCTGGTCGCTGCAGCCTCCGCCTCTCGCGTCTTCCCCATGCCTGGAGCGCCCAGCAGGACGAGGCAGGGCTCTTCCGCCAGCTGCGCCAGGGTGGCACCACTTCGGCTATCGCCGTCCAGAGCACGCGGCTCGGAGCCCCCCACCCTGTCGATGGGGAGCCATAGCCGTACCCAGCCGTATTCGAGATGCTGCGGGATGGGCAAACCCCCGGGGTTGTAGCGTGGCTGTTGAGATAGCTGCGAGGCCAGGGGGATGCTAGCGCACCGCAGAGGCCTTCGCCGCTATGCGGCCCGCGCCCCGTGCTGCCGGAGGAAGGCCTCCGCCCGCCCGATCCGCGCCACGAGCCAGCCCTGGTACCCCGCGAGGTTGCCGGCCGGATCGCCGACTTCGTCCTCCAGCATCGCCTGTGTCTCCGCCAGGGCCTTGCCGAGCGTCAGCGGGCCTCCGCGATCCACAAGCAGGCGCTCGGCCAGCTCGGCGTCGGCGGCCAGGCGCTCGGCGTCCGACAGCAGGGACCGATGCTCGCTATAAAGTAGCCGCCGGCCGAAGGCGCGCAGCCGTGGATCCACCAGCCGGCCCAGGATCTCCGTCCGTCCGCGCCAACCCGCGTCCTGGAAGTCGAGGCAGCGGTCGCGGTCATCGTCGTTGGGGAAGCCGCCCGAGACCAGGCAAAGCTCGGGATGAGGCGACGGCTCCGTCTCCTCCCACCCCGCGGTGTAGGCGGCGATCAGGCGCGCGCAGAGCTGCCGGTCCGCCCGCAGCGCCCGGCCTCGCGCCTCGGCCTCGACGGGATCGATCCCCTCAAGCAGGTGATCCTCGGCCTCGTGGAGCAGCGTGAGCGTCGGCGCGCTGTTCGTCCGCAGGCGCCGCATGGGGCTCCGCGTCCGCGCCACCGCCGCGTGCAGCTCCTCGTCCGAGAGCTGGCGCCAGGAGTCAGGGTCCGCCGAGAGGTCCAGGCAGAAGCGTCCCGTCGGGTACCGATCCTGCCCGATGCAGGCGACCACGCGATGGTAGGGCTCGCCGCCGAAGAACTCCGTCAGTATGAAGGCGTCCTCGCCATCCACCAGCTCGGCGACCATGGCCTTGTTCGACAGGCGTACGAACCGCTCCCAAGCCTCCGGCGAGCGCGCCTTCACGATCCGGCACAGCTCGACCGTCGCGCGGGCATCGGCCATCGCGTCGTGCGCCCCGGCGTGCTCGACGCCATTCGCGGGCGCCAGGAGGTCGAGCTTGAACGTGGGGCGGCCATTGGCCTTTCGGGGCACCACGAGGCAGCCGGGGGTAAGCGCGCAGGCGGCTTGGACGAGCCCGAAGGCGTCGCCGCGCCCGTTCTGGTGGTTGCTCGTCAGATAGGCCGGATGCAGCGACTGGAAGAGCGCGTGGCGCAGCATCTTCTCGTCGAAGCCGATCGAGTTGAAGCCGGCGAAGATCGCGGGCGACCACGCCAGCAGCTGGCGACGGGCCTGGCAGACCATCTCGTAGTGCGACGGCAGGCTCCGGTCCGTCAGCTGCCCGATGGTCAGGCCATTGGCGCGCAGGGCCCGCGGATGCGGCACGACATGCGGTTGTAGGCGGGACCGCACGTTCAGGCGCCCCAACTCCTGGAGCTCATGGTCGGTGTGGATCGCCGCGAGCTGGACGATCTGGTCGAAGCCTTCCTGGAGGCCCGTCGTCTCGGTGTCGAAGAAGACGTAGCCCACGACGCGCCCCCTTAGTACCAGCCGCCGCTTAGGCGGTTGCGCATAGCCGAGGCGCTGACCTTGAACCTGCGCGCCAGCGCCTGTACGGCGGCGTCGTCGTCGACGTCGATCCCGGCGTCGCCGATGGCCTCGATCAGGAACTGGCGGGGCATCAGAAGCTCGGACGCGAAGGCGTTGGCGTCGATCTCCAGGGGGTCGGTGCCCTGGGCCGCCAACTGGTCCCGGTGCAGGACCCGGAAGCCGCGATCCACGTGCATCATCTCGGTGATCTCCGGCGCGTGGAGGACGTGGTGCGCCAGCTCGTGGGCCGCGGTGAACCGCTGCCTGTTCGGATGATGCAGCGCATTCACGCCGATGATGCCGACGCCATCCTTGATGAAGGCCATGCCGGACAGCTCCTCGTCCAGCGGCGCGTACTGCAGGGCGATGCCGCGGGCCTTGATCATCTTCTCGACGGGCACGGGGGCGCCGCGCACCGAGAAGGCGTTGAGCAGGTCCTGGGCCGCCTTGCGGGCGGCCGCCGGGTTGGCCTCGCGCGTCGCGATCGTCATGCGCCGGTCTTTCCGGGCTCGCGCCCGGCCAGCGCCGAGGTGACCATGTCAGTGAGCTGCGCCACGGCGCTCGCGGAGACCGTGGGGTCGGAGATCGCCACCTCAACCTGCGGCGCCTTGGCCGGCTGCGGCCGGGCGGGCAGCAGGTCGCCGACGCGGCCCATCTTCAGAGCGGCGGCCAAGTCATAGACGTGGTGCAGCAGCACGTTCTGGCGGCCCTTCTCGATGTTGGCGATCGAAGCGCGCGAGAGTCCCACAAGCGCCGACAGGCCGGCCTGGGTAAGCCCGAGCTCTTCGCGCCGGCGCGCCACGGCGCGCCCGAAGGCCACGTTGATGAGGGTCCGCTCCATCCCGGATGTTTGCACTCTGTTCACGCCCGCTGTCAACGAGACAAGCATTTGCTCGTATTAATCACATTATCAATGTGAGTATTGACGACATCGCGACTCTCAGCGATCTTGGCTGTGCGACCGGGGGATGGCCCTCGCGCCGCCAGCAGAAGGAAGACGAGATTGTCCAAGCGTATCCATGTCGTGCCTCACGGGGACGGGTGGGCGACGCGCCGCGAAGGGGCCTCGCGGGTCGGCTCGACCCACGACACCCAGGCCGGCGCGGCGGCGGCCGCCCGCGGCACCGCGGTCCGCGAGCGCGGGGAGGTGATCATCCACCGGCCCGACGGTCGCATCCGCGCCGCGGACTCCTACGGCAA
>NZ_LSJI01000005.1 GCF_001557235.1 Phenylobacterium sp. CCH9-H3 | reverse complement strand
CAGCATGATGAGCAGCGGCCATTGGGTCGCCCGCCGGCGTCGAGGTTGGGACATGATCTTCCTCCAGCCGGCGAAGCCGGATTGTCATCGTTGTAGTAGATACGCGCCATCAGCATGTCCCCCCTCATCGGATCGCTCTGCTGAAGCTGGGAGGACGACGGTTTGCGCCAAGCCCGGGATAACCACGCTGAGCTTCCGCGCTCCAGACAAAGTCCGAGAACTCCAGGCGCGCAGAGGCGTGCCACTCGGAAAACGGGCGCTCCGCTTGGGTTCGGATGCCGAGACCTGTCGGGCGGAGCCTTTCTCGGCCCGGCCGACATGCTGAACGGAGCGCGCGCCGGGTGGAGATCTGGCGTCATCGCGGCCGGCGCGTCTTCGAAGCCGAAGGCGCCAGCCGTAACTAGACGGGGTTCAGGAGGCCTTAGTGACGGTCGTAACCGGTGTAGCGCGGCGCGTCGTAGTGGCCGCGCTGAGCCCGCCGATGGTCACGACGATCATGCCGGTCGCTATAGCTGTAGGCCTGTGCGCCGTAGTACGATGACCCGCCTCGGTAGCCATACCCGGCGTAGGGTTGGACGTAGCTGTAGCTCGGGGCCGAATTGCGATGCCCGCCGCCCGATTGCGCGGCATGACTGCCCTCGCCACCATAGGCTGCCTGCCCATAGGCCTGACCGCGGCCGTGATTGTCATAGGCCGGCTGGGCCATCGCGGCCGACCCGACGATCAGGAAGAGAGCCGCCGCGGCGGCCACGAGATATTTCATGTCCAGCTCCTTTGTGCTGGGGCGCGCCTCGCCAGGGAGCGAGAGCCTTTAGCCATGGCGTATCATCGGCT
>NZ_LSJI01000049.1 GCF_001557235.1 Phenylobacterium sp. CCH9-H3 | reverse complement strand
GGCGGGGTCATGGCCAAGGGCGGCTACCGGCGCAGTTGCAAGGCCACGAAGGCGAGCGCCCGGGTCATCCGCCATTCGACGGTTTTGACCGAGAGCCCGCAGCGATCGGCGATGTCCTGATTGGTCATTCCCGCAAACCGGCTCAAGACGAAGACATCCTTCAAGGGCGGCGGCAAGGCCGAGACGATCTGGTGCAGCAGCACCGCCTCGTCCTGGCTGGACGGAACGCCATGTTCCTCCGTTTCTGCGACATCTTCAATCAGGGCGGGAACGCCGCCGCTGCGCGCGGTGCGGCGCAGTTGATCGCGGGCGAGATTGCTGGCGACGTGGAGGAGCAGGGCGCGGGGCGCGCGCACCGTGCCCGCCGCCTGGTGCGGGGCGATCCGCAGATAGGCCTCCTGCACCAGATCCTCCGCCGTCTCGGCGACCGCCCGGCCAAAGCGCCGATGCAAGGCGCGCCTCAGCCAGCCGGCATAGAGCCGATAGAGCCCGTCGAGCGAGGCCTCGCCTGTTCCGGCCTCATCTTCCGTGCGCCGCATCGCGCCACTCCCGTTCCCACGAGGAGGGGCGTCGCAGGTCTGACCTGCTTGGAATCCCACGCGCAAGGCCATGCGCCCGCGCCGGCGCGACCAGACCGGCGCGCCAAACCGCAGGTGTGCGCCGGCAGGTCCGATCGCCGGCGTCAGGGTTCGCAAACTCGCACAGGGGTTTCCACGCCCCTGCCGACGCAGCCGCGCCGGCGGAGGGAATCCTGGACCAAGCCGAGTCGGCTCGCAAGCCGGCGTCTTGGCCGGCGGAATGGGGGCGGGCGTTGGAAACCTCGTGCGAACAGAGGCCCGTTGCTTCGGGACCGCTCCACGCCGTCGCGTGTCAAACGGCGTTCAAAAGGGACCCCCGATCGGCGTCGAAGAGGGACCCCCTT
>NZ_LSJI01000048.1 GCF_001557235.1 Phenylobacterium sp. CCH9-H3 | reverse complement strand
CTGATCCTCCCCCGGTTTGGTGGACACCCATGCTAGCTCTGAGGAGCTGGAGAGGAGTGTGAGATGAGTGGTACGCGCCGGGTGTTTCCGGAGACGTTCAAGCGCGAGGCGGTCGACCGGGTGGCTGTGAGCGGCCTGTCGGTGGGCGCGGTGGCCCGGGAGCTGGGTCTGCACGAGACGGTGCTTCGACGATGGATGATGCAGTTCGGGGCGCAGGCGACGGGGGCGGCGAGGCGCTCCACCACGCAAGCGCCGGCCCCGTCGCCGTCTGATCTGGCCTCGGAGAACGCCCGGCTGCGGCGCGAGAACGAGCGGCTGCGGATGGAGCGCGACATCCTAAAAAAAGCCGCGCTCATCTTCGGATCGGCCTCCCGATGAAGTTCGGGTTCGTCGATGAGCATCGCAGCGTCTGGCCGGTTCGGGTGATGTGCGCGGTCCTGGGTCTGTCGGCCAGCGGCTACTACGCCTGGCGCTCCAGGCCAGAGAGCCGGCGTGCGGCCGCCAACCGCGCATTGCTGGACGAGATCCGCCGGATCCACGCCGACAGCAGCGGGACCTATGGCTCGCCTCGGGTGCATGCCGTGTTGCGCGGCCACGGCCGCCGCGTCGGGCGCAGCCGCATCGAGCGGCTGATGCGCCGGGCCGGCATCCGGGGCCTGGCGGCTCTGCCCCGGCGCACGCGGACGACCGACAGTCGCCATGGCTATCCGATTGCGCCCAACCGGCTCGGCCGCAACTTCACCACCCAGACGCCGAACCAGGTCTGGCTCGCCGACCTCACCTACATCCCCACCGGCGAGGGCTGGCTGTACCTCGCTACCGTGCTCGACCTCTTCACCCGCAAGATCGTCGGCTGGTGCATGCGACCGACGCTGCACGTCGAGATCGCCCTCGACGCGCTGCAGATGGCCATCGAGCGCCAGCGGCCGGCGCCCGGCCTGATCCACCACTCCGACCGCGGTATCCAGTACGCCGCCGAGGCCTACCGCTCGGCCCTGGCCCGCGCCGGCATCACGCCTTCAATGAGCCGCAAGGGCGACTGCTGGGACAACGCCCCAATGGAAAGCTTCTTCCACACCCTCAAGACCGAGCGCGTCCACCACCGGGTCTACGCCACCCGCGACCAGGCCCGACGAGACCTGTTCCAGTACATCGAGGGCTTCTACAATCCCCGCCGCCTGCACTCAGCCCTGGGCTACATCAGCCCAGCCGAGGCCGAGCGCAGAGCGGCCTAACCCCGTCCACTTTTTCGGGGGAGGATCAG
>NZ_LSJI01000047.1 GCF_001557235.1 Phenylobacterium sp. CCH9-H3 | reverse complement strand
GCTTCGGCTCGCGCACCGCAGTGGCCGCCCAGGTCCGCCTCGTGCCGGAGCCGGCGCGTCGCGCCGCGTATCGAGGGCGTTGGCAGGATCTCGGCCGGCTTCGAGACCAGCCCGCGGATGCTCACCAGCCTGCAGGGCCCGGACTGGCTGGCCTGCGGTTCGGCGGCGATCGCCTTCGACCCGATCTGCGGCGACGGCACGGCCCAGTCCGTGCGGGAGGCTATCCTCGCCAGCGCCGTCATCGGCGCGATCGGCGAGGGCGGCGACCCCGTCGCGCTGCGCGTCCACTTCGAGTCGATGATGGTGGCCGCCATACGCCGGCACCTGCGGCTCTGCGCGCAGTTCTATGCGAGCGGCGGCGACGGCGCCTGGTGGCGGGCGCAGTTGACGGGCCTCGCCGAAGGGTTCGACTGGTGCACGGCGCGCCTGGCGCGGACGCCTGAGCCGCGCTTCGAACTGCACGACTTCCGCCTGGTGGCGCGGGAGGCCGCCGCTTGAACGCGCAATCGCCCATGCCGCCCACGCCAGGCGCACCGGCGGCCCCCCCGTCCGTGGCGAGCTGGCGGACCTATGGCCGGCTATTGCCCTTCCTGCGGCCTTATCTGCGGCCGCTGGTGTTCGTGCTCGTCATCAGCTTGCTCGGCACCGCGCTCAGCCTGGCGCAGCCGTATCTGTCCAAGCTCCTGATCGACAAGGCGCTGCTGCGCCGCGACATGGACGCGCTGATCGAGATCGCCCTGCTGATGGTCGCGCTCAGCGTCGTGGGCTACGCGGTCAACATCTTGGCCAGCTACCGCTACGTGTCGGCGTCGGCGGCGATGCTGTTCGACATCCGCGCCGCGCTCCTGCGGCATCTGCAGACGCTGTCGCCGCGCTTCTACGGCGGCTTCCGGCTCGGCGACCTCATGTCGCGCCTGAACAGCGACGTCAGCGACGTCCAGCGCGTGACCGCCGATACGCTGCTTTCGGTGCTCAGCAATGTCCTGATGCTGGTCGGCAGCATCGCGCTGATGGTCTGGCTCGACTGGCGGCTGTTCCTGGTCGGCGTGGTGCTCATCCCCGCCTGCGTACTGATCTTCCTGCACTACCAGCAGAAGCTGACGCTCATCACCCGCGAGATGCGCGAGCGCGGCGCCGACCTAGGCAGCTTCCTCGTCGACACCGTGATGGGCATGCGGGTCGTCGCGTCCCTGGGCGCCGGCGAGCACGAGGTGCGACGTTTCGAGCGGAGCAACAACGCCTTCGTGCGGGCGATGCTGCGCATGCAGATCGCCTCGTTCATGGCCGGCGCGTTGCCCGGCGCGCTGCTGACGGCGTCGACGTCGGCGGTGATCCTCTATGGCGGCGCGATGATCATCGACGGGCGCATGACCATCGGCACGCTGGTGGCCTTCATGACCTACCAGGGCCGGCTCTTCGCCCCGATCCAGACCCTGATGGGCCTGACGTCGGGTTTGGCCTCGGCGCGGGTGTCCCTGGCGCGGATCTTCGAGCTGTTCGACACGCCGCCCGAGGTGACCGAAAAGCCGGACGCCGCCGCCCTCGACCGTGTGCGGCGAGGGGTCCGCTTCGAAGGCGTCTCCATGCGCTACGACCGCCATCAGGTGCTGGTCGACGTCGATCTGGACATTCCCCAGGGCAGCTTCTGCGCCGTCCTGGGCCCTAGCGGGGTGGGCAAATCCACTCTGGCCGACCTCATGGTCCGCTACCTCGAGCCCGAGGCCGGCCGCATACTTGTGGACGGTCGCGACATCCGCGACTTCAGGCTAGCCGACCTGCGCCGCGAGGTCATGCTGGTCGACCAGTCGCCTTACCTCTTCAACGACACCGTCGCCGCCAACATCGCCTTCGCCTTGCCGGGGGCGAGCGCGGAGCAGATCGAGGCGGCGGCCAGCCAGGCCGGCCTAGCCGACCTGCTGGCGCGGCTGCCGGAAGGGATGGCCACGCGGACCGGCGAGCGCGGTCTGGCCTTGTCGGCGGGCGAGCGCCAGCGGGTGGCGCTGGCCCGGGCGCTCCTGCGCAGGCCCAGCCTGATCATCCTCGACGAGCCGACCTCCGCGTTGGACGGGGAAACCGAGCAGCTGGTGACCCAAGGCCTGCGTCGGGCCCTTCCCGACGCCACCATCGTCGTGATCACCCACAAGCCGGCGCTGGCCCAGATGGCCGACGTCGTCATCACCCTGGACGGCGGCCGCGCGACCGTGCGGCCTGCGCAGGCGGTCGCCTGTGGATGAGTTCGCGCTCGCGCCCCTGGCGGGTCTGACCGGCCGCAACGTCGCGATCGCGGTGATCGACAGCGGCGTGCACCCAACTCACGACCACATCGCAGCCGATCGGCTCGGCGCCGGCGCCATGGTCCTGCCCGACGGCGCCGTCGTCGAGGGCGAGGACGTCTGGCTCGACCGGCTGGGCCACGGCACGGCGGTGACCGCGGCCATCCAGGAGAAGGCGCCGGACGCTCTCTGCATCCCGGTGCGGGTGTTTCGCGATGCGCTGAAGACCAGCGCCGCGGCGCTCATCGGCGCGATCAGATGGGCTGTCGCGCGGGAGGTTCAGGTCATCAACCTCAGCCTGGGCTCGGTCAACGCGGCCCACAGCGACGCCTTCGCGGCGGTCGCGGACGAGGCCGTCGCGGCGGGCGTCGTCATCGTCGCCGCCCACCGGGCCAATGACGCGCCCTGCTATCCGGGCAGCCTTGCACAGGTCGTCGGCGTCGACGTGGACTGGGATTGCCCACGGACGGGCTACGGCGTCCTGCGGAGCGGTGACGCCGTGGTCTTGCGGGCGTCGGGCTATCCGCGACCGATCCCGGGCGTCCCGGCGCGCCGGAACCTCTATGGGGTGAGCTTCGCCGTCGCCCAGGTCAGCGGGTTCGTCGCCAGGGCGTGCGAGGCCCGGCCTTCGGACCTCACGGGCCCCGAGGCGGTCCAGCGCGTGCGCGATATCCTGCGTGAGCCCTTGTCGTGCGATGTGGCGGGCGCTGGCTAGGTCTGAACCCCTTGTCCGCGCAGGATCTTCTGCATGGCCTTTCCCTTGGCCAACTCGTCGATGAGTTTGTCCAGGTAGCGGATCTCGCGCATCAGGGGGTCGGCGACGTCCTCGACGCGGACGCCGCAGACGACGCCCCTTATCTCGGCCCGCGCCGGGTGCAGCCGCGGCGCCTCGGCGAAGAAGGTCTCGAAATCCGTCTTTGCGGCGAGCTGCGCATCGAGCGCTTCGGCGTTGTAGCCGGTCAGCCAGCGGATGATCTCGTCGACCTCGGCCTTGGTGCGCCCCTTGCGCTCCGCCTTGGCGACGTAGTGCGGATAGACGCTCGCGAAGCTGGCTTTGTAGATTCGGTGGGAGTTCTGCACGATCCGGGGCCCGTGGGTGCTGCGCGCCGGCCAGACTTACCAGCTTCCGCCCGCCGACGCAGTGGCTCGCGTCTCGCGGCCTGGGCCCGTCGCCTCCTTCCGCGAGCGGTCCGCAGCTCAGCGGCGCGCGCGAGGTGCGGCCGGGTCGGCGGGGGGCACGAAGCCGTCGGGCACGAAGCCGCGCAGCAAAGCCTCCACGGCCACCGTGACCGGCCCGGAGATCTGCCGCTTGCCGGCTTCCATCTCCAGGATCCGGCTCTCGCCGTGATTGGCCGCGAAGCGCAGCGCGCGGGCCAGGTCCGCCGCGCTCCAGCCCATGGCTAGGCGCGCCTGGCGAAGGTGCTCTCCGGTCTCGATCACGCCCAACTCCTGCGCTCTCCCACGAGGGGAGATCACAGCAAACTCGGCGCGTGTCCAGGGGGCAGGACCCTGCTCAGAGGAAAGCCCGCGCCCCAGACCGGGGCGCGGGCTCTGGCTCAGTAGCTGTAGCGCAGGGCCACACCGTAGGTGCGCGGCTGGCCCAGGAACGCGTCGTACGACCCCGACTGCAGGACCGCGTTGAAGCCCACCTGATAGTAGACGTCGTCGAACAGGTTCTGGGCGAAGGCTTCCACCGCCCAGCGCTTGTCGGCGGAGGTCAGCCCGACCCGGGCGTTCACCAGGGTGAAGCCCGGTTGGTTCTTCACCGGATCGAGGTCCGAGCCGGTGTTGTAGCTGGAGACGCTCTTGGAGTTGACCGCGATACGGCCGATCAGGTCGTCGTTGATGGCCCGCTCATAGGTCACCCCCAGCGAACCGGACCACAGCGGCGCCAGAGACAGCCGCGATCCCGGCAGGTTGGCGCCCAGGAACAGCGGGTTGCTCTTCGGATAGTAGGTCTCGGCATAGGTCACGCCGCCGTTGAACTTCAGGCCCTCGATGGGCGAGGCCCAGATGAAGTCCAGGTCGACGCCCTTGGAGACCACCTTCGGCACCGAGGCCACCGAGAAGACCAGGCCGTTGAAGGCGTTGAGCTGGAAGTCCTTGTACTTCTGGTAGAACACCGTGGCGTTCAGCAGCAGGCTGCGGTCGAACAGCGTGTTCTTGAAGCCGAGCTCGTAGGAGTCGACCGTCTCCGGGGCGAAGCTGGTGTCGAGCACCGGCTCGGTCGGCTGGCCCGCCACTGTCTGGTTGGTGGTGGCGATGCGGTCCAGGTTGAAGCCGCCGGCCTTGTAGCCCCGGGCGTAGGACGCATAGGTCATCACCTCGGGCGAGAAGCGGTAGGCGATCTTCGCCGTCCCGGTGAGCTTCTTCTCGCTCAGCGACTGGTCGTTGTTGCGGATCTGGCCGAAGCGCGGGCTGTTCGAGGCTGCGCACAGAACCTGGTAGGGGCCTGACCCAAGCAGTCCGCCGGCGCGGATCAGCGACCCCGTCGCCGGCACCGGGCCACCGATCGCCGCCGCGCGAGCGAGCGCGGTGGCGCAGCCGATCCCGCCGTCCGTGTTGCTCCAGAAGGTCTTGAGGTCCTTGTCTTCCCAGGTGTAGCGCAGGCCCATGGTCAGCTCGAGCGCCTCGGTGACCTGGAAGCTGTTGTTGGTGAAGAGCGAAAAGCCCTCTTCCCGCTGGTTGTAGAGGTCGTCCTGGCCGTGGCCCGCCACGAAGGTCTGGCCCGTCGCCGGGCGGCCGGTGAACAGCGGAAGCTGGCCGCCGAACAGGGCGCTCACGTACTGCTCGTACTGGGTCCCGTAGGTCACGGTCCGCACGTGGAGGTCGAGGTCCTCGCGGGTGTAGAAGGCGCCGATCAGCCAGTTCAGCCGGTCGGTGGCGCCCGCCAGGCGAACCTCCTGGCTGAAGGTCTGGAACTTGCTGGATGCGGGGTTGGAGCTCTGCTTCAGCGTCGGGGAATAGAGAATGTCCGCCGCCGTCCAGTCCACGTCGCCGCCGCCGGTCTGCTTCCAGTGGCGCAGGGCGGTGATGGCGGTCAGCTTGGCGCCGCCCAGCCACGGCGTGTTCCAGTTGGCCTCCGCCGCCCAGCCGGTGTCGACGACGGTCTTCAGGAAGCTGCGGTTGCTGTAGTCGCGGAACTCGCCCGGGTCCGGCGGGTTGGCCAGCCCGCCGGGGGCGAGCGCCTGGATGATCGCCTGGGTCGCCCCGTTCTGGATCTGCACCGCGCCGCAGCAGCGCTCGTCGCGCTTGGTGTAGTCCACCGACACGTTCAGATCGAAGTTCTCGGACGGCGTCAGCAGGAACTGGGCTCGGCCGGTGTAGAAGTCCTGGTCGTTGTTGTCCGGCCCGACCGTCTTGTAATAGCCGTCGCGCTCACGGGCGGCGACGTAGACCCGCGCGGCCAGCAGGTCGTCGATCAGTGGCCCGTTGAGCGAGCCCGACGCGCCGAACCCGTCGTAGTTGGTGATCTGCACCTCCGACGTCGCCGAGACGTTGAACGAGGGCTTGGCGGTGATGATGTTGATGACGCCGGCGGTGGTGTTCTTGCCGAACAGCGTGCCCTGCGGGCCCTTCAGAACTTCGATCCGCTGGGTCTCGCCGAGGTCGCTGAACGCCACGCCGTTGCGCGGGCGATAGACGCCGTCGATCACCACGCCCACCGACGATTCCAGGCCGGGGTTGTCACCCACCGTGCCGATGCCGCGGATGCGGGCGGTGGTGACGGCCGAACTGCTGGTGGAGGTGACGGTCAGGCCCGGGGCCACGATCGTCAGGTCCTTGATGTCGCGCACGCCAGCGTCCTGTAGCTGCTGGGCGTTCACCGAGGTGACCACCACGGGCACGTCCTGCAGGCTCTGCTCCCGCATCTGGGCGGTGACCACGATCTCTTCGATGGTGGGCCCCTGGTCGGCCTGGTCCTGGGCCAGGGCGATGCTCGGCGCCCCCAGCACAAGGGTTCCGGCCACAAGGGTGCTGACGCTGCAGAGCAGGGCGATCTTCATACGCTTTGTTCCTTCCCAATGGCGCTTCTTCGAGAGCGCTCGACGCAGGCACTGAACCGGAAGGACAACCTGCATTGAAAGCCAAAGCTGCAACGCACAACGGCGATATCTCGCACCTGCGGCGCCTGCGCCACAGGCGGAACCGGCGGGTGGAAGGCTGTAGGCCTCTCTTAATCCGCACGTTATAGCTACAGGCGTCGTGGGAAAGCCGCTGATCCGCCTTCGCATTTTCGCCGCCGCCGTGGCCGCGACCCTGCTCGCGTCGGCTTCGGCCCAGGCGAAGATCTTCTACATCACCCAGTCCGGCCCCGACGCCTGGACGGTCATGGACGCCAGCGGCATCGAGACCACGCCCGGCTCTCCCGTGCGGAAGGCTTGGGCCGTGCGCGTCCAGCGCAACATCCTCAGCGGCAACCCGCCCACGCCGGGCTATGTCCGCACCCTGACCGAATACGACTGCGACGCCCAGCGCACCCGCTGGCGCGAATTCTCGGCCTTCTCGCGCTCGGGCGGCCTCTTGGTCAGCAAGGTCAATCCGCGGCCGGAATGGGGCCCCGCGAACGAGGCTTCCGACACCTATTCCGCCTTCCGCGTAGTGTGCGAAGGCGTGGGCGGCGGCTCGGTGGTCTCCGCCGACAGCGTCGCCAAGGTGGTCATCAACCTCATGGGCTCGTGGGATCCGCCCCCCGAGCCCTTCGCCCCCATCACCCCCGCGACCGCCCCACCAGCCAAGGGCGCGGCGCCAGCCGCCAAGCTCGCGCCCAAGCGCTGAACCGAACCGCCGGCCAGCGCGACAGCGCAACTCGTTTCAATACGAAGGCCGCTAAGAGCACGAAGACCGCGAAGAGGCCGTGCTGTAGCCGCGGCTTCGTGCCCTTCGCGACCTTCGTGGTCTTTGTGTTGAACCTTGAGCGCCGGCCGCCCGAACCCGTCCCCAACCGCTATTTGGAGAGCTGTCCGCGGATCGCCCCGCCTGGGAATTCGGCGTTGTGGACGTTGACGTAGTAGCCCGCCGGGTCGGCCAGGATATCCTTCACCGCCGCCGCGTCCGCCGTGGCGCAGCCTGAGCTCTTGCCCGCGGCATCCGGCGCCTTCATCGGCACGACGGGCGGCCCCGAGGCTCCGGCCGCACCCTTGTGGACGTGCGCCGCCGTGGCCGCGCCGATCTTCTCGACCATGACCTCGTAGCAGACCTCGTTCTTGGCCGTATCGACCTTGAACGTGGCGTGCCCGCCCCCATCGGTATCGGGCGATCCCGCCCCGCCCAGGTGCGCCGACAGGCTCTCGGCGGCCAGCGCCCCCACGATGGCGAAGACGGCAAAGCTGGTTCGGATCATTGGTCTTTCCTCCCAAGCCCCCGCTTGACCGGGGGAAGAGAGACCGGGAGCGTGAGGGCGTCAACCGCTCGCGGCGGCGAGGTGAGGCGTGGCGGAGGCAGACCTCCGCTAGAGGGCGATGGCGGCCTCGGGGAACGCCGCGTTCCACCACCCGCCCACCAGGCGGTGCAGGGGCCCGTTGGCGTCGCGGGCCACGTTGTGCCCCGCTGCGGCGATGGTCTCGACGGTCATCAGGGGATGGTCGGCCAGGCGGGCGAGCGTCGCGTCGCTGATGAGGCTCGGCATCCCTTGGACCGGTCTCGGCGGATTCAGGGGAACGCCGCCCACGACGGCGAGGGACGGCGCCGGGAGACCGTCCAGCACCCAGGTGTGGTCGCGTGTCTCCGCCGTATCCGCGCCGATGCCGAAGATGTTCCACACGAACGCTTCCCCGCCGGGGGGCGTCTCGCTTCGGAACTGCAGCAACGGCCAGACGCCGTCCGTCAGCAGCGGCGGCTCGATGGCGACCACCCGGCGCACCCCTGGGTGACGCAGGCCCAGCGCGACGATGCCGCCCACGGACGCTCCGAAAGCCATCAGCGGGCGATGGCGCCAGCGCGCCGCGAGGGCCTCGTCCATCGCCTGGACGAAGGCCGCGATCGAGATCTCCGACAGCGCCGGACAGTGGTTGCCCGGCAGATGGGTCCGAAGCACGTCGGCGCCGGGGAAGGCTGTCTGGATCTTCCAGAAGAAGTCCGGCCCGGCGAACGCTCCACTGATCACCAGCAGGATCGGGCGGCCCGTGTCGCGTCCCCAGAACCACACCTGGCCAAGCGACGTCTCGACTTCGAACCGGCTTTCCATGAGCTCCAACAAACCTGCGCCGGCGGCTCAGAGCAAGGCGCGGGCCGTTCGAACGAATCCGGGCGCCCGCGGATCAGGACTCCACGGGCGCCCGTTTTGCGTTTCCGATGTTCAAAGCCGACCGGCTTCAGTTCCGGGTCGGGATGATGACCGGCAGGTCCTCGTAGCCCTTCACGAAGGACGAATAGACCCGCTTGGGCGGGCCCACCACGTCGATCCGGGGGAAGCGAGCGAGGATCTCTTCCCAGATGATCTTGAGCTGGAGCTCGGCCAGGCGGTTGCCCACGCAGCGGTGGATGCCGAAGCCGAACGACAGGTGCTGGCGCACGCGTGGCCGCTGGATCCAGTAGTCGTTGGGCCGCTCGATAACCTCTTCGTCGCGATTGCCGGAGACGTACCACATGGCGACCTTGTCGCCTTTCTTGATGGTCTTGCCGCCCAGCTCCACGTCCTCCAGCGCCGTGCGGCGCATGTAGGCCAGCGGGGTCTGCCAGCGGATGGTCTCGGAGACCATCGCCGGGATCAGGCTGTGGTCCGACCGCAGCAGCTTTTCCTGGTCGGGATTCTGGCTGAGGGCCAGGACCGAGCCGGAGATCGAGTTGCGGGTGGTGTCGTTGCCGCCGACGATGAGCAGGATCAGGTTCCCGAGGTATTCCATGCGGTCCATGTTCCGCGTGGACTCGCCGTGGGCCAGCATCGAGATCAGGTCGGGCTGCGGCGGGGCGTTCACCCGCTCGTTCCAGAGCCGCATGAAGTAGTCCACGCACTCGAACAGCTCCTGGCGGCGCTCCTGTTCGGCGATCTCGGGATCGGTGGAGCTGAACAGGCCGCTGTCCGGGGCCGCGGTGGCCACGTCGGACCAGCGGGTCAGCTTCCGGCGGTCTTCCCAGGGGAAATCGAACAGGGTCGCCAGCGTCATGGTGGTCAGCTCGATGGACACCTTGTCCACCCAGTTGAACTCCTCGCCGATCGGCAGCCCGTCGAGGATGGCGCCAGCCCGCTCGCGGATGATCGGCTCCAGCCGGGCCAGGTTCGCCGGCGAGACGATCGGGCTCACGGTCTTCCGCTGCACGTCGTGCTTCGGCTGGTCCATGGCGATGAACATCGGCAGGGTGAAGTCTTCCGCCGGGTCGGGCAGCACGATCGTCGGTTCCGACGAAAAGCGCCCGTGGTCGGTGTCGACCGCCATGATGTCGTTGTACTTGGTCACCGACCAGTAGCCGCCGACGTCCTCGAAGCCGGACTCCGCCCAGTGGACCGGATCTTCCTTCCGCAGGCGCTCGAAGTAAGGCCACATGGTGTCGGTCCGGAAGAGCTCCGGGTCGGCGACGTTGATCTGTTCCAGCGGCATCGCATAGGCCGCGTCGCGCGCCGCGCGCTTCACATCGATCGAGGCGTCGTCCATGGGTTACCTCCTGGCGGCGGGTCTGCAGCGCCCGCATTGGTTCAGCCCGAACGATGATACCGCCGGGCGAGCGAGTCAAGAAAGATGACGCTAGCGTCAACTTTTCAGGGCTGAAAGGTGTGGCGCGAAATTCAGGAGATCGAGGGATGAGCAAACTCGAGGGCGGCTGCGCGTGCGGGGCGGTGCGGTACCGGCTGAAGTCCGGCCCGATGTTCGTCCACTGCTGCCATTGCAGCGACTGCCAGCGGCAGGTGGGCAGCGCTTTCGTCATCAACGCGCTCATCGAGACCGACCGGATCGAGGTGCTCTCGGGCGACCTCGCGCCGATCGCCATGCCCACCGACAGCGGCCGGCCGCACCTGCACTATCGCTGCACGGCGTGCGGCACGACGATCTGGTCGGACTATGGCGACCGCAAGGTCATGAGCTTCCTGCGGGCCACCACCCTGGACGACCGCGCGGCCCTAAGCCCCGACGTGCACATCTTCACCCGCAGCAAGCTGCCCTGGGTGAGCCTGCCGCCGGACACGCCCGCCTTCGAGATCTATTACGACATGGCCACACAGTGGCCGGCGGAGAGCCTGGCCCGGCGTCGGGCGCTGCTGGGCGATTGCTGACGGGCCGATCAGGTTTTCTGTCTGGCGAAGCGGCGCAGCTGGGCTAAACAGGCGTTTGAAACTCTGCGGAGATCCCATGGCTTCCGACGTCCTGTTCGCGCCCTTTACCTTCAAGGGCCTGACGCTGCCCAACCGCATCGTCATGGCGCCGATGACCCGCTCGTTCTCGCCGGGCGGCGTGGCGACGGACGAGGTGGCGGCCTACTACCGCCGCCGAGCCGAGAACCAGGTCGGCCTGATCGTGACCGAGGGGACGGGCGTCGATCGCCCGGCCTCGCTGAACGACCCCAACGTCCCGCGCTTCCACGGCGACAAGGAGCTGGCCGCCTGGGGCCGCGTGGCCGACGAAGTGCACAAGGGCGGCGGCCTGATCGCCCCGCAGCTCTGGCACGTGGGCGCGGTGAAGACCCGCAGCGAGGACTGGACCCCGCCCGGCCCGTACGACAGCCCCTCGGGCCTGTCGCGCCCCGAGAAGAAGTTCGGCGAGGCGATGACCGACGCCGAGGTGGCCGACGCCATCCGCGCCTTCGCCGACGCGGCCGCCGCCGCCAAGCGCCTGGGCTTCGACGCCATCGAGCTGCACGGCGCCCACGGCTACCTGATCGACCAGTTCTTCTGGGAGGGCACGAACGTCCGTGAGGACGCCTACGGGTCGAAGGACCTGCCGGGCCGCGCCCGCTTCGCCGCCGACATCCTGCGCGCCGTCCGCCGCGTGGTGGGGCCGGACTATCCGGTGATCATCCGCGTCAGCCAGTGGAAGCAGCAGGACTACGAGGTGAAGCTGGCCCAGGACCCCAAGGCCCTGGAAGCCTGGCTGGGCGCCCTGGTCGAGGCCGGCGCCGACATCATCCACTGCTCGCAGCGCCGGTTCTGGGAGCCGGAGTTCGAGGGCAGCGATCTCAACTTCGCCGGCTGGGCCAAGAAGGTCACCGGCGTGCCCACCATCAGCGTCGGCAGCGTCGGCCTCTCCGGCGAGTTCATCGCGGGCTTCGCCGGCGAGCGCTCGGAGCCCGCCTCGCTTGAGGCCCTGGAGCGCATGCTGGACCGCGGCGACTTTGATCTCGTCGCCGTCGGCCGCGCCCTGCTGCAGGACCCCGAGTGGGTGGTGAAGATCCGCGAAGGCCGCCACCACGACCTCTCGCCGTTCGACCGCTCGGCGATGGCGAAGCTGTACTAGTTGATCGCTCCTCCCCCGCAAGGCGGGGGAGGGGGACCACGAAGTGGTGGAGGGGGCGCTAGGCCGGGAGCTCAGAGCTTGCCGCTTCGCGCCCCCTCCGCTGGCTTTGCCGACACCTCCCCCGTCCTCTTCGGGACGGGGGAGGAGCTGTCGCTAGCCGTTGAAGTTCAGCTTCAGCCCCGGGCGGGGCCACTTCGCGCGGTAGAGCTTGCCCGTGGACGAGGCGGTGATCCAGGCGGTGGTCATGTCGGGGCCGCCGAAACAGATGTTGGTCACCACCAGGTCGGGGACCGGATAGTGCTCGGTGGTCCCGCCTGGGTCGAAGGTGGTGATCCCGCCGTTGATGATGGTGGCCACGCAGACCTTGCCGCCCGCCTCCACGGCCAAGCTGTCCAGCAGCTGATAGCCCGGCAGGTTGCAGATCACCCGCCCCGGCGCGAACCCGTCCGGCGGGCCCAGCACGCCCGGCTCCGCCACGTCGAAGCCCCAGAGGCGGCCCAGCATGGTGTCGGCCACATAGACGGTCTTCTCGTCGGGCGAGAGGCCGATGCCGTTGGGCGAGATGAGGTGGCCCCGCTGCTGGCTGATGTGGCTGCCGTCCGTCTTCGCATAGTGGACCGCACCGTTCTTTCGCCCGTCCGGCGTCGAGCAGCCGTGATCGGAGAACCAGAAGCCGCCTTGCCGGTCGAAGACGATGTCGTTGGGACCCACCAGCCGCTTGCCGCCACAACTGTCGTAGACGGTCTCCAGCTTGCCGCTCTTCAGGTCGAAGCGCTGGATGTAGCCGCCGGTGTGGGAGGCGGGCGTCGGGCCGGGAATGGTCAGGCCGCCCTGGTCCAGCCACTCGAAGCTGCCGCCGTTGTTGGTGATCCAGATGGCGCCGTCGGGGCCGATGGCCGCGCCGTTCGGCCCGCCGCCGGTCTCGACAACCAGTTCCTTGCTCCCGTCCGGCTTCACCCGGGTGAGCCGCCGCGCCTTGATCTCGGTGAGGATGACCGAGCCGTCGGCCATAGCGATGGGCCCCTCCGGGAACTCCAGCCCCTCGCAGATCAGTTCCATGTCCATGGCCGTCTCCTCCCTCGCGTCTTTGCGCCAACTATAGCGTCCCCGCCGCGGGGGGAGGGAAGGGGCTTGAGGGGTTCTGACGTTACGTCATCGCCTGCGCGCGGCGAAATACTCGTCATGACGTCGGGTCAAGCGTCGTGTGATATCCGACACAAACGGCCGTTCGAATACTTCACCCTGTCAGTTCCGATAGCTTGTCGGGCGCTGCGAGCGACTGCACCTATCCCGAGATCAGCCGGTGCGACCTGCGCCGCTGCGTAACAAGAGCTTGCGGACTCCTGTCCGCAACATGAGGTCGTGCGCCCACGCTGGCAGCGGCCCGGGGAGGTCATGATGTTAGATACCCACCGTCGCCGCGGTCGCCTCGTGCTGGGCGCGTCCGCTCTCGCTCTTCTGGGAGGGTCCGCCGCCTGGGCCCAGACCCCACCGCCGCCCGCCGAACCGGCCTTGGTCGATGCGATCGTGGTGACCGCCCAACGTCGCGAGGAAAGCGCCAACGACGTGGCCATGGGCATCCAGGCCGTCCGCGGCGAGGTGCTGGAGCAGCTCCACGTCACCGACACCAAGGACCTCTCGGCCTTCGCCCCCAGCTTCACCGTCTCGCAGAGCTATCAGGGCGTGCCGACCTATACGCTGCGGGGGATCGGCTTCAACACGATCAACCTGTCGGCAACCTCGACCGTCGGCACCTACGTGGACGAGGTCGCCTACGCCTATCCCTTCATGATGACCGGGCCGATCTTCGACCTGGAACGGGTGGAGGTGCTGAAAGGTCCGCAAGGCACGCTGTACGGGCGCAACACCACCGCCGGCCTCGTGAACTTCGTCACCAACAAGCCCACCGACGAGTTCGCCGCCCAGATCACCGCCGAGGCCGGCAACTACAAGACCTACAACCTCGACGGCTTCGTCAACGGCCAGATCGCGCCGAACCTGGTCGGCCGTTTCGCCTTCCGTATGGAGAACAGCGACAAGGGCTGGCAGGTCTCGAACTCCCGCGGCGAGAGGCAGGGCGAGGTCGATCGGTGGGGCGTGCGCGGCGCGCTGGCCTTCACCCCGAACGACCGCCTCACGGTGGACGCCTCGGTCAGCTATTGGAAGAACCAGTCCGACACGGTGGCCGCCCAGGGCATCGGCTTCACGCCCGCCACCGCCAACAGCCCCTTCCTGGCGCCCGGCCTCTCGGCCTACATCGCCGCCAACCAGCCGACGAGGGCCAGCCAGGCCGATTGGGCGCCGCGCGCCGCCCGCGGCGCCGACATCGGCATCGGCGCGGGCCTCGCCGGCCCGCTGCGCGAGGACAACGACTTCACGGCGCTGAAGCTTCGCATCGCCTACGACCTCAACGACGACATGCGGATCGTGTCGCTGACCGGCTTTCAGGACCTGAAGCGGCGCGCGCTGTTCGACTGGAGCGGCGCTCCCTACGAGATCCTGCTGCAGAACGCCCGCGGTGACATCGAGTCCCTGTCGCAGGAACTGCGCATCGAGGGCTCCACCGACCGGGCGAACTGGCTGGTGGGCGGCTACATGGCGCGCGACGAGATCATCGACGCCAACCGCACCCTGCTGGGCCAGAACGCCAACGTCGGCCTGATCCGGTTCGCCGGCTCCGGCCTGCTCGGCACGCCGTTCAACAGCGGCGGCTATACGGCGGCCCAGATGTCCCAGGCGTTCCGCACCTATGTCGACCGGGGCGACATCGAGACCAAGACCTGGAGCCTGTTCGCCAACGCCGACTATGAGATCACCGAGAGCCTGAAGATCACCGGCGGCATCCGCTACACCGAGGACAAGCAGGACTACGTCGGCTGCTCGCGCGACTTCCAGGGCAGCATGCTGCCGAACGTGAACGTCGTAAACCGGGCGCTGTTCTTCCAGACCTACGGCGCCATCGTCGGCCAGATCCCCCAGGGCCAGTGCGTCACCTTCGACCCCGCCAGCCTGACCTTCGGGCCGGTCGCTTCGAAGCTGGACGAGAACAACATCGCCTGGCGCGTAGCCCTGGACTGGAAGCCGGTCGAGAACGTGCTGCTGTTCGGCTCGGTCTCGCGAGGGGCCAAGGCCGGCGCGACGCCGATCAACGCCGCCAACATCTCCACCCAGAACGCTCCGGCCAAACAGGAGCTGCTGACCGCCTACGAGGCGGGGGTGAAGGCGGGCCTCTTCCAGCGCCGGATGCAGGTGAACGTCAGCGCCTTCTACTACGACTACGAAGACAAGCAGCTCAGCGTCTATTTTGCCGACCCGATCTACACCGCCCTGTCGCGGTTGCAGAACGTGCCCAAGGGCGAGGCCTATGGCGTGGACGGCGAGGTGACCTGGCGGGTCTCGCCGGAATTCACGCTGATCGCGTCCGGCACCCTGCTGCACACCGAGGTGCAGGACTATGTGGGGATCAATGCGGCCGGCCAGCCCCAGGACTTCGACGGCGCGCCGTTCCTCTACAGCCCCAAGCGGTCGGGGGCGATCACGGGCCTCTACAACCGCGACCTCTCCACGGACCTCGGTCTGCAGGTGGCGGTCAACGCCCGCTGGCAGGACGACAGCCACGCCGACCTCGAGGGCGATCCGAAGTTCGTGATCAAGGACTACGGCCTCGTCAACGCCAGCATCGGCGTCCACCGGCTGGACGACCGCTGGCGCGCCCAGCTGTGGGTCCGCAACCTCACCAACACCTATTACTGGACCGCTGTCAGTTCGAACGCGAACGTCGTGGTCCGCTTCCCGGGGCAGCCCCGCACCTATGGGGCTTCGCTGACCTTCGCATACTGAGCGAAGGGGTTCCTCCCCCTGGCCCGGGGCGTATCCGTCCCGGGCCTTCTTTCCTCAGCGCCGCTCCAGAACGCGCACGGTGAAGGGGTATTCGTCGACCTCCGAGGCTTCGTGCCGTTCGGATCGCACTTCCGTCCAGCGGCTCTCGTCGATCGGGCTCAGCACCACGTCGCCCTCGACTTCGGCGTCGACCTCGGTGAGGTAGAGCCGCCGGGCCTTCTGCAACGCCAGCTCGAACAGCGAGGCGCCGCCGATCACGCAGACTTCGGCCGCCCCGTCTTCCTCGGCCTGTTCCTTGGCGATGGACAAAGCCTCGCTGAAGTCTTCGCAGACCACGGCCCCGGCCGGCTCGAACGAGCCGTCGCGGCTCAGCACGATGTTGGTGCGCCCGACCAGCGGCTTCCGCGGCAGGCTCTCCCACGTCTTGCGGCCCATGATCACCGGCTTGCCCATGGTGACGGCGCGGAAAATCGCCAGGTCCGATTTCAGCCGCCAGGGCAGGGTTCCGCCCCGTCCGATGACGCCGTTGCGGGCGCGGGCGATGGGGCCGGCGGAGAGGATGACGTTGGACATGGCGTGTCTCTAGCGCACGCCGAGGGACGCCACCAATGGCGTGTCAGGCCGCCGGCTCCAGCCATTGCAACCACTTCCGGCGCACGGCCGCGTCGGGGTCGATGCCGAAGCGGCGGCAATAGAGCAGCAGCATGCACAGCACGTCGGCCGCCTCGTCGGCGCGGTCGTGTTCGCAGGCCTCGCCCCGGCCTCGGCTGGAGAGGCGCAGGTGCGCCTGGGCCAGTTCGCCCAGTTCTTCCTGCAGCTTCAGGAGGTACCAGTCGTCGTCGCGGGCGATGCCGTACTTGCCGGCGTAGATGTCGGAGATCTGCGCCGCGGACTCGGTGACTTCCCTGAGCGTCAGCGGCGGCTTCATGGCTAGACCGCGATGGGGGCCGAGATCGAGGGGTGGGCGCTGTACCCATCAAGCCTGAAGTCGTCGTACTCGAAGGCGAACAGGTCGCTCCGGTCGGCGATATGCATGACCGGTAGGGGCATCGGCTCACGCGTGAGCTGCAGCCGGGCCTGGTCCAGGTGGTTCAGGTAGAGGTGCGCATCGCCCAGGGTGTGGACGAACTCCCCCGGCTCCAGGCCGCAGACCTTGGCGACCATCAGGGTCAGCAGCGCGTAGCTGGCGATGTTGAAGGGAACGCCCAGGAAGACGTCGGCCGAGCGCTGATAGAGCTGGCAGCTCAGCTTGCCGTTCGCGACGAAGAACTGGAACAGGCAGTGGCAGGGCGGCAGGGCCATGTCCTCCACCTCGGCCGGGTTCCAGGCGGAGACGATGTGGCGGCGGCTGTCGGGGTTGGCCTTCAGGCCCTCGACCAGCTTCGAGATCTGGTCGATGACGCGGCCGTCCGGCGCGGTCCACGAGCGCCACTGTTTGCCGTAGACGGGCCCCAACTCGCCCTCGGGGTCGGCCCATTCGTCCCAGATGCTGACCCCGCGCTCCTGCAGCCAGCGCACATTGGTGTCGCCGCGCAGGAACCAGAGCAGCTCCAGGATGATCGACTTGCGATGCAGCTTCTTGGTGGTCAGCAGGGGAAAGCCGCGCGCCAGGTCGAACCGCATCTGCCGGCCGAACACGCCGAGCGTCCCGGTGCCTGTGCGGTCGCCGCGCTGTACGCCGTTCGCCAGGATGTCGGCGAGCAGGTCCAGGTACTGCCGCTCCGGATGGTCCGGGGCGGCCTGGTACGGAGCGGCGATGGCGACGTGGGCGTTCATCTGCATTGAGCCTGGGTGATTCGGCGGCGGGCGAACAGCGTCAGCCGCCGCCTTCTCCACAAGCAGCGTACTTCGCCCACATGACCGTTCGTCGAATCCCGGGTTGGCCCAGGTGTTAACGGCGGTTAAGAGCCGTCCTACAGTTTTTATGCAGGATGGAACGTCTATGCTTATTTCCGCCCTGGCCGCGCTGGTGATGTTCGCCGCGCCCGAGGCCACCCAGGCCGGCGAAACCGCCGCCCAGACCGAGGCCGCGCAGTCCCAGGCCGCCCAATCCCAGGCCGCGAAGCCTGAGAAGTCCGCCAAATCCGAGGCGAAGGGCCCCTCGCGGACCTGCTACAACGCCACGCCCAGCGGCTCGCGTCTGCCGCGCAAGGTGTGCGTCACCAAGGCCGCCGAGAGCGCCAAGGACGACGTCGAGGCCGGCAAGCCCAACTAGGCCGCTTCATCCCGCAAAGCCGCCATCGTCGAGGAACTGCTGTTCCTCGGCCGTGGTCGTGCGCCCCAGCATCGGATTGCGGTGCGGGAAGCGCCCGAAGCGGACGATGATGTCGCGGTGGATGATCATCCACCTGGTGACTTCGGGGTCGTCCAGTTCGCCGGCGAGCGCCAGGCCCAGGTCCTGGTCGGCGATATCCTCGGAGTGTTCGAACGGCAGCAGCATGAACTGCCGCAGCTCAGGCTCGACCTGCAGGTGCCAGCCCTTGTCCGTGGCCGCGCGGGCGATCGCGCGGGCCTTGGGGTCGGTGGCGAAGGCGTGAGCCGACTTGCGGTAGAGATTGCGCGGAAACTGGTCGAGCAGGATCAGCAGCGCCAGGGCGCCGTCGGGCGTCTCGGCCCATTTGTCGTATTCGCCCCGGGCCGAGGCGTGGTGCACGGGTTCGAACTTCAGCCGGATCGCATCGTCGAACCTGGGATTGGCGGCGTACCATTGCTTGGGGCCGGCGTGCTTCCAGAAGCCCAGGATATCGTTCGGCGTTGCGGCCAAGAGGCGGTCCTCCATCGGAAGCCCTGACTTGGCGCGGTCAGGGGCGCCGTTCAACCCTGGTTCAGCCTGGCGGCCCGATCCTTCTATGCAAGGGACTATCGGGCCGCCTTGTGCGGTCCAGGATTGGATCGAACACGATGAAGATGGCGATGGCGGCTCTGGCCGCCGTGCTTATGGCCCAGGCGGCGCCCGCGATGGCGCAGGAGCGGGGCGAGCGGGGAGACCGCGGAGACCGGGGCGAGCGCCGGCAGGAGCGGCTGGAGCGGCGCGACCAGGCGCAGCCCGACCGCATGGGCGCCGCGCGCCCGGACCGGGGCGCCGAGCGGGGCGGCCGCGGCGTCCGCGCGCCGGAGGCCGTGCAGGCGCCTCAAGCGCCTCGGGCCCAGACGGCGCCCCAGGCGGACCGGCCACGCTTCCGCGGCGACGGCCGATCCGGCCAGCCCGGCGTCGAGCGGCGGGGCGACGACCGCCGCGGCGACGGCCGCCGGGATGGCGACCGGCGGGGTGACGGCGACCGGCG
>NZ_LSJI01000046.1 GCF_001557235.1 Phenylobacterium sp. CCH9-H3 | reverse complement strand
TCGTCGATCACGCCGATGATCTGGCTGATCTGGCTGGAGGAGTTCTCGATCTCGCCCATGGCCGCGATGGCCGAGCCGACGATCTCGCCGGAGCGGGCCGCAACGATTTGGGCGGCGGCCACCGTTTCGCGCGCCTGGGCGGCGCCCGAGGCGGTCCGACGGACGGTGGCGGTGATCTGGTCGAGCGCCGCGGCGGTCTCCTCCAGGCCCGCCGCCTGCTGTTCGGTGCGGCGCGACAGGTCGTTCGCAGCCTGGCTGATCTGGCTGCTTTCGCCGCGCATGCCGACGGCGCCGTTAGCCACCTGGCCGATGGTCGCCTGGAGGGTCTCGATGGCGCGGTTGAAGTCGTCCTTGAGGCGCTGGGCCTTGGGCGCAACCTCGGCGCGGACGCGGTAGGTCAGATCGCCCTGGGCCACGGCCTCCAGACCCTCGCCCAGCGCGGCGAACGCGGCCGCGTCGGCCGCGGCCTCCCGCGACTGCACGGCCGCCGCTTCGGCCCGCTCGGCGTCGGTGGCCGCGCGGAGCTCGGCGGCCTCGCTCTCGAGGCGCGACTTCTCACGGGCCGCTTCCTGGAAGCCGATCACGGCCCGCGACATGGCGCCGATGTCGTCGGCCCGCGCCGCCCAGGGCACCTTGATGTCGGACGCGCCCCGGCCAAGCGCCTCCATGGCCGCGGCCAGACCCTTCAGCGGCGCGAACATCCGGCGACTGATGAACAGGCAGGCGATCACGACGATCAGCGCCGCCACGCCGCTGACGCCTGCCGTCAGCAGGTTGGCCTGAGCGACGCTGGCCAGGAAGTCGGCCTTCGGGATCCCGACGTAGAGGACGCCGATCACCTTGCCGTCCGCCGATCGGATGGGGTCGTAGGCCACGAAATAGGGCGTGCCGAGGATATCCGCCTCGCCGCGATAGGGCTCGCCCCGGCCGAGCACGGCGTCGCGCGCAGGGCCGGCGGCGAGCGTCGTGCCTACAGCGCGCGAGCCATCGGGCTTCTTGACGTTCGTGGCGACCCGCTTGTCGCCGGCGAAGATGGTGGCCGTGCCGCCCACCAGCGCCCGGACGCGGTCCACCGGCGCATAGAAGCCGTTCAGGGCCTGCCGCCCGATGTAGAGCGTCTCGCCTTCGAGCCGATAGCCTTCCCCGTATTCCTGCAGGACGGCCTGGGCCACGCGCATGTTCGATTCCTGCCGCTCGTTGGCCAGCTTGGTGGCCTCGGCCGTCATCAGGCGCATGGTGGTCAGACATAGCGCCACCGCGAGCACGGTCAGGACGACAGCGACCATGACGGCGATCTTCGTGGACAGGGACAGGCGGCTCAAAGGGCGGATCTCCGATGTCGAGACCTCGCCTTACGCACGGGAAACCTTGCAGAAGCGTAGCCCGACCGGCGCGACCGCCCTCAAGCGAGACGAACTGTCGCACGCCGAGGCGGCCCGGAAGGCCGCCTCCCGTTTACGCCGACGCCTTCTGCGGCATGCCGGCCTTGGCTGCGGGGCGGGCGCGCATGGCCTCGGCCCAGCGGGCGAGGTTGCGCAGCTCCTCCGGCGGCCGGAACTTGATCATCCGGCCGAAATCCAGGCCGATGAAGGCCACGATGTCGGCGATGGTCAGGCGGTCGGCGGCGATCCACTCGCGCCCCCCAAGCTGCCGGTCCAGCACCTTCAACGCCCGCGCGCCGCCCTGGAGGCTGTGCTCGCCCACGGCCGGAACCTGCTGCTCCAGGGCCCCCATGGCCGGATGGGTGTGCCGCACGCCGATCATCAGCGGCGTGGCGATCATCATTTCGACGCGACGCAGCCACATCTCGATGACTGCCACCTCTTCGGGTGTGCGGCCGAACAGGTTGGGTTCGGGATAGCGGCTCTCGAGGTAGCGGCAGATGGCGATGGACTCGGTGACGCAGGTCCCATCGTCCATCTCCAGCATGGGCACGTTGGCCAGGCCCGCCTTGGCCAGATAGTCCGGCGTCTTGTGCTGGCCCTCCATGAGGTTGAGCGTGATCACCTCGACGTCGGTGATCCCCTTCTCGGCCATGACCCAGCGGACCCGCCGCGGATTGGGCGCGAGCGGCGTATCGTAGACCTTCATGGGCGTCCTCCTGCCTTTCCGGAAGGCTAGCGCCCTTCCCCTCCCGTGAGGCAAGCGGCGCCGACCCGCCTAGCCGAACAGGCTGGCGGGCAACAGGCCGACGATCGAGGCGGTGAGGCAGGTCGCCAGGAAGCCGGCCATCATGGCCTTCCAGACCATGCCCACGATCTCGTTGCGCCGCTCGGGCACCAGCACCGAGAAGCCGGCCAGGTTGATGCCCACCGAGGCGATGTTGGCGAAGCCGCACAGCGCATAGGTCATCAGCACGCGGGTGCGTGGGTCCATGGCGTCCACCGGGATCGCGCCCATCTTGATGAAGGCGGTGAACTCGGTCAGCACCAGCTTCACGCCCAGCAGCGAGCCGGCGGCCGGCGCGTCGTGCCAGGGCACGCCGATGGCCCAGGCCAGCGGGGCGAAGACCACGCCCAGGCCCCGCTCCACCGACAGCGGCGCGCCCGCCACGTCGCCGAACGCGCCCAGGATGTTGTTGACCATGGCGGTCAGGGCCACGAACACGATCAGCGTCGCGCCGACGTTGAGCATGATCTGCAGCCCGTCGGTGGTGCCCTTGATCAGGGCGTCGATCGAGCTGTCGTACTTCTTGGCGGCCAGCGGATCGTAGGCCTGGGCCTGCTCGATGGCGGCGTCACGCGGCACGATGATCCGCGCCAGCAGCACGCCGGCCGGAGCTGAGACGATGGAGGCGGTCAGGACGTGGGCGGCGGCGCCTGGCAGCACGCCGGCAAGGATCGTCGCATAGGCCACCATGGTCGAGCCGGACACGCAGGCCATGCCGACGGCGATCAGCATGAACAGCTCCGAGCGCGACAGGCTGGGCAGGTAGCTGCGGATGAAGATCGGCCCTTCGACCTGACCCATGAAGACGGTGGCGGCGGTGGCCAGGGCGGGCGGGCCGCGCAGGCCCATGGTGCGCTCGAAGACAAAACCGAAGGCCTGGGTGATCCAGACCAGGATCTTCCAGTGCCAAAGCAGGGCCGCCAGGGCGCAGACCACCAGGATCACCGGCAGCACGCGGAAGGCGAACACGAACAGCGAGCCGGCGTCGGTCAGCGGATAGGGCTGGTTCGGCGTGCCGGCGAGGAAGCCGAACACGAAGGCGACGCCCGCCTGGGTGGACGAGGCCAGCCCGTCGACGGCGACACCCACGCCCTGGAGGCCCGACCGCAGGGCCGGCAGGCCGAAGAGCGCGAGGACCAGAAGGCCCTGCACCAGCATGGCGCCGATGGCCAGTTTCCACGGGAACTTCGCCCGGTTCTCCGACAGCGCCCAGCAGACCGACAGTATGACCGCCACGCCGACGAGGCTCTGGGCGTTTTCCGGACCGAACATGCATCCCCCGATGCGCCGCCGATTCAGCGGCCTAGCCGGGCAATCCACGCCGAAAGCGGTCCGGGCGCAAGCGCGGCGTCGCGCCAGCGCCCTGCAGAGCTAGAGGTTGACCATCGAAAGTCCGCGTTCGTCGTAGCGGGCGCCCTCGACCGCCGTCTCGGGCACGGCCGCCTCGATGGCGGCCAGGTCGTCCGGACCAAGGACGATATCCGCGGCGGCCACGTTCTCTTCCAGCCGCGGGATCTTGGTGGTCCCGGGGATGGGCGCGATATCGTCGCCGCGGCTCAGCAGCCAGGCGAGCGCCAGCTGGGCCGGGGTGCGCCCCTTCTCGGCGGCCAGGGCGGTCAGGGTCTCCACGAGGCCTAGGTTCTTCTGCAGCGCCTCGCCCTGGAAGCGCGGCATGAAGCGGCGGAAGTCCGGACCTTCGGCTGTGGGCTTGAAGCCGCCGGCCAGGAACCCGCGGCCCAGGGGGCTGTAGGGCACAAAGCCGATCCCGAGCTCGCGGCAGACCGGCAGGGCCGCCCGCTCCGGATCTCGCGACCACAGGGAATATTCGCTCTGCACAGCACTGACAGGGTGGACGGCATGGGCGCGGCGGATCGTATCGGGGCCGGCTTCCGACAGGCCGAAATACTTCACCTTGCCCGCCTTCACGAGGTCGCGCACGGCGCCGGCCACGTCCTCGATCGGCACGTTGGGGTCGACGCGGTGCTGGTAGAACAGGTCGATGACTTCGACGCCTAGGCGCTTCAGCGATGCGTCGGCCACGGTCCTGATGTTTTCGGGCCGGCTGTTGGTGCCGGCTGGGCGGCCGTTCTTCCTCGCGTCCTCGACATCGAAGCCGAACTTGGTCGCGATCACCACCCGGTCCAGGAAGGGCTTCAGGCCCTTGCCCACCAGCACCTCGTTCGTCTGCAGGCCGTAGATCTCGGCGGTGTCGAAGAACGTGACGCCCAGCTCCACCGCCCGGCCGAGCACGGCCAGCGCCTGCGCCTCCTCGGCGGCGGGCTGGTACACGCCCGAGAGCCCCATGCAGCCGAAGCCGATGGCGGACACCTCCAGGCCCTGGGTTCCAAGCTTGCGCGTCTGCATGGCGATCTCCTTTGCGGCGAGGTGTCCAACAGGTGGCGCGCGCGTGCGGCGGCGAAAACCGCTTGTGGCGTCATCGGTTCATTGAGCAAAATTCAGCAATGGACCGCCGCTCGATCCCCGATCTCGCCGCCTTCGCCCTGTTGGCCGAACTGCGCAGCTTCCGGCGCGCCGGCGAGGCGATGGGGGTCTCGGCCTCGGCGCTCAGCCACCGGCTGCGGCGGATGGAGACGGCCCTGGGCGTGCGGCTGCTCAACCGCTCCACCCGCGCCGTGGCGCCCACCGAGGCCGGCGAGCGGCTGCTGGCGCGCCTGTCTCCGGCGCTGGCCGACATCGAAGCCGGCCTGATGGAGGTGGCCGCGTTCCGCGAGCATCCCGCAGGGCGGTTGCGGCTCAGCGTGCCGCGCTCGGCGGCGCGCCTCGCCATCGCTCCAAGACTGGGCGGGTTCCTCAAGGCCTATCCCGATATCCGGGTGGAGGTGGTGAGCGACAACGCCCTGATCGACATCGTGGCCGGCGGCTTCGACGCCGGCATCCGCTTCGACGAGAACCTACCGGCCGAGATGATCGCCGTGCGCATCGGCAAACCCCTGCGCATGGCGGCGGTGGCCTCGCCGGAGTACCTCGCCCGCCGCGGCGTTCCGAAGACGCCGGACGACCTGGCCGGCCACGCCTGTTTCCGGCTGCGCTGGCCGTCCGGCGCCTTCTACGACTGGGAACTCGAGAAGGGCGACGACGTGCGCCGGGTGGCGGTCGACGGCCCGCTCATCGTGGACGACGCCCAGCTCCTCAAGGACGCCGCAGTGGACGGCGCGGGGATCGCCTTCGTCGCGGAGCCGTCCGTGCGCGAGGAGCTGGAGTCCGGCGCCCTCGTGCGCCTGCTGGAAGACTGGTGCCCGCCCTTTCCCGGCTACAGCATCTACTATCCCAGCCGCCGCCAGGTCTCGCCGGCGCTCCGGGCGTTCATCGACTGGATGCGCGGCGGCCCGCTCGAGCGGATTACGAAGGTTTAATCGGGGCCGCCGCATCCGCCCGATCCCCCTCGCGCCTCCTAGTCAGCGAGCGCCCTAAACGCCCCCGACGGTTGCCGGCCTTACCGCGATTTAACTGGCTCGGCAGGCCGACCGGCGGCGACATCCGCGCTCGAAGGTTGAGGGCTGTTCGTCACAATGTCTCTGGCGCTTGCAACACTGCTGTACGAGTGGCGGCGTTACACGGCCGCCGTCGTGGCGTTGGCCTTTTCCGGCCTGCTGATCCTGGCCCAGGTGGGCATGTTCACCGGCATCGTGAAGGGCGCCACCGCGACCATCGACCGGTCCCGCGCCGACATCATGATCCTGCCCGCCAAGATGGAGAGCCTGATCAACTCCGGCGGCGGCTCCCTGCCGGCGCGTCTCCAGCCGCAGATCTACATGCATCCCGAGGTGGTCGAGGTCGCCGCCTTCGATGGTGATGGCGGCCGCTGGATCAACCGCCCCAAGGACGGCAAGAAGGCCGTCACCACCTATGTGAACGTCAACATGGTCGACACGCGCCCCGGCGCCGTGAACCTGCCGACCGACTTCACCGAGGAGATCCGCACCGCCCTCCTGGAACCCTATTCGGTCGCCATCGACCAGAGCCAATTGGGCCGCCTGGGCGTGAAGCTGGGCGATGCGGCCTCGCTGAACGGCAAGACCGTCTACGTCCGCGCGATCCTCACGGGCTATCCGGACGTGAACAACGCGTCAGTGACCATGTCCCGCGACACGATGCGGATGATGGGCATGCTGACCAAGGGCGGGAAGACCGGCCCCCTGATGGTGCGCATCGCGGACCCCGCCCGGGCGGAGGTCGTCCGCGACCAGCTGAACGCCGACGCCAAGGGCGCCTACAAGGCCTGGACCCGCCAGCAACTGGCCGAGGCCAACGAAGGCGCGCTGATGAAGGAACAGATCATCGGCATCTTCCTGGGCTTCTCGGTCTTCCTGGGCTTCCTGATCGGCGTGGGCATCACCTCGCAGACGCTGCGCGGCGCCATCCTGTCGTCGATCAAGGAGTTCGCCTCGTTGCGCGCCCTGGGCGTCGGCATGGGCTCGCTCCGCCTGATCGTGGTCGAGCTGTCGTTCTGGGTGGGCCTGGTGGGCCTGGCCGCCACGGCGCTCTTCACCGGCGGGGTCTACCTGCTCGCCAGCCGCGGCGGCCTGCCGATGGGCTTTCCCGCACCGTGGGTGATCGGCGTCTCCATCCTGCTGCTCGTGATCTCGGGCGTCTCGGGGCTGCTGGCCCTGGGCGTGCTGAAGAAGAGCCAACCTGCGGACCTGCTGCGATGAGTTCTGCCAAGCCGGCCATCGTGGCCCAGGGGATCTACAAGCGCTTCAAGACCGGGCGCAGCCACATCGAGGTGCTGAAGCGCGTCGACTTCGACGCCCGGCACGGCGAGGTGACCATGGTCATGGGCCCCTCCGGCTCGGGCAAGTCGACCCTGGTGGCGGCGCTCTCAGGCCTGCTGAAGCCCGACGAGGGCAAGGTCACCGCCCTGGAACAGGACATTTGGGGCATGCGCTCCGGCCGGCTGGACCGGTTCCGTCTGGACCACTGCGGCTTCATCTTCCAGGGCTTCAACCTGTTCTCGGCCCTGACCGCCCTGCAGCAGGTCGAGATCATCCTGAAGTACCAAGGGCATTCCAAGGCGGTCGCCCGCGAGAAGGCCGCCAATGCGCTGATGGAAGTGGGCCTCGAGACCCGCATGAACCAGCGCCCGTCCGAACTGTCGGGCGGCGAGAAGCAGCGGGTCGCCATCGCCCGCGCCCTGGCCAAGGATCCCCGCCTGCTGTTCGCCGACGAGCCCACCAGCGCGCTCGACGGCGAGAACGGCCAGGTGGTGATCAAGCTGATCCAGCGGGCGGCCAAGCAGCACGGCGCCGCCGTGATCTGCGTCACCCACGACCCGCGCCTGGAAGCCTACGCCGACCGCGTCATCCATCTGGAAGACGGCCGCATCCTGGACGACCGGCGCGTGCAAACGGCCGCTCCCGCGGCTCCCGCCCAACGACAACCCGAGCTCATCGAGGCCTGACGTCCATGCCCGCCCTCCTCCGCAACCGCTTCGTCTGGATCGCCCTGGTCCTCCTGGTCCTGGGGGGCGGCGGCGCGATGTTCATGTCCAACCAGGCCAAGGCCAAGAAGGCCGAAGAGACCAAGGCCGCCGCCGCGGTGAAGCCCAGCCCCTATGCCGCCATCGCCAACGGCAAGGCCGACGTGGAAGGCGGCATCATCCAGGTGGCCGCCCGCCGGGCCGGCGTCATCCGGGACGTGCTGGTCCAGGAGGGCGACGACGTGGTGAAGGGCCAGGTGCTTGCGCGCCTGGAGGACGACGAGCCTCGCCTGGCCGCCGAACGCGCCTCGGCCGAAGTGCGCCAGGCCCGCGCCGCCCTCGCCCTGCTCCAGGTCCAGCTCTCGGCCGCCCAGCGCGAGCAGCGCCGGCTGGAGGGTCTGGCCCCCTCCAACTTCGTGGCCGCCCAGAAGCTGGACCAGGCCCGCGACGCGGTGCGCGAGGCCGAAGCCCGCATCATGGCCCAACAGGCCGTGGTCGCCACCACCCAGGCCCGGCTGAACGAGTCCCGGTACGACCAGGAGCTGTCGATCATCCGCGCCCCGGCCGACGGCCGCATCGTCCGCCGCTACGCCAATCCGGGCGCCGGGGCCTCGACCCTGAACGTCTCGAACATGTTCGACGTGGAGCCGCGCGCCGGCCGCATCGTGCGCGCCGAGATCGCCGAGGGCTCCCTGCCCTTCGTCGGCGTCGGCCAGACGGTGCAGATGTCGCCCGAGAGCGACCCGACCAAGGTCTATCCGGGCAAGGTCCTGCGGCGGGCGGCAGTGTTCGGCGCGCGCAAACTGCAGTCGGACGACCCCACCGAGCGCACCGACGACCGGGTGGTCGAGGTGGTGGTGGACTCCACCGGCGCCCCGTTCCTCATCGGCCAGCGGGTTCTGGTGAAGTTCGTCCGCGGCCAGCAGCAGGCGCAAGCGGTCGACGCGCCCCGCAGCTGACGTCCGAGGCTTGACCCCATTCCCTGACGTCGCCTTGACGCCATCCCTCCCGCGCCGCACAACGCGCGCCGATTTCGAACACCTGTTCAACGAGGGATCTCATGGCGGACATCCGCTTCGACGGCAAAGTGGCGATCGTGACGGGCGCGGGCGGCGGCCTGGGCCGGCAGCATGCGCTGGAACTGGCGCGGCGCGGCGCCAAGGTCGTGGTCAACGACCTGGGCGGCTCGATGGACGGCTCGGGCGGCGGCTCGGACGCGGCCAACAAGGTCGTGGAAGAGATCAAGGCCCTGGGCGGCGAAGCCATCGCCAACGGCTCGTCGGTGACCGATGACGCCGGCGTCGCCCGGATGGTCAAGGACGCCATGGACGCCTGGGGCCGCATCGACATCCTGATCGCCAACGCCGGCATCCTGCGCGACAAGACCTTCGCCAAAATGGAATTCGGCGACTTCAGCGTCGTGGTCGACGTCCACCTGTTCGGCACGGTCAAGCCGGTGAAGGCGGTCTGGGAGATCATGCGGACCCAGAACTATGGCCGCATCGTCGTGACCACCTCGTCCTCGGGCCTCTACGGCAACTTCGGCCAGTCCAACTATGGCGCGGCCAAGCTGGGCCTCATCGGCCTGATGAACACCCTGAAGCTCGAGGGCCAGAAGAACAACGTCCACGTCAACGCCATCAGCCCGGTGGCCGCCACGCGGATGACCGAGAACCTGGGCATGCCGCCGCAGGTGCTGGAGCAACTGAAGCCCGAGTACGTGACCCCGGGCGTCGTGTTCCTGTGCTCGGAAGAAGCCCCGACCGGCGCGATCCTGACCGCCGGCGCCGGCGCCTTCGCCCTGTCCCGCATCGTCGAGACCGAGGGCGTCTACCTGGGCAACAAGGCTTCGGTGGAAGCGGTCCGCGACAACTGGGCCAAGATCACCGACGAGACCGGCGCCAAGGCCTACATGAACGGCGGCGAGCAGACCCAGAAGTTCTTCCGCAAGATGCAGGGCGGCTAGGTTCGACCTGGCCGTTCAACACGCGCGAGACACCGGGAGGGCCATGCGGCGACGCATGGCCCTCTTTCAGTTTTGTAATCGGAAACCGCTTGCGCGCCCCTGACTGAACGCGCGTAAGTTTGCGCGGCGCCCGGTGAGAGGCGCGGCGGAGGATGGTGCTCGTGTCGGAACCCAAGGCGGCTCTTTCCGGTCATCTCACCCTGCCCGGAGTCCTGGCGTTCGCTTCGGCCAGCATCCCGATCGCCGCGCTGCAACTGGCGCTCTCCGTCCACCTCCCACGCTACTTCGCCTCCAGCATCGGGCTGGAGCTCGCCGTCGTGGGCGCCGCCTTCGGGCTGGTGCGCCTGATCGACATCCCCATCGACGCCGGTATCGGCGTGGCCATGGACCGGACGCGCACCGGGTTTGGCCGCTACCGCATCTGGATGCTGCTCGGTGCGCCGGTGCTGATGGCCGGCTTCTACATGCTGCTGGCGGCGCCGTCCGGCGTAGGCCTGGGTTACCTCGTGGGCTGGCTGCTGGTCATGTACCTCGGCTACTCGGGCGTCTACCTGGCGCACCTGGCCTGGGGCGCGCGGCTCGGACCGACCTACGAGCAGCGGTCGCGCATCTTCGGCGCCATCACCGGCCTGGGCGTGATCGGCGCCATGGCCGTGCTGCTGATCCCGATCCTGATGGGCGTCGCTGGCTACAGCGAGGCTGAGGGCATCCGCGCGATGATCTGGTTCATCATCGGCGCCGTGCCGGTCACGGTGCTGATCGTGCTGGCCTCCACCCGTGAGACCATCGCCAAGGACCACAGCACCGAATTCAGGGCGCGGGACTACCTCACCCTGATCCGCCGCGGGAACGTGCTCCGCCTCCTGGCCGCCGACTTCTTCGTGACGCTCGGGCCTGGCTGGATGGCCGCCCTCTACCTCTTCTATTTCCGCGATAGCCGGGGCTTCTCGATCGCCGAAGCCAACATCCTGCTGATGATCTACATCGCCGCCGGGTTCGCGGGCGCGCCGTTCACCGCCTGGCTCGCCAACCGGATCAGCAAGCACCGCGCGCTGATGTTCAACACCACGCTCTACTCGGTCGGGCTGATGATCCTGCCCTTCCTGCCGGCGGGCAGCTTCGTGATCTTCGCCCCCCTGATGTTCATCGTCGGCGCCATGGCGGCCGGCTTCACCGTCATGATCCGGGCGCTGGCCGGCGACATCGCCGACGAGTTGCGGCTGGACAGCGGGCGCGAGTGGATGGGGCTGGTCTACGCCGTCACCAACGCCACCACTAAGCTGGCGCAAGCCGGGGCCGTGCTGTTCACCTTCAACTTCGCCCTGACCGCGGTGGGCTACCAGGCCAAGGAGGGCGCGGTGAACACGCCCGAGGCGATCCGCGGCCTGGAGCTGGCCTATATCGTCGGCCCCATCGTCTTCGTCATGGCGGCGGGGGCCTGTTTCATCGGCTACAGACTGTCGGCCGACCGGCACGCCGAGATCCGCGAGAAACTGGCCGAACGCGACGCCCTGGCCGAGGGCGGCAGCATCGTCGAGGCGATGGCGGGGGACCCGGAGTTCCCGGCGGTGAGAACCACGACCTGATCCAGACTTAGCGTGACGCGCACGGCGCCCGGCAGTGGCGCCGGCGCAGGGAGGACAGATGACAGCCACCGCCGGGCCCAATGACAGGCGCCTCCCGCTCAGCCTCGCGCTGACCTTCGCGGCGACCAGCCTGCCGTTGCAGGCCCTGATGATCGCGGTGGCGGTGCACCTTCCGGCCTACTTCGCCGCCAGCATCGGAGTGCCGCTGGCGGTGGTCGCCGCAGCCTTCGGCACGGTGCGCCTGATCGACGTGCCCATCGAGGTCATGCTCGGCCTCGGCATGGACCGGACCCGGAGCCGGTTCGGCCGCTACCGCGTGTGGACCCTCGCCGGCGCGCCGCTGATGATGCTGGGCCTCTACATGCTGCTGACCGCCGGCCGCGGCGTCGGCACCGACTACCTCATCACCTGGCTGCTGGTGATGTATCTCGGCGTCTCGATCCTGATGCTGTCGCACCAGGCCTGGGCCTCGACCCTCGCCAAGTCCTACGACGACCGCGCCCGGCTGTTCGGGGTCATGATGGCGGTGGGTGTGCTGGGGGCGGTCAGCGTGCTGGCGATCCCGATCGTCATGGAGAACGCCGGCTACAGCGACGCCGAGGGCGTACGCGCCATGGTCTGGTACCTGATCTTCCTGACCCCCGTCGCCGTCGCGCTCGTGGTCTGGCGCACGCCTGAGACCATCGCCGCAGAGGCGCCAGGCCAGCGCTTCCGCCTGCGGGACTACTGGGAGTTGGTCACGGACCACAGCATGTCCCGCATCCTGCTCGTCGATCTGGTGGTGTCGCTGGGTCCCGGCTGGATGGCCGCGCTCTACCTCTTCTACAGCCGCGACTACATGCAGTTCACCGCCGCCGAGGCGAACATCCTGCTGGCGATCTATATCCTCGCCGGCGTGTTCGGAGCCCCGTTCCTGGCCTGGCTGGCGACGAAGATCAGCAAGCATCGTACGGTGATGCTGACCGCGGTTGGCTATTCGCTTCTGCTCGTCACCCTGCCGTTCCTGCCCAAGGGCTATGTCCTGGCGTCCCTGCCCACCCTCTTCTTCACGGGCTTCCTGGCGGCGGGATTCAACGTCCTGACCCGGGCCATGACCGCCGACGTCGCCGACGAGATCCGTCTGAAGCAGGGCAAGGAGCGCAGCGGCCTGCTGTTCGCCATGACCACCCTCACCACCAAGATCGCGGCCGGCGGCTCGATCTTCCTGACCTTCGGCGTGCTTTCCCGCGTGGGCTACGACCCTCAATTGGGTCAGCGGAACAGTCCCGAGGCGATCAACGCGCTCATGCTGTCGTTCCTCATCGGCCCGATCGTGTTCGTCATGCTGGGAGCGGCGTGCCTGATCGGCTACCGCCTGACGGCCGAGCGCGCGGCCGAGGTGCGCCGCCAGCTCGAGGCGCGGGAAGCGACCACCTTCGACCCCGCCGCCGCCCTGGAAGGTCTCACCGGCGAGGAGTTGCCAAGCCCGGCGTCCACCCGGTGACGCGCGCCGTCTAGGAGAGCTTGCGGGCCAGCTCCAGGAACGCCTGGGCCGCCGCGCTCTCGGTATTGGTCGCCACCAGCGGCCGTCCGGCGTCGCAGGCTTCGCGCAGCGGCACCTCGATCGGAATCTCGGCCAGCAGCGGCACGCCCAGCCGCTCCGCCTCCCGCCGAGCTCCGCCCTCGCCGAAGATCGGCACGCGCGCGCCGGAGCTGTCGGCGAAATAGGCCATGTTCTCGACCACGCCCAGGATCGGCGCGCCCGTCTTCTCGAACATCTGCGCCGCGCGGCGGGCGTCGATCAGGGCGATCTCCTGCGGCGTGGAGACGATCACCACCCCGTCCATCTTCAGCTTCTGCACGAGCGTGAGCTGGATGTCGCCGGTGCCGGGCGGAAGGTCGATGACGAGCACGTCCAGCGGCTCGGCCTCGGTCCCCCAGTTGGAGTTCAGCAGGCTGCGCAGGGCCGAGGAGGCCATGGGGCCGCGCCAGATATTGGCGGTGCCCGGCTCGACGATGAAGCCGATGGACATGACCTTCACGCCCCACGCCTCCATGGGGTTCAGCCGCTTGTCCGCGTCGAAGGTCGGGTCGCCGTCGACGCCCAGCATGGTCGGCGCCGAGGGGCCGTAGATGTCGGCGTCGAGGAGGCCGACCCGCTTGCCCAGCACCGCGAAAGCCGCGGCCAGGTTGGTCGAGACCGTCGACTTGCCCACTCCGCCCTTGCCGCTGGCGACCGCGATGACCTTCTTCACATGCGGCGGCCGCACCGCGTCCACCATCGGGTGGAGCTGGGCCTGAGGGTCCTCCGCGATGCGGGCGCGGCGGGCCGGCGGCGTCTCGCCAGGCTGCGGCCGGCGGGGACTGACCTTCAGTTGCGGCGCCGACGGCGCCTGAAGTTCCGAGGTCAGCACCACCTGCGCCGTCTCGACGCCGTCGGCGAGGGCCAGCACCTCCTCGGCGCGGTCGCGCACCGTGCGGTAGAGGTCGATGTCGGCCGGCGCGACCTCCAGCATGAAGGCGGCGCGGCCGCTACGCAGCACGAGGCCGCGCACCAGGCCTGCGCTGGCCAGCCCCTTCCCCGACTTGGGATCGATGACCTCGTCGAGGGCCTTCAGGATGGCCGTCCGGTCGGGGCCTGCCGCTTCGCTCATGCCGCTTTGTCTTGCTTTGCTCAGGTGGGGGTCTCATATCCGGCTGGAGGCGCCGGTTTACAAGTCCGATGGGGGCTTTAGACACGGGCGTTCAAGGGACTGAGTGAATGTCCCGAGGGAGCATGACGCGAACCACCTGATGCCCTGGAACGACAACGCCAACCCGGGACCCTGGGGTTCGCCGTCCGGCGGCGACGACAAACGCGACCAGCCACGGCGCCCCTCGGGCGGCGGCGGCGGCCCGCGCCGTCCCGGCGGCCCCGACTTCAACGCCAATTTCGATCAGATCGCCCAGCGCCTGCGGGACATGATGGGCGGCCCGGGCGGGCGGCCCAGGCGCGGATTGATCCCCATCATCGCCGGCGGCGTCTTCGCGCTCTGGGCGGCCTCGGGCATCTATCTGGTCCAGCCGGGCGAACAGGCGGTGGTGCTGACCTTCGGCTCCTATTCGCGGTCCGCCTCCCCCGGGCCCAACTACCACCTGCCCTTCCCCATCGAGCGGGTCGAGAAGGTGGCGGTCACCAAGCTCAACAACACGCTGGTCGGCGGGAGCGGCCCCGAGGCCGACTCTCCGGCCGAAAGCCAGATGCTGACGGGCGATGAGCAGATCATCGACATCGACTTCAGCGTCACCTGGCGCGTGTCGGACGCCGCCCGCTATCTGTTCGCCACGCGCGACCCCGAGGCGGCCGTGAAGGCGGTCGCCGAGAGCGCCATGCGCGAGGTGGTCGGCAAGACCCCGCTCCAGCCCATCATCTCGACGGGCCGAGGCCAGGTGCAGCAGCAGACCGCCGAGTTGATGCAGCGGACCCTGGACTCCTGGGGCGCCGGCATCAGCATCGTTGAAGTGCAGATCCGCTCGGCCAACCCGCCGCCGGAAGTGGTCGGCGCGTTCCGCGAGGTGAACAACGCCCAGCAGGACGCCGACAGCGCCGAGAACGAGGCCAACACCTATCGCAACCGCGTGATCAACGAGGCCAAGGGCGACGCCGCGCGCATCACCCAGGCCGCCCAGGCCTATCGCGAGCAGGCCGTGCGCGAAGCCACCGGCGAGGCGGCGCGGTTCAATCAGATCTACACCGAGTACCGCCGCGCCCCGGGTGTGACCCGCGACCGTCTCTACATCGAGACCATGCAGCGGATCCTGCAGTCGTCCAACAAGGTGGTGATCGACGCCAAGGGCGCCACGGCCCCGATCATCCTGCCCCCCGACGTGTTCCGGCCGCGGAGCCAGGCCCTGGCGCCCCCGCCGCAAGTCGAGGCCGCGCCGACCCAGCCCCAGTCGAAGGGCGCCCAATGACCAGCTCCCGCCATGTCGTCTACGGCCTGCTGGCCGCCGCGCTCCTGTTCACCCTGACGCAGACCTTCTTCGTGGTCGACCAGCGCCAGCAGGCGCTGGTGGTGGCCCTCGGCGATCCGGTCCGCGTGATCAACGCGCCCGGCAAGAGTGAGGCGGGCCTGCACCTGAAGGTCCCGTTCTTCCAGCAGGTCTTCAAGATGGACCGGCGCAACATCGCGCTGGAGGCCGACCAGGAGGAGATCATCACCGCGGGCCAGGAGCGGCTCGTGGTGGACGCCTTCATCCGCTACCGCATCTCCGATCCCCTGCAGTTCTACCGCACCCTGCGCGACGAGCAGACGGCGGCGGACCGGATCGAACGACTGGTGAACTCGTCCCTGCGCCAGGTGCTGGGCTCGGCCAGCGCCACCGACATCATCTCCGGCCGCCGCGCCCAGCTGATGCAGCAGGCCCGCGTCGACGTCGATCGCAGAGCCAAGGCCTCCCGCCTCGGGATTGAGGTCATCGATCTGCGCATCCGCCGCGCCGACCTGCCGGCCCAGAACCGCGAGGCGGTCTTCCGCCGCATGTCGACCTCCCGCCAGCAGGTCGCCGCCCAGCTGCGCGCCGAGGGGGAACAGAAGAAGCGCGAGATCATCGCCCAGGCCGACAAGGAGGTGGCGATCACGCTCGCCACCGCCCGTGAGCAGTCGGGCCAGATCACTGGTGAGGGCGACGCCCTGCGCACCCGGATCTTCGCCAACAGCTTCGGCAAGGACCCGTCGTTCGCGGCCTTCTTCCGCTCGATGCAGGCCTATGAGGCAAGCCTCGCCGACGGCGAGACGACCCTGGTCCTGTCCCCCGATAGCGCATTCTTCCGCTACTTCGAACGCGGTCCGACGGGACGATAGGACGCCCGCCACTTCGTGAACGCCGCGCGATGCCGGCTTGACTCAATTTGTTACGCCTGTAGAAAATTACTTGCGTAACAAATGGAGGCGTCGGTGCATCGGATAGGCATGTTGTTGCTAGCCGCCGCCGCTCTGGCGGGCGCGGCGCAAGCAGAGCCCCGTCGCGAACTTCTGATGGCGCGGGTGGTCATCAGCGACCTTGATCTCACCAGCGCGGCGGGTGCGGCTGCAATGCTGGCACGGCTCAACGGCGCCGCACGTGAGCTTTGCACCCAACCGCGATCCCAACTGTTTCCTGGTCGGGAAGGCCGCGAGTGGCGCTGTCGTCGCGAAGCCGTCGCCGCCGCGGTCGCTCGGCTGAAGGCTCCGCCGCTCACGCTCGCCTACGCCCAATGGCTCTCCGCAGAACCGGCCGAGAGGCCCCCAAGCCCATGGGTCCGGTGACTGTCCCTCCTCCCTGGTCCCGGCCGGGAGGAGGGTTTTTCTAGCCCAGCCAGGTCCGAACCTCATGCAGGTCGCGGGCGATGCGAACGCAGAGCGTCTCCATCTCCTCTGTCGGGTCCAGCATGTCCGGCACCATGACCGTCATCATCCCCGCCGCCGAGGCGGCCCGAACGCCATTGTGACTGTCCTCCAGCGCAAGGCAGTCGACAGGATCGATCCCCAGGGCCTCCGCGGCCTTCAGGAAGGGCTCGGGATGCGGCTTGCCGCGAGTCTGGACGTCGCGGGTGATCAGGGCGTGGAAGCGGTCCACCAGGCTGTGCGGCCCCAGGCTGGCGCGGACGCTCTCCAGGCTGGACGAGGTGGCGATGGCGCGCGGCAAGCCCAGGTCGTCAAGATGGTCCAGGATCTCCACCGCCCCCGCCTTGAGCGCGATGCCGGCGGCCAGCTCTTCGCGGAAGTGGGCGCTGACGGCGGCGGACCAGGCCGCCAGGTCGAAGCCGTCGCCGAAATGTTCGATCAGGATCAGGTCGCTGTGCGCGTGCTGCAGGCCGACCATGCGCTGGAAGGTGCCGAACGGCATTTCCGAGCCGATCCCGCCGGCCGCCCGCTGCATGGCCCGGTAGACCACCGTCTCGGTGTCGACCAGCAGGCCGTCCATGTCGAACACCACGGCCTTGGGGGTGCGGGGAAGCGCCATCAGTCGGTCGCGAACTGGTCGGCGCAATAGCCCTGGAAGTAGAGCAGCGCCGTGAGGTCGGCGTGGTCGACCTTGGCGTCGGCCTCAGCCGCCACGATCGGCTTGGCGCGGTAGGCCACGCCCAGTCCCGCCGCCTCGATCATGGCCAGGTCGTTCGCCCCGTCTCCAACCGCCAGGGTTTCCGATAGCGGGATGCCGAGGTTGGCGGCCTCTTCTCTCAGCGCCGCCAGCTTGGCTTCGCGACCGAGGATCGGTTCGCCAACCTGGCCCGCCAAGGCGCCGTCCGCCTCGATCAGGGTGTTGGCGCGGTTGGCGTCGAACCCCGCTGCCTCCGCCACCCGGCGCGTGAAGAAGTTGAAGCCGCCCGATACCAGGAACGCCTTGGCGCCATGGGCGGTCATGGTCCGCACCAGCGTCCGCGCGCCGGGGTTGAGCCGCACCCGCTCGTCATAGGCCCGTTGCAGGTCGGCGAGCGGCAGCCCCTTCAGCATCGCCACCCGCGCCTTGAGCGCCCCCTCGAAGTCCAGCTCGCCCCGCATGGCCCGCTCGGTGATCTCGGAGACCTGAGCCTTCACGCCGGCGAAGTCGGCCAGCTCGTCGATGCATTCGACGTTGATGATCGTGGAGTCCATGTCGGCGATCAGCAGGCGCTTCCTGCGGCCGGCGGCGGGCTGGAGGCAGGCATCCACCGCCACGTCGACCAACGCTCCCTCCACCTTCGCGCGCGCGTCGGCCGGAGCGGCGATCACCGGGATGTCCAGGGCGCCATCGCCCAGCGGGATGGGCGCCTTGACGCCCGCCCCTGCGGCTGCGAGCGCTGAAGACGCGCGATCCGCGGCTATGGCCGCCTGGGCCGGATCGGGGCCGACGAGGGTGAGGACGAGTTCCATGACGGGCCGCATCTGGCTGATCGCCGGACCGACCGCAAGCGGCAAGTCCGCCCTCGGGCAAGAGCTGGCGCGGTCGACGGGCGGCGAGATCGTCAATGCCGATTCCATGCAGCTCTACGCCGGCCTCTCGGTGATCACCGCAGGGCCGACCGCTGATGAACTGGCCGCCGCCCCGCATCACTTGTTCGGCACGGTCGATCCGGCCGATGGCTGGTCGGTGGGCCGCTGGCTGAGGGCGGCGTCGGACATCATCGCCGACGTCGGCGCACGCGGCCGCGATGCGATCGTGGTCGGCGGCACAGGCCTCTACTTCAGCGCCCTGACCAAGGGCCTGGCCGAGATCCCGGAGATCCCCGCGGAAGTCCGCCATGCCGCGGCCGCCGAGTTCGAGGCGATGGGCGAGGAGGCCTTCCGGTCCAGGCTGGCGACCGTCGACCCCGCCGCCGCGACCCGCATCGAGGTGGGCGACCGTCAGCGGCTGACCCGCGCATGGGAAGTTCATGCCGCGACCGGCGTCTGCCTCACCGATCATCAGGCGAGGGCCTCGGGCGGCCTGCCCGCCGGCTCCTGGACGGCCGTGGCGCTGGAGCCGCCGCGCGAGGCGCTGTACGCGCGCTGCGACGCGCGGCTGGAGGCGATGATCGCAACGGGCGCCCTGGACGAGGTGCGCGCCTTGATGGCCCGCGGCCTCGACCCCGCCCTGCCCGCCATGAAGGCGGTGGGCGTCCGCGAGTTGGCCGCCCATCTGCGCGGCGAGACGAACCTTCCGACCGCGCTGGCCGCCGCCCAGCAGGAGACCCGCCGCTATGCCAAGCGCCAGATGACCTGGATGCGCGGGCAGATGGCGGGCTGGCCGCGGATCGACGCCGCAGACCACCCGCACCAATGGAGGCAGTTTCTTGCGCTCCACCCCACCTTGACGGGCTAGGCAGAGCATGCGACACGCCGTTTCCTATCTTTCGCGGGAAATCTCGTGCGCAACATTCTTGTACTCGTAGGGCGGCCGTAACGGACTGACGATGGCGTCAGGACCGACCGGTCGCTTGTCCCAGGCCCCCAGAGGGCCTTTTTTATTGCCCTGAACCCCGAGCCCCACATGTCCGCCCACCAGACGATCGAAGCCCAGCAAGACACCATCTCCGGCGCCGAGATGGTCGTGCGCGCCCTTATCGACCAGGGCGTTGAGGTGCTGTTCGGCTATCCGGGCGGAGCGGTCCTGCCCATCTACGACGCGCTGTTCGCCGAGCCGCGGCTGCAGCACGTCCTGGTCCGGCACGAGCAGGGCGCGACCCACGCCGCCGAAGGCTATGCCCGGTCGACCGGCAAACCGGGCGTGGTCCTGGTCACCTCCGGTCCCGGCGCCACCAACGCGGTCACCGGCATCGTCGACGCCCTGATGGACTCGATCCCCATGATCGTGATCACGGGCCAGGTCGCCACCCACCTGATCGGCACCGACGCCTTCCAGGAATGCGACACCATCGGCATCACCCGGCCCTGCACCAAGCACAACTACCTGGTGAAGGACGTCGCCGACCTGCCGCGCGTCCTGCACGAGGCGTTCCATATCGCCACCTCGGGCCGCCCCGGCCCGGTGGTCATCGACATCCCCAAGGACGTCCAGTTCGGCAAGGGCGTCTACAAGGGCCCGGGCGAGGTGAAGCACGCCCACAACTATTCGCCCCGGACCAAGGGCGACGCCGGCAAGATCGCCGAGGCCGTCGCCATGATCGCCAAGGCGAAGAAGCCGATCCTCTACACCGGCGGCGGCGTGATCAACGCCGGCCCGAAGGCGGCCCGGCTGTTGCGCGAGTTCGCCGAACTGACCGGCGCGCCGGTGACCTCGACCCTGATGGGCCTGGGGGCCTTCCCGGCGTCGGACCCGAAGTGGCTGGGCATGCTGGGCATGCACGGCTCGTTCGAGGCCAACAACGCCATGCACGACTGCGACGTCATGGTGGCCATCGGCGCACGCTTCGACGACCGGGTGACTGGGCGCCTGGACGCCTTCGCCCCCACCTCGCGCAAGATCCACATCGACGTGGACGCCAGTTCGATCGGCAAGAACGTCCGCGCCGACATCGGCATCGTCGGCGATGCGGGCCAGGTGCTGGAGGACATGATCGCGGCGTGGAAGCAGCGGAACCTGGCCACCGATCCGGCCGCCATGAAGACCTGGTGGACGGAGATCGATGGCTGGCGAGCTCGCAACTCGTTCGGCTATGCGCCGGACAGCAAGCTGATCAAGCCGCAGTACGCCATCCAGCGCCTGTACGAGCTGACCAAGGACCGCGACACCTACATCACCACCGAGGTCGGCCAGCACCAGATGTGGGCCGCCCAGTTCTACCATTTCGAGGAGCCGAACCGCTGGATGACGTCCGGCGGCCTGGGCACCATGGGCTATGGCCTGCCGGCCGCCGTGGGCGTGCAGATGGCTCACCCGGACGCCCTGGTCATCGACATCGGCGGCGACGCCAGCGTGCAGATGACCATGCAGGAGATCTCGACGGCCGTTCAGTACGACCTGCCGATCAAGGTGTTCATCCTCAACAACGAGTGGATGGGCATGGTGCGCCAGTGGCAACAGCTGCTGCACGGCGAGCGCTATTCGCACTCCTACTCCTCGTCCCTGCCCGACTTCGTGAAGCTGGCCGAGGCCTATGGCGGCGTCGGCTTCCGCGCCGAGCACCCCGACGAACTGGACGACAAGATCCGCGAGATGGTCGAGGTCCGGAAGCCGGTGTTGTTCGACTGCCGGGTCACCAAGGAAGAGAACTGCTTCCCGATGATCCCCTCCGGCAAGGCGCACAATGAGATGATCATGGCCGAGGAAGCCCGGGATCTGGGCTCGATCATCGACGACGCCGGCAAGCGGCTGGTCTAGGATCGGGAGCCTCAGCAGGAGGCGCCCATGTCCGACCACGGCCGTTTCATCTGGTACGAGCTCATGACTCCCGACGTCGCGGGGGCCCGGGCCTTCTATGGCGACGTCGTCGGCTGGACCGCCTCGCAGATGCCGGGCGGCGACATGCCGTACTGGGTCCTGGAGGCCGACGGCTATGGCGTCGGAGGCGTCATGGCCCTCGGCGAGGACCACAAGGCCGCGGGCATCCCGCCGAACTGGACGGCCTATGTGGCGGTGGACGACGCCGACGCGGCCGCGGAGAAGGCCAGGAGCCTGGGCGGATCGGTGATGCGCGAGCCGCAGGATATCCCCGGCGTCGGCCGCTTCGCGATCATCGCCGATCCCGCGGGCGCGGTGCTGGCGGTGATGAAGCCCACGCCGCCGCCGGGCGGACGGCCGGAAGCGCCGAAGGACGCCCCGGGCCATACCGGCTGGCATGAGCTGTACAGCGGCCCCACCGACGCCACCTTCGCCTTCTACCAGGCGCTGTTCGGCTGGACGAAGGACGAGGTCCACGACCTGGGCCCCATGGGCGCCTACCAGCTGTTCAGCAACCAGGACGGCCAGGTGGGCGGCATGATGCAGAAGCCGGACAACGTCCCGGCCACGTGCTGGCTGTACTACGTCCGTGTCGGCGATATCGACGCGGCGGCCGGGCGGGTCCGGGCCGGCGGCGGCCAGGTGTTGAACGGCCCCATGGAGGTGCCCGGCGGCGACTGGGTCTTGCAGGGGATGGATCCGCAGGGCGCCATGTTCTGCCTGATGGGCAGGAAGGGCTGAAGGCGACGGCGCAGGCTTCCGGCGTGGTCCCCGCACCGGGTATCGAAAGCATCGATGAGTCGAACAACGCCCGCCACGCTGGCCCTCGATGCGGCTGGGGTCGCCTATCGCCTGGCGACCTACGACTACGATCCGAACGCCGAGCGCGTCGGCCTGCAAGCCGCTGAGGCGCTGGGGGCGCCGCCCAGCGAGGTGCTGAAGACCTTGATGGTGCGCGCCGACGGCAAGCCCGCCTGCGTGGTGCTCGCCTCGGACCGCGAGGTCAGCATGAAGAAGCTGGCGGCTGCCCTGGGCGCCAAGTCCGCCGAGATGATGAAGCCGGCCGACGCCGAGCGGATGACCGGCTATCGGGTGGGCGGGGTCAGCCCCTTCGGCCAGAAGCGCGCCGTCCCGACGGTGATCGACGCCGATGCGGCCGCGCTTCCCGAGGCCTTCGTCAATGCGGGGCAGCGCGGATTGCAGGCCAGGCTCGCCCCGGCCGACCTGGTGCGGGTGCTGGGCGCCGCGGTGGCCCGGATCAGCTGAGCTCAGCGCGCGCCCAGGCGCGCCAGCACTTCGCGCGGGATCCCATACTCGGCGATCACGGCGGCGCGGTCGCGCAGCCCCATCACCTCTCGCTGCACGAAAAAGCCCCAGACCGCGTCGGCCGCGGCCTTGACCAGGAGCAGACGGCCCTCGCCCTCCGGGTGCTCGCGCAGGGCGGCCAGCGCCGCCTCCACCTTGCGGCCGGCGCGGCCCAGGGACTGGGCCTGTTCCTCCAGGAGTTCGTGGTGCAGCACGGCGTCGCCGGCCTCGAAGTCGAGGCGGCGGCCGAGGTTGCGGGGCGGGCGAAGCGAGGACATCGGGGCCATGTTGGCGCCCGATGTCCCCAAGGCAAGCGCGGCCGTTCAGGCCCCGAAGACCTCGACCAGGTCCTCGGCCACCGACGGCAGCCGCCAGTCCCGCCCGACGTCGCGGCTGAGCGCGCGTTCCAGCTGCCAGCCGCTGCGGCCGACGTGCACGCCCAGGGCGGCGAGCTCGGCGGCGAGGGCCCGGCGCGCCTCGGGATCCAGCACCTCGTTGTTCGGCCCCTTCGCCTCCTCCAGCCGCCATCCGAAGATGGCGTCGCGGCTGATCTCGACGATCGCGCCGGTCCCGCGCGTCCACTCGTAGTAGGCCGAGAACCCGCCCACGGCGTGGGTCACCCGGGTCGCCAGGCAGTTGGCATAGCGGCGCGCGGCGGCGCGCAGGGCGGCCTTGGTGGCCAGCGGCTTCAGCGTCGCCGTGCCGGCGAACGGCGGCGCCGGCGGCTCGGGATAGAGGTCTTCCCGCACCGCGTCGAACAGCGCCGCTTCGCTCTCGGCCCCGGCCCACCGCGCGGCGGCCGCCCGCGCCACGGCCGGACTGGACCGGCACGCGATGGCGCCCGCCGCCTCGCCCAGGGCCTGGGCGGCGTCGTCGGTCAGCACCAGGGCGAGCTGCAGCGCCCGGCCCATCGGCTCGGGCAGCCGCGTCAGCCGGCCGACCGCCGCGCCGTCGATGGCTTCGGCATGGCGCAGCAGCTTGGCCGCCGCCGGGTCGGCCAGCAGATCCAGGAGCCGGCTATAGGCCGGTCCGCTCCAAGCGGTCTCGCCCAGCCGCCCAAGCGCCCGCTCCAGACCGGGGGGCGAGCGCCCGAGCGCCAGGCGGATCGCCTCGCGCAGCCGGCCGCGCAGGATCACGCCCGCCAGGGCGCCCAGGTCGCGGTCCATCGCCAGCGTCAGGCAGACGAGATGGCGGCGGGACGTGGCGGCGGTGAGGAAATCGGTGTGCGGATCCGGCCACAGGCCGGCCACGGCGGGTGCGAACTCGCCCGCCACCAGCTTCAGGAGGGCCGTGGGTTCGGTCCGCTCCGGAACCGGCGCAACGCCCGAAAACAGCTTGAACATCTTAGGCTCCGAGGGATGCGCCGTGATCCCAGGGAGCACAGCGCGGTCAGCGTCGAGTGATCGGCGCGTCCGGCCCGGCGGCGACGCGCACGCAAAGGTCCGCCCGCGGGCGATCCTTTTCCGTCATGCGATTGTGCGTCGTCATTCGAAGGCTCTCGTTCGAGAAGGAAGGCTGTCTCTCACGCCCCGCGGCCGCGCGGCAAGGCAAAGGTTAATGCCGGCTGCGCAACACCGGGCGGCTGTGGCCTCGGGGCCACGCCAGGTTGTGGCGCGGCCCCTTGGGTCAGCCCTTCACGCAGACCACCTGCCGGAGGGTGTGGACGATCTCGACCAGGTCGGCCTGCGCCGCCATCACGGCGTCGATGTCCTTGTAGGCCATCGGCGTCTCGTCGATCACGTCGGCGTCCTTCCGGCACTCGACGCCCACCGTGGCGGCCACGTGGTCGTCCAGGGTGAAGCGCCGCTTGGCCTCGGCCCGGCTCATGGCCCGGCCGGCGCCGTGCGAGCACGTGCAGAAGCTGTCCGGGTTGCCCTTGCCGCGCACGATGAACGACCGGGCGCCCATCGAGCCCGGGATGATCCCCAGTTCGCCGAGCCCCGCCCGCACCGCACCCTTCCGGGTCAGCCAGACGTCCTTGCCGAAGTGCCGCTCCTGGGTGACGTAGTTGTGGTGGCAGTTCACCGCCACCTCGGCCGTCGCCAGGTCCGGGAACACGCCCCGGAGCACGTCCAGCACCTGCCCCATCATCACTTCGCGGTTGGCCATGGCGTACTTCTGCGCCCAGCTCACCGCGCGGATGTAGGACACGAAGCCGTCCGACCCTTCCGGGAAGTAGGCCAGGTCCTTGTCCGGCAGGTGGATGAACCACCGCTCCATGTCCTTCTTCGCCTTCTCGATGAAGTAGGACCCGAACCGGTTGCCCACGCCCCGCGAGCCGGAGTGCAGCATCACCCACACGTCCCCCGCTTCGTCGAGGCAGAGCTCGATGAAGTGGTTGCCGGTCCCGAGCGTGCCCAGGTGGCCGAGCCCCCGCGGGTGCGCCGCCTTTGCGTCACGCTCGACGATGGCGTCGTAGCCGTCCTTCAGGGCGGCCCACTTCTCCAGCGCCAGCGCCGGCGGATCGCCCTGGTGGGCGCCGACGTCGTTGCGCCCGCCGTTGTCGGTCCGGCCGTGCGGGACGGCGGCCTCGATGGCGCTGCGGATGGCGGCGAGGTCATCCGGCAGATGCTCGGCCCGGATGGAGGTCTTCACCGCCATCATCCCACAGCCGATATCCACGCCCACGGCCGCCGGGATGATCGCCCCCACGGTCGGGATCACCGAGCCCACGGTCGCGCCCATTCCCCAGTGCACGTCGGGCATCACCGCGATGTGCCGGTGGATGAACGGCAGGCTGGCGACGTTTCGCAGCTGCTCGCGCGCGCTGTCCTCCAGCTGGACGCCGCGGGTCCACGCCTTGATGTGGACGCTCTTGCCTTCGATCACGTCATAGCCGCTCATCGGACTTGTCCTTTCGTTGTCCGGTCCTCCCGGCCCCCCGCGGCGGCAAAACGTCCTTCCGAAACGAAGAACCCCTCCGCGGCCGGGCCGGGAGGGGTTCTTTCGATCAGCCTCAAGGATGATGAGACCTAGTTCGAAGCATCCTCCCACGCGCGCACGCCCATCCGCTCGACCTGGCGGCCGAGGGTGGTGGCGGGCGAGTAATTGGGCTGGTGCTTCGACATGGCTCTCGTCCTTGAGGGCGGCGCAGGTAGCACGTTCGCCCGGACGGTCAAAAGCCGTGTTGCGGTCGGGAACAAGCTTGGCGGCAGGTGTGGCCGCGGAACCACGATCACCCCGGCGGGCCGGTCGCGCGCCGGTGAGCCAGCGGATCGTGCGGCGTGCGCCGCGCGGGCGATGGGGCGAGCGCCACGCTGGCGCCGGAGCCGGTCAGGCGCGCGCGGAGCGCGGTCTGCGGGCGGACGCGGGCCCGGGCAAATTCTGGGGTGGGCGCGACCTGGGCGAGGAGTTCGCGCAGGGTCGGAAGCTCGGCGGGCGGCGGCCCCGGAAGCCGGGCCGCCGCGTCGGCGACGCCCTCCAGCGTGCGCAGGAGGACAGGAAAGCTGGCGCGCTCGACATCGCGGTCGCGGTCGCGCTCGGTGTAGCGCTCGCCGGTTTCGGCGGGATCCCGCTCCAGCGGCTCGGCGCGCTCGTCTTCGCGTTCCGCCTCGCGCTCCGCCGGGACTGCGGCCTCGCGGCGCAGGCGCAGCTGCAGGGCGATCCCCACCCGAACCGAGAAGAAGGCGCGGTCGAAGGCGCTGAAAAATTCCAGCCGCCGCTCGTGGGTCTCAGCCTGCTCGGCCGCCTGGCCGAACGCCTTGCCCAGGCGGTACGCCACCTGGGTCAGCTCGGCGAGCTGGACATTGCTGGGAACGGCGTCGGCCATGGAACAAAAGTAGAACATCCGCGGAGTGCGGTCAAGTGCGGGCGTTCAATGCGGCTCTAGGACAGCGGGAGGGAGGTCGGCTTGCGACCCATTGCGGACCTTGGCAATAGGTATCACGGTGCGGTGATGGGAACGAAACTTAGTGCCGAGGAAGCCGGAGCCTACGAGGCCCTCGACCGCCTGCTATTTCGGCAATGGGATCCGATCGGCGTCTATGAAGCCGACGGGCCCGACGATGAGTATCGAGCCTATCTGCCAGGCTTTTGGGAACTCGTGCGAACCGGTTCACCGGACGCTCGGGTCGTCGAGTATCTCGCCAAGATTGAGCGCGAGCGGATCGAGTTCGAGACGAGCGACGAACATCGAATGGATGTAGCTCGAAAGGCGGCTGCCCTGGTGGCTGCCTGGCGCCTACCTGTCCGCCCGTAGCGAACTTCAGCTTTCCACCCATTGCGGAGACCGATCCGCGGACGCGCGACAAGGGCGCTCGTGATGTCAGTGTAGAGCATTCCGGCGGGTCGGCAGGGTGTAGACGGCGATGAAGGCGTCACGCCCGACCATCGGCAAAAGCTAGGCCGCCGACGCTGCCTGCGTCATCCGTCGTGGCGCAGCTTCAAGGTCCCGTCTGCTGGGTCCCGGGTCTTCGCGCTGCGCCGCGCCCGGGATGACGAACATCGGGAGCGAAGGCCGGCCCCCTCTCCCATTGCGACGCGCCCCGTCCTGTGACACCTCCTGCCCGACCGTTCAGGAACCGCGCGATGACCGACACCCAGCCTGCCTCCGTCTACGACCTCGCCCATACGGACCAGGAGGAGAGCCGCGCCACGTTCGCGGTGCTGGTGGACAACGAGCCGGGCGTCCTGCACCGGGTGGTCGGGCTGTTCGCGGCGCGCGGGTACAACATCGACAGCCTGACGGTGGCCGAGACCGACGCCAACGCCCACACCAGCCGCATCACCATCGTCACCCGCGGCACGCCCCAGGTGCTGGCGCAGATCGAGGCCCAGCTGCAGAAGATGGTCTCGACCCGGCACGTACAGGACGTGACCAAGGACCCCAACGGCATCGAGCGCGAGCTGGCCCTGGTGAAGGTGCGGGGGACGGGCGCCGAGCGGGTCGAGGCGCTGCGCGTCTCCGACATCTTCCGGGCCAAGGTGGTGGACACCACCCACGAGAGCTTCGTGTTCGAACTGACGGGCGCCTCGTCCAAGATCGACAAGTACGTGGACCTGATGAAGGGCCTGGGTCTGGTGGAGGTTTCGCGCACCGGCGTGCTGTCTCTGCAGCGGGGCGTCGAGGTCTTCTAGGGAACCGCGGCGGCGGCCCAACTCTTTCATGGCGTGTCGATACGCGTCGCCCTCGCCTGCCTGATCGCTGTCAGCGTGGCCGCCCCGGCCTCGGCGCAGCTTCCGCTGTTCGTGCCCATTCCCGGCAAGAAGGCGAAGCCGACGGTGATCGGCCCACCGCCCGGCACCCCGCCCGCGGAGGCGGAGATCTGGCCGTTCCCGCCCCCGGATCCCAAGAGCTGGTGGGAGGAGAAGCGCCTCAAAATTCCCGAGGCCGCCGACCCGCTGGGCGGCCGGCGGATCCGCCGCGGCGAGGCCCAGGCCGCCCCGGACAATGGCGTGGCGCCCTCCACCTACCGGCTCTGGGGGCTGATGCCGCTGCAGTGGCAGCTGGTGCGGGGCGACGAGATGATCCTGGAGGTCTGGACCCGGCCCTCCAACAGCGTGCGCCAGACCGTGACCCGGGTGACGGTGCGCAGCGACGGCAAGGCCTTCGTCCAAGGGCGCGCGGGTCTGGCCTGCTGCGAGGCGGTGATCGGCCGGCGCATGGGCTTCGACTCCGAGCTGCCGCCCGGCTCGGCGCAGCGGTTCCAGGCGCTGCGCGACCTGCCCCTGTGGAAGTCGCCCCGAGACGTGCGGGTGGTGGAGGCCGACGCGGCGGACGCCCTGTGCCTGCTGGGCTCGTCCTACGACGTGACGCTGGTGACGCGGGGCCAGGCGGTGACCCTTCACCGCGCCTGCGACCCGGCCGAGGTGGGCGAAGCGGCCGATGTCCTGGAGGCCGTGCTCGGGGCGGCGATGGGACACGATCCGAGGTTCGACGTGATCTTCCCGGGAGGCGCCAACTTTTCCAACGCCCGCGAAGCCTATCGTGAGCTCGTCGCCAGCGGCGGCCGTCTGAAGGTCAACCCGGACGCCCGCCTGCCGCCGCCCGGCGCCGAGCCGGCCCCCGCGCCCGAGGTCGAGCCGCCTGAGCCGGAGCCGCAGGCGCCTCCGCCGCCCATGCCGCGCGCCGCGGGTGCGGCAGAGCGCCCGGTTCTTTGAATTTCGGTGCGCTGCGCCTATATGTAGGGCGTCGGGTTCGCCCGACTATGGAGATAAACGCGCGTATAATAAGCGGACTGGACCCGGGTGCGATTCCCGGCGGCTCCACCAATCTTCCTCCGGGTTATCGCCGGAAAGTGAGGGGCCGATCAGCATCGACAGACGTGTAAAGGCGCTGCTTTCTCTCGGCTTGACCCACCGTTCCGGGTCTTAAACTAAATGCGAACGATAACTTCGCTGAGGAAGTTCGCCTGGCTGCGTAATGCGGTCCGGTAACATCCGAACCAAGTCCTAGGGGTTCAGATCCTTAGGCGGGGCCCGGGAGGCGCCTGCCAACAGAAGCCTCCCACCCAACCTTTCCGCGGCGCCTCCCATCTTCAAGTGAGAACTTGGAGGCGCCTGCCAACAGAAGCCTCCCACCTTCTTCCAAAATTGTCCCTCCGGCAGAGAAGCGCGCGACTTTCCGTCGTCTAGCCTTGCGTAAGGGCCGGCAGTCGCTACCTTCCAAACATTCGTTCTGCTTCGGAGTTTTGCGTGTGGCCCAGGATCCGCCGGTCCAGGATCTGATGAACTACGAGGCCCTGGCGCAGGATGCGTTGCGGGGCGTCGCCAAGGCCGCGCTGAAGCGCGCCGCCGCGCCCGAGGGGCTGCCCGGCTCACACCACTTCTACATCACCTTCAAGACCGACGCGGCGGGCGTCTCCGGTCCCGTGGACCTGCTGTCGAAGTACCCGGACGAGATGACCATCGTCCTGCAGCACCAGTACTGGGACCTCGCGCCCGGCGAGACCTTCTTTTCCGTGACCCTGCAGTTCGGCGGCCAGCCCAAGCGGCTGTCGATCCCCTACGCGGCCATCACGCGCTTCTACGATCCCTCGGTGCAGTTCCTGCTGCAGTTCGAGCCGCCGCCAGCCGCGCCCGCCGAGGCGAAGGCCGCGCCCGAGGCGAAGACCGACCCCAAGGCCGACGAAGCGCCCGCCAAGGCGGCGGAGGCCACGATCGTCTCCCTCGACCAGTTCCGGAAGAAATGACCGCATGAGCGACGTGGCGGCGCCCGAGCCCTCTCAGGCCGAGGACGGGGCCCTGACCGACGAGGCCATCCTCCAGCGGTTCCTGCGCACCAAGAACCAGCCGACCGGGTCCCAGACGCTTGGCTTCCGGATGGTGGGCGTCAACCAGGCGACCAAGTCCGTCGAGGTCGAGTTCGACGCCAAGGCCGAGCTGCTGCTCAACCCCATGAAGCAGATCCAGGGCGGCTATCTCTGCGCCATGCTGGACGAGGCCATGAGCGTGGCCTGCATGGTGGCCTCGGGCATGACCGCGGTCGCGCCGACGCTGGAGATGAAGACCAGCTTCTTCCGCCCCGGCCAGCCGGGGAAGATCAAGGGGATCGGCCGCGTGGTGAAGTGGGGCCGGCAGGTCGCCTTCACCGAGGGCGAGCTGTATGATCCGGAGGGCCGGCTGCTGGCCAAGGCCACGGGCACGGCGATCCCGACCCCCTTCGCCAACTACAAGAAGTAGGCGTCCCGCATGGCCCGCCTCCTCGCTTTCCTCGCGGCCTTCTGGCTGGCGGCGGCGGCGGGCGGGGCGCAGGCGGCCTCGGCCTTTTCGGACTGGTCGGCGGTGGTGGTCGCCGGCGACTGGCACGCCCACGACGGCGCGCCCTCGGAGGGCTTCGACAACGCCCGGCGCGACGTCAGCGCCGCCCTCGTCCGCGCGGGCTTCCAGCCGGGCAACATCCGGCAGTTCTCGGTGCGGCCTGAGCGCTACAAGGACACCAATCCGCAGAAGAGCGAGCTGCGCGGGATCTACGCCGCGCTGAGCGACCTCTCCGCGCGCACGGCCGGCGGGTGCCTGTTCTACATGACCTCGCACGGCCTGCCGCAGGGCGCGCAGCTGGACCAGGGCCTGCTGCGGCCCGGCGTGCTGGCCGACATGCTGGACCGCACCTGCGGCCCGCGGCCGACGGTGGTGGTGATCTCGGCCTGCTTCTCCGGCGTCTTCGTGCCGACCCTGGCCAAGCCGAACCGGATGGTGGTGACCGCGGCCCGGCCCGACCGCACCTCGTTCGGTTGCGGGCAGGACATCAAGTATCCCTATTTCGACGACTGCTTCCTGTCGGCCATGCCCCGGGCCAACGACTTCGGAACCCTGGCGGGCGCGGTGCGGGAGTGCGTACGGCGGCGCGAGATCGCCGAGAAGCTGAGCCCGCCGTCCGAGCCGCAGGTCTGGGTCGGCGCGCAACTGCGGCCGATGCTGCCGCTCTACGCCTTCGACAGCCTGCGCACGACCGACTAGGCGCGGCCGCTCCGCTCGATGCTGTGGGCGACCGGCGTTACAGGCGCCGCGACTCAACCGAGATGCTATGGTCGAGACTCATAGGGGAGCAGCCTTGAAGATGCGCAGGTTCGGCAAGGCGATCGCGGCGGCGTTGGCGCTTCTCACAGCCCCGGTCGCGCTCGCCCAGGACACGCCGCCGCCCGCGGCCGGCCTGCCGAAGGCGCCCGTGCCCTATACCAAGATCCGGCCGCAAACCCCGCCTCCCGCCAGGCCCAAGACCGTTCCCGTGGCGACCGAGGCGAGCGCGGTTCCGGCGAAGCGGCCCGACGGCGCGCGGCTGGCGGCCGGCCAGCCGATCGACCCCGCGCAACTCGAGGCGTTCGTGGACGGCTGGATCGCCGACGCCATGGCCCGGGAGCATGTTCCCGGCGCCGCGGTCTCGGTGGTCCAGAACGGCCAGGTGGTGCTGAAGAAGGGCTACGGCTTCGCCGACCTCGCGCCGCGCCGGGCGGTGGACGCCGACCGGACGCTGTTCCGCATCGGATCGATCTCCAAGACCTTCACCTGGATCCTGCTGATGAAGGAGGTGGAGGCCGGCCGAATCCGCCTGGACCGGCCGATCAACCTCTACCTGCCCGAGAGGGTGCGGCTCCCGGGCGCGTCCCGCGACGTGACCGTGGCCTCGCTGATGAACCACACCTCGGGTTTCGAAGACCGCGCCCTGGGCCAGCTCTTCGAGAACGATCCCCGGCGGGTCCGCCCGCTGGACCTCTACCTGCGCCAGGAACGGCCCAGCCGGGAGCGGCGCGGGGGCGTGATCTCAAGCTATTCCAACTATGGCGTCGCCCTGGCGGGCGAGGCCGTGTCGTTCGTCTCGGGGAAGACCTTCGAGCGCCGCGTCGAGGACGAGATCACCGTGCCGCTCGGCATGAACGCCACCACCTTCCGCGAGCCGCGCCCCGAGCGGCGCGGCCTGCCCGCCGCCATGCCCGAGCGGCTCCGCGGCGACGTCGCCGTGGGCTACGCCTGGCGGAACGCAGGCTTCTTCCCCGCCGACTATGAGTACATCGGCCACATCGCGCCGGCGGGCTCGGCCTCGTCCACAGCCGGCGACATGTCGCGCTACATGCTGATGCTGCTGAACGACGGCGTCTGGAACGGAACCGCCGTCTTCGGGCCCCGCGCCGCCCGGGCGTTCCGCTCGCCCATGCGGCAGACGCCGCCCGGCATCAACGGCTGGGCCCATGGCTTCATGGTCTTCGCCCTGCCCGGAGGCCACCGCGGCTATGGCCACCTCGGCGACACCCTGGCGTTCCATTCCGCCATGGTGCTGGTACCGGACCTGGGGCTCGGCGTGTTCGTGACCACCAACGGCGAGGGCGGCGCCAAGGTGGCCGCGGCCCTGCCCGACGCCCTGGTCGGTCAGTTCTATGCGCCGCCGACCGTCTTCCCCCGCGCCGGCTCGGCCGAGCTGCTCGCGGCGGCCAAGACCTTCGAGGGCGACTACCTCTCCACCCGGCGCGCCTATGGGGGCCTCGAGGGCTTCGTGGGGCTGATCGCCGGCGCGGCGACGGTCGAGGTCACCCCCGGGGGGCGGCTGCTGACGCGGCGCATGGGCGAGGCCCGCGCCTGGGTTCCGGACGGTCCGGCCGCCGACGGCCGGTTCGTCTCGAGCACCGGGGACGACCGCCTGACCTTCCACCTGGAGGACGGCGAGGCGGTGAGCTTCCGGTCGACCTACAACGCCGAAACCCTGCAGCGGGCCGATTTCACGCAGAGGCCCGGCATGCTGGTCCTGGCGGCGGGCCTGACGGCGTTCGCGGCGTTCGCCACCCTGATGGGCCTGGCCCTGCGCAACCGCCGCGAGCTGCGCCAGAACCAGATCCAGGCGCGGGCGGCCCTGGTGCAGAACATCCAGGCGGGCCTCTGGCTCGCGGCCATCGGGCTGTTCGGCGCCTGGGGCGCGGGCGCGTCCGACATTCCCTCCATCATGTACGGCTGGCCGGGTCCCCTGATCATCACCGCCTCGACCTGCGCCCTGGTGGCGGCCGGCCTGACCCTGGTGACGATCGCCGCGGCGCCCGCCATCTGGCAGGGCGGGCGGCGGGTGGATTCCTGGACGGCGCTTCGGAAGGTGTTCTTCACGATCACCGTGCTCATCTACGCCGGCTTCTCGGTGCTGCTGGCCATGAACGGCGCCCTGGAGCCCTGGAGCCGGTAGGCAAAAAAAGCCGACCTGCGACAGCCTGTCCCGCCCGCTACGGCTCCGCTTAAACGGCCCCTTAACCAAGGACTGGGTAAATCCTGCCTACCTGAGGGGGAGGACCGCTTTCAAAGCGCCCCTGCGTGACGGGAAGGGGCGACGGGTTGAACCAGTTCGTTGGCATGCTGCAGAGGTTCGGGATCGGCCGGCTGGCCGCCATCCTGGGCATCGGCGCCGGCCTCGCCGCCGTCCTGGCGGCCGTCTTCATGAACCTTGGTCAGCCCAAGGCCCTGCTCTATTCCAACCTGGACCTCAAGGAAGCCGGCTCGATCACCGCCGCCCTGGACCAGGCCGGCGTCAAGTACGAGGTCAAGGGCGACGGCTCCACCATCATGGTGCCCCGGGACGAGGTGGCCTCCACCCGCCTGATGCTGTCGTCCAAGGGCCTGCCGACGGCGGGCTCGGTGGGCTACGAGATCTTCGACGAGGCCAACGCCCTGGGGCAGACCGACTTCGTCCAGCAGCTGAACCGCCAGCGCGCCCTGGAGGGCGAGCTGTCGCGCACCATCCTTTCCCTGGACGGCATCAACTCCGCCCGCGTGCACCTAGTGCTCCCGAAGCGGCAGCTGTTCGAGGAGGAGGCCGAGCAGCCGTCCGCCTCCGTCACCATCGGGGTCGGCGGCCGCGCCCCGAGCGCCGAGCAGGTCCGGGCCCTGCAGAACCTGGTGGCCGGCGCCGTTCCGAACATGAAGCCGGACCGGGTCACGGTGGTGGATCAGCACGCCAAGACCCTGTCGGGCGGCGAGACCGGCACGGCCGCCGAGGCCGACGGCCGCAAGTCCGAGGTCGAGCAGCGCATCGCCAAGCAGGTCAAGAACCTGGTCGAGGGCATGGTCGGCGCCGGCAAGGCCCGGGTGAACGTCACCGCCGACCTGGAGCTGGCCCGCGTCACGGTCCAGCAGGAGACCTTCGACCCGGACGGCCAGGTCATCCGGTCGGAATCCACCACCGAAGAGAATGCGCGCGAGAATGACCGGTCCGGCTCAGGCCAGGCTTCGGTCGCCGCGAACATCCCGGGCGCGCCCGGCGACGACGAAAACAGCAACACCTCGGCCAGCGGCCGCACCGACTCCACCACCAACTACGAGATCTCCAAGACGGTCCGCACCGAGGTGCAGGAGCCGGGCACGGTGAAGCGCCTCTCCGTCGCCGTCGCCGTGGACGGCGCCACGGCCGCAGGCAAGGACGGGAAGCCGGGCGAGTACACGCCCCGCTCGGCCGAGGAGATGCAGCGCATCGAGCAGCTGGTCCGCACCGCGGTGGGCTACAACCAGGAGCGGGGCGACCAGGTCAGCGTGATCAACGTCAAGTTCCCCACCGTGGACGAGGGGGCCGGCGTGGTCGCCTCCAGTCCGCTGATGGGGTTCGACAAGAACGACATCATGCGCGCCGTCGAACTGGGCGTCCTGGCCCTGGTCGGCGTCCTGATGATCTTCTTCGTGGCCCGCCCGCTGCTGAGCGGCGGCGGCGGCAAGAAGGGCGCGGCCGGCGCCATGGGCGGCGGCGGAGCGCTGGTCGGCCCGGCCGGCCAGATCACCCGCGTGATGGTCACCCCCGACGGCCAGCCGATGCAGATCGGCGCCGACGGCAGCCAGCTGGCCCTGCCCGGGCCGGGCGGCGGCGGCGACGACGCCCACGCGCGCATCGACATGGCGCGGGTCGACGGCCAGGTCCGCGCCAGCGCGGTGAAGAAGGTGTCCGAGTTCGTGGAGCGCCACCCCGACGAGTCGGTCGCGATCCTCCGCTCCTGGTTGCATGAGACCCCCTGATGGCCGTCGCACGCAGCAATTCGAAGAGCATCGTCGACCCCTCCCGGCTGAACGGGGCGGAGAAGTGCGCGGTCATCCTGCTGGCGCTCGGCGAGGAGCACGCCCAGGTGTGGCAGGCGCTGGACGAGGAGGAGATCAAGGAGATCTCCCAGGCCATGGCCAGCCTCGGAAACGTGGCCGCCAGCGTGGTCGAGGACCTGCTGGTCGAGTTCGTGTCAGGCGCCGCCGGCACGGGCGCCATCATGGGCTCGTTCGAACAGACCCAGAAGCTGCTGGCCTCCATCATGCCGCCCGACAAGGTCGACGCGCTGATGGAGGAGATCCGCGGTCCGGCCGGCCGGACCATGTGGGACAAGCTCGGCAACGTGAACGAAGCCGTGCTCGCCAACTACCTGAAGAACGAATACCCGCAGACCGTCGCGGTGGTGCTGTCGAAGATCAAGTCCGAGCACGCCGCCCGGGTCCTGGCCTCGCTGCCCGAGGACTTCGCCCTGGAGTGCGTCATGCGCATGCTGCGGATGGAGCCGGTGCAGCGCGAGATCCTGGACAAGATCGAGCAGACGCTGCGCAACGAGTTCATGTCGAACCTGGCCCGCACCTCGAAGCGCGACAGCCACGAGATGATGGCCGACATCTTCAACGCCTTCGACCGCCAGACCGAGACCCGCTTCATCACCGCCCTGGAAGAGCGCAACCGCGAGGCGGCCGAGCGGATCCGGGCCCTGATGTTCGTGTTCGAGGACCTGTCCAAGCTGGACCCCGGCGGCGTGCAGACCCTGCTGCGCAGCGTCGAGAAGGATCAGCTCGCCCTGGGCATGAAGGGCGCCTCGGACAGCCTGCGCGAGATGTTCTTCTCCAACATGTCGGAACGCGCCGCCAAGATCATGCGCGAGGACATGGAGAGCATGGGTCCCGTTCGCCTGCGCGACGTGGATCAGGCCCAGATGGCCATCGTCCAGGTCGCCAAGGACCTCGCCAACAAGGGCGAGATCATGCTGGCCGGCTCGGGCAGCGACGATGAGCTGATCTACTGATGTCCGAAGCGCTCCAGAAATTCAGCTTCGACACCGAGTTCGACGCCAAGGGCGGCGTCGCCTATGCCGCGCCGCGGCCCAAGCGCCTGTTCCCGATCGAGGAGGTCGAGCAGATCCGCGCCGCGGCCCGGGCCGAGGGCGAGCGGGCGGCCATGGCCAGCATCGCCGCCCAGCAGGCGGCCGCGCTCGGCCAGATCGCCGCGGCCTGCGCCCAGGCCCTGCCGCGGCTGGCCGAGGTGGCGCACGAGCACCGGCAGGGCTCGGCCGCCCTGGCGCTGGCCTGCGCCCGCGCCATCGCCGATTCCGCGCTCGAGAAGTTCCCCCAGGCGCCCGTGCTGGCCGCCCTGGAGACCCTGGCCCGCGAGATCGACGCCCAGCCCCGGCTGGTGGTGTCGGCCGATCCGGCCCTGGCGGAGAACCTCCAAGCGCTGTTGGAAGACGCCGCCCGCGGCCTCGGCTTCGAGGGCGCGGTGGTGGTCAAGCCCGACGGCGCCTTCGGGCGGCACGCCTTCACCCTCGATTTCGGCGACGGCCAGGCGGCCTTCGATCCCGCCCAGGCCGCCGGCCGAGTGACCCTGGCCCTGGAGGCGGCGCTCGCCGCCGAAGGGCTGCACGCCGAACCCCTGATCCCCGGCAGCGAAAGCTAGACCCATGGCCGAAGACGACCTGAAACTCGACGAATTCGCCCCGGAGGCCGACGCCGACAACGTGCTGGCGAACCTGCTCGGCGAGGAGCGCACCGCCGGAGACCTGGCGCCGGTCTTCGACGTCCCCGTGGCGATCTCGGCCGTGCTGGGCCGCTCGTCCATGTCGGTGGCCCAGCTGCTGCAGCTCTCCCAGGGCTCGGTGCTGGAGCTGGACCGCAAGGTGGGCGAGGCGATCGACATCTACGTGAACAACCGCCTGGTGGCCCGCGGCGAGGTCGTGATCGTCGACGAGCGGCTGGGCGTGACCATGACGGAAATCATCAAGGACGGCGACGCCCAGGTCTGAGACCGGCGTTTGAAGGAGTAGGGATATGCGGCTTCTGGTCGTCGGAAAACTGAGTGGGCAGCTCTCCACCGCCGTGAAGATGGCGATGAGCGCGGGGGCGAAGGTCAGCCACGTGGAGACCATCGAGGCGGCGACGCACGCCTTGCGGGCCGGCCAGGGCGCCGACCTCCTGATGGTCGACTACGACCTCGACATCGCGGGCCTGATCGCCGCGAACGAGGCCGAGCGGATCCGGGCGCCGGTGGTGGCCTGCGGCATCGCCGCCGACCCCAAGCGGGCCGCCGACGCCATCCGCGCCGGGGCCAAGGAATTCATCCCCCTGCCGCCGGACGCGGCCCTGATCGCCGCCGTGCTGGCCGCGGTCAGCGACGACAACCGCCCGATGGTGGTGCGCGACCCGGCGATGCAGTCGGTGATCCAGCTCGCGGACCAGGTCGCGCCCTCCGACGCCTCGATCCTGATCACCGGCGAGAGCGGCGTGGGTAAGGAAGTCATCGCGCGCTACGTCCACCAGAAGTCGCGCCGCGCGAACCGGACCTTCATCTCGGTCAACTGCGCCGCCATCCCCGAGAACCTGCTCGAGAGCGAGCTGTTCGGCCACGAGAAGGGCGCCTTCACCGGCGCGCTGGCCCGCCGGATCGGCAAGTTCGAGGAGGCCAACGGCGGCACCCTGCTGCTGGACGAGATCAGCGAGATGGACGCGCGCCTGCAGGCCAAGCTGCTGCGGGCGATCCAGGAGCGCGAAATCGACCGGGTCGGCGGCTCCAAGCCCGTGAAGGTGGACATCCGCATCCTCGCCACCTCGAACCGCGACCTGGCGCAGGCGGTGAAGGAGGGTACGTTCCGCGAGGACCTGCTCTATCGCCTGAACGTCGTGAACCTGCGCATTCCGTCCCTGCGGGACCGCCCGGGCGACGTGCTGGCGATGGCCGAGTTCTTCGTGAAGAAGTACGCCGCCGCCAACGGCATGCCCGAAAAGCCGCTGTCGACCGAGGCCAAGCGCCGGCTGGCCGCCCACCGCTGGCCCGGCAACGTCCGCGAACTCGAGAACGCCATGCACCGCGCGGTGCTGCTGGCCGTGGGTCCGGAGATCGACGAGAACGCCATCCGCCTGCCGGACGGCCAGCCGCTGGCTCCCGCCGACGCCCACGCGCGAACGGCCCAGGCCGCGGCCAGCGCCGCCGACATCGCCACCCGCTCGTTCGTCGGCCAGACCGTGGCCGAGATGGAGCAGCAGCTGATCATCGACACCCTGGAGCACTGCTTCGGCAACCGCACCCACGCGGCCAACATCCTGGGCATCTCGATCCGGACGCTGCGCAACAAGCTGAAGGAATACACCGAGGCCGGCGTGCCCGTGCCCGCCCCGCAGATGGGCGCGAGCGCGGCCTGAAAAGGCCGCGCCGGTCATCTTCGTTAACCATATCGGCGCCCCGCCGCGCCGATAACGTCTGCAGGGTCGACGACCGCCTCTTGGAGCATCACGGCTGATGGCCGACACCGGCTTCTCCTCCCGCATGACCACCGCCCCCTCCGGCAAGGAGATGATGGGCTGGGTGATGCGCGGCGAAGTGGCCATGGCGCTGGGCGTCATCGGCGTCGTCGTCCTGATGATCCTGCCGATCCCGGCGTTCATGCTGGACGTCTTCCTCTCGATCTCGATCGCCATGTCGATCCTGATCCTGATGACCGCGCTCCTGATGAAGCGGATCCTGGACTTCACCGCCTTCCCCACCGTCCTGCTGGTGGCGACCCTCTACCGGCTGGCGCTGAACATCACGACGACCCGCCTGATCCTCAGCCACGGCCACGAGGGCGCGCATGGCGCGGGCCACGTCATCGAGACGTTCGGCCGGCTGATGATGGGCGGCAACTTCATCATCGGGGTGATCGTGTTCGCGATCCTGGTGGTCGTGAACTTCGTCGTCATCACCAAGGGCTCGGGCCGGATCGCCGAAGTGGCGGCCCGCTTCACCCTGGACTCCATGCCCGGCAAGCAGATGGCCATCGACGCCGACCTGTCGAGCGGGCTTATCGACCAGGACGACGCCAAGAAGCGCCGCAAGGAGCTGGAGCAGGAAAGCACCTTCTTCGGCGCCATGGACGGCGCCTCGAAGTTCGTGCGCGGCGACGCCATCGCCGGCCTGATCATCCTGGCGATCAACATCATCGGCGGCATCCTGATCGGCGTGATGCAGCATAAGGTGCCGCTCGGCGAAGCCTTCTCGACCTACACCATCATGTCGGTCGGCGACGGCCTGGTGAGCCAGATCCCGGCGCTGATCATCTCGATCGCGGCCGGCTTCCTGGTGTCGAAGGCGGGCGTCGAGGGCTCGGCGGACAAGGCCCTGGTCACCCAGCTCGCCACCAATCCGGTGAGCCTGGGCATGGTCTCGGCCGCCGCGGGCGCCCTGGCCGTCATCCCCGGCATGCCGATCATCCCGTTCGCCCTGCTCTCGGTGGGCGCCGGCGTCCTGGCCTGGCGGCGGTCGCACGCCCCGCCGGAGACGGAGGTGGTGGACATCGCCCCCGCGCCGGCCGAGGCCGAGGACGAGCCGATCGCCCAGACCCTCGCCATCGACGAGATCAAGATCGAGCTGGGCTACGGCCTGCTGCCGCTGATCAACGACCTGGAGGGCCGCCGGCTCACCGACCAGATCAAGGCGCTGCGGCGCACCCTGGCCACCGACTTCGGCTTCGTGATGCCCAGCGTCCGCATCCTGGACAACATGCGCCTCCCCTCGCAGGGCTATTGCCTGCGGATCAAGGAGATGGAAGCCGGCGCGGGCGAGGTCCGCATCGGCCAGCTCATGGCCATGGATCCGCGCGGCGCCCAGGTGGAGCTGCCCGGCGAGCACATGAAGGAGCCGGCGTTCGGCCTGCCCGCCACCTGGATCGACGACGGCCTGCGCGAGGAGGCCACCTTCCGCGGCTACACGATCGTCGACCCGGCCACGGTTCTCACCACGCACCTGACCGAGGTGCTCAAGGAGAACATGCCGGACCTCTTGACCTACGCCGAGGTCCAGAAGCTGATCAAGGACCTGCCGGCCGAGCAGAAGAAGCTGGCCGACGACCTGATCCCCAGCGTGGTCACCGCCACCACGGTCCAACGCGTGCTGCAGTCGCTGCTGCGCGAGCGGATCTCGATCCGCGACCTGGGCGCCATCCTCGAAGGCATCGGCGAGGCCGCGCCGCACACCAGCTCCATCACCCTGCTGGTCGAGCAGGTCCGCGGCCGCCTGGCCCGCCAGCTCTGCTACGCCTACCGCGGCGACGACGGGGCCCTGCCGATCGTGACCCTGTCGGCAGACTGGGAGAACGCCTTCGCGGACGCCCTGGTCGGGACGGGCGACGAGAAGCAGCTGGCGCTCGCCCCCTCGCGGCTGCAGGAGTTCATCCGCGGCGTGCGGGAAACCTTCGAGCGCGCGGCCCTGGCTGGCGACAGCCCCGTGCTGCTGACCAGCCCCACCGTCCGCCCGTATGTCCGCTCGATCATCGAGCGGTTCCGCGGCCAGACGCCCGTGATGAGCCAGAACGAAATCCACCCCCGCGCCCGCCTGAAGACCGTCGGCGCGATCTGACCGACGTTGCAGCCCGCCCGTTCGGCTGATAGCGGTTCGGGCCTGACCGGCGCCTCGCCCGGTTTTTGAGTCTCGGATTTCGGATGCGCCGACCCCTCCAGCGACCCCAGAGCACGAACGGCCAATTCCTCTGGGACCTGCTGACCTTCGAGCGCCTGATCACAGGCAGCGTCGTCCACCTGGTCTACTGGGCGGGCCTGGGGATCATCGGCGTGCTGGCGTTCGGGGTGCTGGGCGCCTCGGTGGGCGTGGCGATCCGCGAGGGCGGCTGGGGCATCCTGCTGGCCGTCGGCGTCCTGGGCGTGGGCATGCTGGGCGTCTTCATCGCCGTCCTGCTGTGGCGGGCGTTCTGCGAGTTCTACGTGACGATCTTCAAGATCAGTGAAGACCTCCACGTCCTGCGCCAGGACGTGGAAGCCGAACGCGCCCGCCAGGGGAAGTAGGCCCTATTTCGCCGTAGCCGGCGCGAGCGCCGGCAGGGTCGCCCACACCCGCTCGTCGTGGGCCGGCACGACCACCAGATCCGGCTGCGCCGCCTTCAGGGCATGCAGCTTTTCCAGCATCGCCTTGGTCGCTGCGGCGTCCTCGTCCGCGAACCGGGTCAACAGCGGCTTCTGGGCCGGCAAAGCGACCCCTTCGGCCTGCCAAGCCGTGTCCCCGATCAACGCGTAGCGCTGGCCATCGGGCGTGTTGACGAAGGCCACGATCGAGCCGGGCGTGTGGCCAGCGGCCGGGACCAACACGACGCTGCCGTCGTCGAACACGTCCCAGCTCCGGGTGAACCCGGCGTAGGAGCCGTCCGGGAAGTCGAAGGCGCGGTAGTCCTTCAGGCCCAGGTTCCGCGCCAGCGTTCCGCCGTCCTTGCCGCTCTGGATGAAGGCCAGCTCGGCCGCGCTCGCCCAGACCGGCACGCCCGGCATGTCGGCGACACCACTCACGTGGTCCCAATGGGCGTGCGTGAGGACGATGGCCTTGAGGCTGGACAGCGGGATTCCCGCCGCCGTCAGCTGCGCCGCCACGGTTTGGGTCAGAACAGGCTTCAGCGACATCTGCATGATCTTGGGCGCGGTCTTGAAATGCTCGACAAGATCGCGGCCGTAGCCCGCGTCGAACAGCAGTCGCCCCTTCGGATGATCCACCAGGATCGCACCGGCCACGAAGGTCCGCCGGTCGTCGCTCCTGCCGCCCTCGTACGCCATGGCTGCGGACGACTGGGTGGACCCCGAAGACAGGGCCGCGATGCGCATGCCAGCCGGCGGATGGGCCGCCGGGGGAGTTGGCGCGGCGAGTTCGGCCGCGACGGGCGGCGCCTGGCAGGCGGTCATCAGAAGGCCCGCGACGAAGGCGGCCAGGGGCAAGGTGAGCTGTTGGAAAGGCATGGGGTTCTCCTGAACGCCCCACCCTTGCGCAGAGAACGATATTCGTAAAATATGGATTTCAAACCGTTCACATAGGTATAGACTATGGAACTGCGCGAGCTACGCTACTTTCTGGCCGTGTACGAGACCGGAAGCGTCACCGCGGCGGCGCGACGCTGCTTCATCTCGCAGCCTTCGATCTCGACCGCCCTCGCCGCGCTTGAGCGCGAGCTCGAGACGGTGCTCTTCGTGCGCCATCGCAAAGGCGTGGCCGCCACCGCGGCGGCGGAGGCGCTATACGCCCGGGCCCGGCGGCTGGTGGACGACGCGTTGGCGCTGAAAAGCCTCTTCGCCGCGCCGCCAGCCGCTCGGATCGTCGTGGGCCTGATGTCGAGCCTGGACATCTCCCGCACGCTCGGCGTGCTGAAGCCGCTCTCCGATGACCCGACCGTCAGGCTGTCGCTGGTCGGCGCCGACGAGCCCTGCGATGCGCGGATCATCGCGCGCAGCATGGCGAGCGAAGAGGAGGCGTTCGCGCCGCTCTGGTCGGAGGCCTATGTGGTCGCGTTACCCCCGCGGCATAAGCTGAGGTTCAAGCCGACGTTGTCCCTGGAGGACCTGAAGGGGCTGCCTCTCATCGCCCGTTGCAACTGCGAGAACGCGGCCGGCGCCGCCGACCTGGGCTTCAAGCCGGAGATCGCCGCCGTGGCGACGACCGAGGAATGGGCCATCGCGCTGGTCGAGGCCGGGATCGGCGCCACCGTGCTGCCCGAAGGCGTGGTCCCCGCGTCGACGCCCGCGATCGTACGGCCGATCAGCGACCTGAGACTGCGGCGCGAGGTTGGCGTGGCCTATCGGCGAGCGGAGGTCGGGGCGCCGGCCACGACGCGGATCCTGGACGCGGTGGCGGATCGGACCGCGCGCGCCGCCTAACCGGCCTTCTTGCGGAGGCCCAGTTCGTCCAGGGCGGCGGAATCCAGCCGGCCCTGCGCCTTGCGCGCCTCCAGCTTGAGGTTCTCGGCGATGTGCTCGTATTTCTTCTGGGTCTCGAAGGCCTCGGCGAGCGCGTCGCGGGCGCCCTGCTCCTCGATCAGGATGACGTCGATCTCGGACTGGATCTTGGCCTTGCGGAGCTTGAGACCTTCGAAGAAGCCCGCGCGGTAGATGCCGGCGGTGGCCTCCTGGGCCGAGAACATGGCCTCCGCCTCGCCTTCCGCCTCCAGCATCGCCAGCCGCATCTCGACGGCGACGCGGCGATCCACGATCTCGGCGAGGCGCTTCTGCAGGACCTCCGCCTCATAGGTGGAGAGCTTGATCAGCGACTCTGCCCAACTCACGCGGCGGCTCCGTTCAGGATATCGGCGAGGCCGGCGAAGGAGTCTTCGAGGCCGGTGGCGTCGTTGGGATCCTGCGAGAGGAACCCTTCGACCGCCGGATTGAGGGCGATGGCCCGGTCGATCAGCGGATCGGCGCCGGCGCGGTAGGCGCCGATGCGGATGAGCTCTTCCATGTTCGAATAGGCCGACAGCGCCTCGCGCGCCTGGCGGACGACGACCCGTTCCTCGGGCGTCTGGCAGCCGGGCATGGTGCGGCTGATAGACTTCAGCACGTTGATCGCCGGGAAGCGGCCGCGCTCGGCGATGGCGCGCTCCATGACGATGTGGCCGTCCAGGATGCCGCGGACGGCGTCGGCGATGGGCTCGTTGTGGTCGTCGCCGTCCACCAGGACGGTGAAGAGGCCGGTGATGGGGCCCGCCTTGGTGCCGTCGGGACGGATCGGACCGGGGCCGGCCCGCTCCAGCAGCTTGGGCAGTTCGGTGAAGACCGTGGGGGTGTAGCCCTTGGTGGTGGGCGGCTCACCGGCGGCCAGGCCGATTTCCCGCTGGGCCATGGCGAAGCGGGTCACCGAGTCCATCAGGCAGAGGACTTCCATGTCCTGGTCGCGCAGGAACTCGGCGATGGCCATGGTCATGTAGGCGGCCTGGCGGCGCTTCAGGGCCGGCTCGTCCGAGGTGGCGACTACGACGATGGCGCGGCGCAGGCCCTCCTCGCCCAGGGTCTCCTCGATGAACTCGCGGACCTCGCGGCCCCGCTCGCCGATCAGGCCCACCACCACCGCGTCGCAGTCGGCGTTCTTGGCCAGCATGGAGAGCAGCACCGACTTGCCGACGCCCGAGCCGGCGAAGACGCCCAGGCGCTGGCCGCGGCAGCAAGTGGTGAAGACGTTCATGGCCCGCACGCCCAGGTCCAGCCGCTCGCCGACGCGGGCGCGGGCGTGGGCCGACGGGGGCGAGGCGCGGAGCGGATAGGCGGCGATGCCCTGCGGCAGCGGTCCCTTGCCGTCGATGGGCTCGCCGAAGGCGTCGACGATGCGGCCCAGCCACGCCTTGGTGGGGCGCACGGCCGAGCCCAGGGGCTGGATGCGGATCTCGGCGCCGGGCGCGACGCCCTCGACGGGGCCGAACGGCATCAGGAGGGCGCGGTTCTCGCGGAAGCCCACCACCTCGGCCGCGACGGGCTTTTCGGCGAAGCGGTCGATCTCGGCGCGCGCGCCGACCGCCAGACGCGACAGGCCGCCGCGGGCCTCGATGAGGAGGCCGTTGACGGCGGCCACCCGCCCGGAAACCGTCAGAGGATCAAGCCGCTCGACCGCGGCCACCAGGCTCTTCACGCACGCCCCTCAGCTACGCTGGGGACATTGCCTCTTCAGGCTTAAGGGGGTGTGAAGAACAGGCTTCAGTGTAGCTCCGGCGTGGTCGTTTCGGGTGCGGCGCGACGACGCGTCCGAGCCTTGGCGACAACCGCCTCGCCGGTGGTCTTGGCCTGTTCGATCAGTTCCTCGCCCTTGGTGCGGGCCTCTTCGATCAGGGCCTGGCCCTTGGCGCGGGCGTCGTCGATCACCGGGCTGGCCGCGGTGGCGATCCGCTCGCGGTTGCGCCAGGCCAGCACGCCGGCCACGCCGACCACGGCGGCGCCGATCAGGAACAGCGGGTTCCTCGGAACATACCTAAGCATCGGGGTTAGCGCGCCGAGCTGCTTCACCTGGTCGCGCCGCCACGGCATGCGGTACGGGGCAAGGGTTTCGGGGTGGTCGGTCATGGGGATCTCCGGCCTCTATTGTCCAGGTCAGAACCCCTTGCGGCGCGAGGCGTTCCCACCCGCGCTTCGCGGCCGCCGTCCAATCACGAAAGATTCAACACGTCCGCGACTCGCCCGAAGGCCGGCCCAGCTTGAGTCGGATTCCGAAATCAGATTAACGATTCGGAGGTCGGGACCAGCGACCATTAACCTGTCTTAAAGGACGGTAGGGCAGGTTAACGGCGAGGCATAACGCGGATTCACCAGAATTCGTGGGGGAATGCGGGGACGCGGCAGGAGAGGCCAATGCGCGTATTGTTGATCGAGGACGACAGCGCCACCGCGCAGAGCATCGAACTGATGCTCAAGTCGGAAGGTTTCAACGTCTATACGACGGATCTGGGCGAGGAAGGCGTCGATCTGGGCAAGATCTACGACTACGACCTGATCCTCCTGGACCTGAATCTGCCCGACATGAGCGGCATGGACGTCCTGCGGACGCTGCGCGTCGGCAAGATCAATACCCCGATCATGATCCTGTCGGGCACGGCCGAGATCGAGACCAAGGTGAAGACCTTCTCGGGCGGCGCCGACGATTACATGACCAAGCCGTTCCACAAGGACGAGCTGGTCGCCCGC